>NZ_JBVIJC010000004.1:0-68928 GCF_055581605.1 Streptomyces sp. NPDC031418
GGGGGGGGGGGGGGGGGGGGGGGGGGGGGGGGGGGGGGGGGGGGGGGGGGGGGGTTGGTGGGGGGGGGGGGGGGGGGGGGGGGGGGTGGGGGGGGGGGAGGGGGGGGGGGGGGGGGGGGGGGGTGCTCCCCTCCCCCCCCCCCCCACCCCGCGTTGGTTCCTCTGTCCTACCGGACCCGCTCCACCCGGCGTTCGTCCCAGACCGGTTCGGGGGTCTCGCGGACGCGGCCGTCGCTGCCGAAGACGAGGAAGCGGTCGAAGGAGCGGGCGAACCAGCGGTCGTGGGTGACGGCGAGGACCGTGCCCTCGAAGGCCTCCAGGCCTTCCTGGAGCGCCTCGGCGGATTCCAGGTCGAGGTTGTCGGTGGGCTCGTCCAGCAGCAGGGCGGTGGCGCCGGCCAGCTCCAGCAGGAGGATCTGGAAGCGGGCCTGCTGACCGCCGGACAGCCGGTCGAAGCTCTGCTCGGCCTGCTGGGTGAGTTCGTAGCGGCGCAGCCGGGACATGGCCGCGCCCCGGTCCTGGGCGTGTTCCTTCCAGAGGATGTCGAGCAGCGTGCGGCCGGCCAGCTCGGGATGGGCGTGGGTCTGCGCGAAGTGGCCGGGGACGACCCGGGCGCCGAGCTTCCACTGTCCGGTGTGGGCGACGTCCTCCCCCGCGAGCAGGCGCAGGAAGTGCGACTTGCCCGAGCCGTTGGAGCCGAGGACGGCGACCCGTTCGCCGTAGAAGACCTCCAGGTCGAAGGGGTGCATCAGGCCGGTCAGGCCGAGTCCGGCGCAGGTGACGGCGCGGACGCCGGTGCGGCCGCCCTTCAGGCGCATGGTGATGTCCTGCTCGCGCGGCGGCTCGGGCGGCGGACCGGCCTCCTCGAACTTGCGCAGCCTGGTCTGGGCGGCCGCGTACCGGGAGGCCATCTCGTGGCTGACGGCGGCGGCCTGGCGGAGGTTGACGACGAGCTTCTTCAGCTGGGCGTGTTTCTCGTCCCAGCGGCGGCGCAGCTCCTCGAAGCGGGCGAAGCGTTCGCGGCGGGCCTCGTGGTAGGTGGCGAAGCCGCCGCCGTGCACCCAGGCGTCGGCGCCGGCCGGGCCGGGCTCGACGGAGACGATGCGCTGCGCGGCGCGGTCGAGGAGCTCCCGGTCGTGGGAGACGAACAGGACGGTCTTGCGGGTGGTTTGGAGCTGTTCCTCCAGCCAGCGCTTGCCGGGGACGTCGAGGTAGTTGTCCGGCTCGTCGAGCAGCAGCACCTCGTCGGTGCCGCGCAGCAGGGCCTCCAGCACGAGCCGCTTCTGCTCGCCGCCGGAGAGGGTGCGCACCTGCCGCCACTGGGCGCGCTCGTACGGCATGCCGAGCGCGGCCGTGGTGCACATGTCCCACAGCGTCTCGGCCTCGTAGCCGCGTACCTCGGCCCAGTCGGAGAGTGCCTGGGCGTAGCGCAGCTGGGCGGCCTCGTCGTCGACCGTCATGATCGCGTGCTCGGCGGCGTCCACGGCCTCGGCCGCGGCGCGGATCCCGGGCGGGGCGACCGAGACGAGCAGGTCGCGTACGGTCGTCTCGTCCCGTACGGAACCGACGAACTGCCGCATCACGCCGAGGCCACCGCTGACGGTGACGGTGCCCCCGTGCGGCTTCAGCTCCCCGGAGATCAGCCGCAGCAGGGTGGTCTTGCCGGCGCCGTTGGGTCCGACGAGGGCGACGGCGGTGCCCTCGCCGACCCGGAAGGACACATCTCCGAGGAGGGTCCTCCCGTCGGGGAGGTGGTACTCGAGATGCGCGGCTTCCAGGTGTCCCATGGGGCGGAATTCTCCGGGGTGACCGGGGACGGAGGCAAACGGGTTAGGGGGTCGGGGGGCGGCGGTCAGGGTCGCAGTGGTTCGCCCGTGGGCCCCGGCTCGCCCGTCGGGGCGATGGTGGCGCCCTGCCAGCTCAGTGCCGTCCAGCCGTCGGCCGGGGTGCCCTCCAGGGTCACCACGCCGGTGTTGGCGAGGGGGCGGGCGGCGGCGAAGGAGACGCCGATGTTCCCGGCGCGGGCGGCGGTCCACACCCGGATGGCGGCGCCGTGGCTGACCATGGCGACGGTCGAGGCGCCGCTCGCGTGGGCCTCGGCGATCACGGCGTCGTAGCGGGCGAGGGCCTCCTCGCCGCTCTCCCCGCCGGGAACGCGCAGCGCGGTGTCGCCGGCCGCCCACGCGAACACCGTGCGCAGGAACAGCTCGCCGCCCGGGGAGTCGCCGGGCTCCATTTCCAGATCGCCGGCGGACAGCTCGCGGATCCCGTCCCGGACCAGGACGTCCAGGCCGCGGACGGCGGCCAGCGGGGCGGCGGTGAGCCGGGCGCGGACCAGGGGGGAGGCGTAGACGGCCTCGATCTCCTCGTCCGCGAGGGCCTCGGGCAGCTCGGCGGCCTGCCGTTCGCCGAGCGGGGTCAGGCCCGGGCCCGGCGTGGTGGTGTCGAGCAGGCCCCGCACATTGGACGGGGTCTCGCCGTGGCGGACGAGGAGCAGGCGCATCCGACGGTCCCCTCCGACGCAGGAAACGGGCACTTCAGGGTAGTCGCTCCCCATGAGCCCAGATGTGGATCTGACTGTTCCGAAGGCCGGCCGGCACGCCCTGCGCGAGCGGCTGCTCGGCCTGGACGCCCAGCTGTTCGAGTCGGCCGCCGCCTGGCACTGGCCCGGGGCCGAGCGCGTGCTGCCGAGGCTCAGCCGGAGCGCCAACCACGGGGTGCTGTGGGGGGCGACGGCCGCCGCGATGGCCTGGAGCCGCACCCCGAGGGCGCGCCGGGCGGCGGTGCGGGGGCTGGCCTCGCTGGCCGTGGCCTCGCTGACGATCAACACGATCGGCAAGCGGTCGGTGCGCCGGCCGCGCCCGGTGCTCGATCCCGTCCCGCTGGTACGGCGGCTGCGGCGGCAGCCGATCACCACGTCCTTCCCGTCCGGGCACGCCGCGTCGGCGGCCGCCTTCGCGTGCGGGGTCGCGCTGGAGTCCCCCGCGTGGGGCGCGGCGGTGGCGCCGGTGGCGTTCTCGGTGGCGATGTCCCGGGTGTACACGGGGGTGCACTTCCCGAGCGATGTGCTCGCGGGGGCGGCGCTCGGGGTGGGCGCCGCCTTCCTGGTACGGCGGCTGGTGCCGACCCGCACCCAGCTGCGGCGGCCCGCCCGACCGCGCTCCGCGGCGCCCGCGCTGCCGGAGGGCGAGGGGCTGGTGGTGGTCGCCAACCGGGCCTCGGGCACGGCGGACCGGGTGCGCGCGCTGCGGGCGGCGCTACCGCGGGCGGAGGTCGTGGAGTGCGCGCCCGAGGACGTCGGGGCCGCGCTGGCGGACGCGGCGGCGCGGGCCCGGGTACTGGGGGTGTGCGGCGGCGACGGCACCGTGAACGCGGCGGCCCTGGTCGCGCTGCGGCACGGTCTGCCGCTGGCGGTGCTGCCCGGCGGCACCCTCAACCACTTCGCGCACGACCTGACGGTGGAGGACGAGCGGGCGCTGGCCCGGGCGGTACGGCACGGGGAGGCGGTCCGGGTGGACGCGGGCCGGTTCGTCTGCGACGGCGCGGAGGGGCTGTTCCTGAACACGCTGAGCCTCGGCGTGTATCCGGAGCTGGTGCGCGAGCGGGACACCTGGTCGTCCCGGATCGGCGGCTGGCCGGCCGGGGTGCTGGGCGCGCTGCGGGTGCTGCGCGCCCACCGGCGGCCGCTGCAAGTGGAGGTGGGGGACGAACGCCGGGCGCTGTGGCTGCTGTTCGTCGGCAACGGCGTCTACCACCGGGTGGGGCTCGCGCCGGGCCGCCGTACGGATCTGGCGGACGGGCTGCTGGACGTGCGGGTGGTGCACGGCGGCCGGCGGCCGGCGCTGCGGCTGCTCGCCGCGGCCCTGGCGGGCCCGCTCACCCGGTCTCCGGCGCATTCCGCGGTGCAGGTGAACCGGCTCCGGCTGTCGGGCGTCGCGCCGGGCACGCCACTGGCCTACGACGGCGAGGTGACGGCGGTGTCGGGCGAGGTGACGGTGGAGAAGCTGCCGGAGGCCCTGACGGTCTACCGCCCGCTGCGCACGCGGTTCTGACGGCCGTCCATCTTGAGCTGATACTCCATCAGTCCGTATGACGAAACGGGAGTCTCACTATTCGGCATGGGCGCGTACGGTGATCCGTACCGCCGGCCACTGCGGCCGGTACGACGACAAGGGGGCAGCGTCATGCCGAAAGCACAGGAGACCGCCGTCTACACGCACGGCCACCACGAGTCGGTGCTGCGCTCGCACACCTGGCGGACCGCCGCCAACTCGGCGGGCTATCTGCTCGGCTCGATCAAGCCCCATATGAAGATCCTGGACATCGGCTGCGGCCCGGGCACGATCACCGCGGACCTGGCGGAGCTGGTCCCGGACGGGCACGTCACCGGTGTCGACCGGGCGCCGGACGTCCTGGAGCAGGCCCGCGCGACCGCCGCCGAGCGCGGCCTGGCCAACGTCGACTTCGCGGTCGCCGACGTCCACGCCCTGGACTACCCCGACGACACCTTCTGCGTGGTCCACGCCCACCAGGTGCTCCAGCATGTCGGCGACCCGGTGCAGGCGCTGCGCGAGATGGTGCGGGTGACCCGACCGGGCGGGTACATCGCCGTACGGGACGCGGACTACGCGGCGATGACCTGGTACCCGGAGCTGCCCGGCCTGGACGACTGGCTGGACCTGTACGAGCGGGTGGCCCGGGCCAACGGCGGCGAGCCGGACGCCGGGCGGCGGCTGAAGGCCTGGGCGCTGGCCGCCGGGCTGCGCCGGATCACCACGACCACCGACACCTGGACCTTCGCCACCGCCGAGGAGCGGGCCTGGTGGAGCGGCCTGTGGGCGGACCGCACCCTGGCCTCCGCCTACGCCGGGCGGGCCGTGCGGGGCGGTCATGCCACCGAGGAGCAGCTGCGGGCCGTATCAGAGGCCTGGCGGGAGTGGGGGCGGCGCGAGGACGGCTGGTTCGCGGTCCTGCACGGGGAGATTCTGTGCCGAAAAGAAGCCTGAACCGCGAATTTCTGGAAACCCGGAATGCAGGAGGTTCACACTATGGTTCCCATCCTGCTGGTACTGCTTCTCGCGCTGATTCTCTTCGGCGTCGGATTCGCGGTAAAGATTCTGTGGTGGATCGCGCTGGCTGTCCTGGTCATCTGGCTGCTGGGATTCCTGGTGCGCAGTACGGACGCGAGCGGCGGCAGGGGTCGCTGGTACCGATGGTGACCTGAGCTCAGTCACGCGGAAGCAGCGGCCCGAGCGGCCCGAGGTCCAGATTGAGGTCCTCGGGCCGCAGTCCGTAGCGGTCGCACAACTCGGTCATCCGCTCCTCCAGGAGCATCAGCGTGAGCCCGATCCGCTCCTCCTGCGCCTCGGTCAGCTCACCGGTGTCGAACCGGCGCACGGCCTGCCGTTCCATCAGCTGGCGCAGCAGTTCCACGACCGTGAGCACGAGTTTCACCAGGTCCCGTTCGACGGTGTCGGGTTCCAGGTCGAGCCGGCGCGTCCGGTCGGGCGGGGTCACTCGGCCTCCTCGATGGCTTCGGGTTCGAACGGTTCGAACGGTTCGAAGGGGGACGGGACCGACCGGTTCACCGAGCTGATCAGTGCGTTCAGGTCGATGCGGACCAGGTCGACGTCCGCGATCCGCAGGGTGATGTCGCCGGTGATGACGACTCCGCCGGCCAGCAGCCGGTCCAGGAGGTCGACCAGCGCGATCTCACGGCGCTCGATGACGGTCACGGCCGCCCCTCCCCCGTTTTCTCACGCCTTTCGGCGCCTGTTTCGCCGCGCGTTTCCCCGCCCTTTTCCACGCTCGTTTCTTCGCCCGTTTCCTCGTCCTTTTCGGCCTCGGGCGGCCATCCGGTGAACGAATAGGCGGCCCAGGGGCCGGTGAGTTCCACCCGGATTCCCGGTTCCTCGTCCTTCGTGCGGTCCACCAGTTCCACGAATTCCTCGGAATGCGCCCGGGGGACGAGATAGGCGGCGTTCAGCACATTACGGCCGGGCGCCGCGGACAGCGCGGAGTTCTGCGGGGGGTGCAACCGGGAGTCCTCGGCGTGCCCGGACAGCCGCTGGTGCAGGGAGTGCGCGAACGCCTCGGCGCGCTGCCACCGCTCCTCGTGCGCATGGGTGTGCGCGCGCCGCCGGCGCAGATAGTCGCGGCCGCTCGCGGGCCGTGCCGCGGCGGCGGAAACGGGCTCGGCGGACTCGTCCGACCCGGGTTCCAGATACAGCTTCACGCCCCACTCGACCCGGCCCTCCAGCCGGTCGAGAACCTTCCGGAAGTCGTTCTCACGGGCCTCGATCATCACGCGAACGGCGCTGTCGTCCCGGAAGACGGTGGCGAGCCGCAGCGGCAGCGGGGTGGTGACCGTGGTGAGCGCGTCGATCACGCCCTGGTGGGCGCGGGCGGTCGCGGACAGCCAGTCCAGGTCCTCCAGGTGGGCCTTGAGCGCCTCCTCGCAGAAGTCGGCCTCCGGGACCGTGCTGACCACGGCGACCAGCCCGTGGTGGCGCAGCAGCGCCGGCGGGGCGCCCCCGATGCCGCTGAGCTGGGATTGCAGAGGCTTTTCGAAGGGGCGGCAGACGGCATACACATACCGCAGTCCGGTCATGGTGCCTCCTCCTTCGGCGCCCGGCCCGGCTCCAGCTCCTCGAGCCGGGCCAGCCGTTCCTTCAGCTCGGCGTTCTCCCGGGCCAGCTCGTCGCGGCGGGCCCGGGAGGAGAGTGCGGGGTCGCTCTCCCACCAGTCGATGCCCATCTCCCTGGCCTTGTCCACCGAGGCGACGATCAGGCGCAGTTTGATGGTGAGCAGTTCGATGTCGAGCAGGTTGATCCGGATGTCGCCCGCGATGACGACACCCTTGTCGAGCACGCGCTCGAGGATGTCGGCGAGGTTGGCGCCGCCGCCCTGTCCGTAGGGCTCGGGGAAGCGGCTGCCGGAGTCGCCGAAGCGGCTGGGGGTCGTCATCGACGGCTCCCGCCTCCCGCGTACTCGGGTTCCTCTTCCTCTTCCTCTTCTTCCTCGTCGTACTCGCCTTCGGGCGCTTCGTCCTCCTCGTACTCCTCCTCGGGCTCCTCACCCTCCTCGGCCTCGTCCTCGTAGGGCTCCTCGTCCTCGTCCTCGTACCGGGGCTCGCCCCCGTCCTCCTCTTCCTCCGCTTCCTCCTCTTCCTCGGGCGGCTCCTCGGCGCCCTCGTCGTCCCGCTGCTCCTTCTCCTGCTCCTCCTCGGCCAGGGCGTCCTCGTGGCTCCGCACCACCTCGCCGTCGCGGATCTCACCGCGCCAGGCGTCCTCCGCCTCGCCCTTGAGGGTGATGAAGCGGGCGAAGTTCTTCAGGTCCAGCCTGACCCGGCGGCCCTGGGCGCGCCAGATATTGCCGGTCTTCTCGAACAGACCGGTCGGGTAGTACTCGATGACCAGCAGGACCCGGGTGAGGTTCTCCTCCAGCCGGTGGAAGGAGACCACGCCCTTGGTGGTGCCCTTGGCGCCCTCCGACGTCCACTGGATGCGGTAGTCGGGTATCTGTTCGGTGGTCTGCGCCTTCCAGCTGCGGCTGGACAGGAAGATCTTCGCCTGCCAGTCGGAGTGGGTGTCGTCGGAGCGGCTCGCGCTCTTCACGCCCTTGGCGAAGCCGCTGAAGTCCTTGTACTGCGTCCACTGGTCGTAGGCGGTGCGCAGCGGTACGCCCACGTCGATGGACTCCATGATGACGGTCGGCTTCTTGCCCGCGCCGCCCTTCTTGCCCTTGCTCCCACCGAGGCCTTTGACGGCGTTCATCACGTTCTCCTTGACACGGGAGCCGCCCAGTTCCAGGGCGGTACGCAGCGGCCCCTTGCCCTCGGCGAGCTTGCGCCCGCCGTCGAGCGCGAGCCCCGCGAATCCAGGGCTCTTGCCTTCGGCGATGTCGTTGAGCTTGCCCGTGGTCTCGCCGAGCTTGCGGCCGAGGCCGGTGAGCATCTTCGTGGCCTGGGCGGCCAGGAAGTCCTGGGCCTCCGCCTTGAGCCGGTCGGCTGCCTCGCTGTGGGCGAGGCCGGCCAGCGGGTTCTCCTCGGCCGCGTCCCTGGCCTTGCCGGCCGCGGACGTGGCGGATCCGACAGCCTCGGTCATCGGTCATCGCCGCCCTTCGACTGCCCCGAGGAGCCGCCGCGGGCGGCGCCGCCCGCGGCGGCCGTCTTCTTCGCGGCCTTCTTGCGGGCCGCGGCCGTCTTCTTCGCCGTCGCCTTCCCGGCGGGGGCCGTCCTGGCGGGGGCCTTCGCCGTCGCCTTCTTGTCGCGCGCCGTCTCGGCCGCCTTCTTGCGCGGCGCGTCGCCCCGCCGGTCGGCCTTCTCACCGCCCTCGCGGCGCGACGAGCCCTCGTCGGAGTCCTCGTCGCCTTGGGCCTCGTCCCGCGGCTCCTCGCCCTCCGGCTCCTCGTCGTCGGACTCGGCGGAACCGGTGCCGGGCGCCGCCCCGGCCAGGCCGTCGCGCAGCTGGGAGGTGCGGTTGTGCAGGCGGTCGGCGAGCGCGTTCATCTGCCGCTCCGCCAGGGCCCCGGAGGCGGCCTTGCCGGCCCCTCGCAGGTCCTGGCGTATCTGGTCTCCGATCTCCTTGAACTGCGGGTTGTTCTTCAGTTGCTGGCTCGCCAGGTCCGCGAGCATCTTCGGACTGAGGTTGAGCTTCTTCCCGGCGACCAGGGATCCGACCGCGAGGGCCATCTTGAGTTTCTTCGTCCGTCCCAGGAAGTATCCGGCCCCTACCGCGAGGCCCAGTGCCGTTCGGTTCATGTCACATCCCGTCGCCTGTGGGGTGGCCGGAGCCAAGCGCGATCTCCAGCCGGTCGAGCAGTTCGTCCTCGCGCCGCTCGAACTCCTCCTCGGTGATCTCACCCGCCTCCAGCCGCTCTTCCAGCCGGGCGAGCTCGGCCCGCACGGTGGCGGGGTCGTAGTAGATCCGTTCCGCCTCCCGGAGCAGCTGCCGGACCACCCATCCGGTGCCGCGTACCGGCGCGAACGGCAGCAGCAGCACCTCGCCGATCAGTCCCACGGGGGCCTCCTTCCGACCGCGCACCGGCCGCTATCGCGCTCCGCTGCCGGCATCGGCCGTGCTGCTCGCGGGCTGGGCCGGGCCGGGGTCCACGAAGCTGTACGGCGGCAGCGGACCGTTGGCCCGCAGGTCGACGTGCGGACGGCTTTCCCGCACGCGCTCCACGGCGGCCAGGAACTCGGTGGCGCCGTCCCGGGGCACCAGGAAGGACACGTTGAGCAGCCAGCCGGTCGACTCGGGGCCCGCGCTGACCGCGGCGGCGGCCGGCTCCAGCAGGGCGATCACCTCGGCGGCGTCCTGGCTCTCCTGGGCCTTGACGGCGGCCGCGACCATTTCGCCGAGGCGGAGCTTGGCCTCGTAACCGCCGCCGCCCGCCCGCCGGTTCTCCTCGGCGAGGGCGCGGATGTCCGCGTTCTCGGCCATCACCCGGTGCAGCACCGCGTCCTCGACATGGGTGGCCTTGACGTTGTACTCCACCTTGCCGTCCAGGGCCGCGAGGCGTTCTTGGTAGTGCTCCTCGCGCTCGGCGAGGACCGCGGTGACGGCGTCGTCGTCGGGGGCGACGCTGCCGAACCGCATGGGCAGCACACAGCCCGCCGCACCCGCCGCGGCGAGCACGTTCTGGTGGGCGAGCAGATCCCTGCGCCTGGCCCGGAGCCCCTCGGGGGCGTCGCTGACCACGGCGGCCAGCTCGCCCGTGGTGAGGGTGCGCACCGGCTGGGGCGGATCGCCCACACCGGTCATCCCCTCGGAGAGTGGCGGGTGCGACCGCGCGGTGATGCCGTAGACGTAGGTGCTCACTCCTGCTCCTCCTTCCGGCGGGTCGGTGCCTTGCGCGGCCGCGGCCGGGATTCTTCCTCCGCCTCGCCGCGGGCCTGCTTGAAGGCGTCGGAGACGGTCTGCGCGGCGCCGGACAGCGCGCCCTTGGCCTTGCCGCGGGCGCCGTCCTCGGTGATCTCACCGACGATCTCGGGCAGTCCGGGGGACTTGTTCGGGCCGGCCTCCAGGTCGAGGCGGTTGCACGCCTCGGCGAAGCGCAGATAGGTGTCGACGCTGGCCACGACGACCCGTACGTCGATCTTCAGAATCTCGATGCCGACCAGGGACACGCGTACGAACGCATCGATGACGAGCCCGCGGTCGAGCACCAGCTCCAGTACGTCGTACAGGCCACTCGTGCCGCCTGCGCCGCCGGACTGCTGTGCCGGGACAACGGTCATGCGGCCGTTCCTCCTCTTGGTTGGTTTCGGGCGGCGGCCTAGCGGCCGCCGGACCGTCGTGCGTCGGCCCGCCCGCGCTCGTAGCGGCTCACCCGGCGGTAGCCGGTGAGCCGACCCTGCGGGTCCAGCTCGACCTGGTAGCTCGCCATCAGGCTCATCGTGTCGGGGACCCGGGCGAGTTCCAGCACCTCCACCTCCACCGCCCACCCGTCGTCGGTCTGCTCGAAGGCGGACACCGACTCGGGGGCGTATCCGGTGAGTTCGGCGAGCTGGGTGCGGGCCTGGCGCAGTACCTCCATCGGCTCCGGCCGTGGGGCGTCCGCGCCACTGTCCGGGGTGCCGTGCACCTCCCGTGACTTCTGGGTTTTCTGTGAACTCTGTGGCTTATCCGTGTGATCTGTGTTCGACATGGCACCTCTCCCTGCGAGTGGCCGTTCATCCCTTGGCCAAACCTTCAGTGCCGCATCTCGGTGAGGCGGCGCCGGGCCGGTCCCAGGGCGCGGCCGCGGCTGGCGAGTCCGTCCCAGGGTCCGCTGCGGGCCTGGTCGGCGGCGTCGGCGATGGTCCAGCGGCGCGCGTCGAGGCCGGGGTCGTCCAGTTGCTCCCAGGACAGGGGCACGGCGACGGGGGCGCCGGGGCGGGCGCGGACGGTGTAGGGGGCGACGGCGGTCTGGGCGTAGGCGTTGCGCTGGACATCGAGGTAGAGACGGTCGCCGCGGTCGTCCTTGCGGGCGGCGGTGGTGAGCCGGTCGGGGTGCCGGGACACGGCGAACTCGGCGAGGTCGCGGGCGAACCGCCGTACCTCGTCGACATGGTGACGGCCGTCGAGCGGGACGACGAGGTGCACTCCGCGCGAGCCGGTGGTCATCGGGGCGGCGGGCAGTCCCAGGTCGTCCAGCAGCTCGTGCAGCCAGTGGGCGGCCTCGCGGACAGGCGCGAAGTCCTCGACCGGCGGGTCCAGGTCCAGGACCAGCCGGTCGGGGTGGTCGGGGCCGTGGGCCCGGTCGGTGCGGGACAGCCACCGGTGCAGGCTGAGGCAGGCCTGGTCGGCGAGGTAGAGGAGGGTGGCGGTGTCGTCGCAGACGACATGGGTGACGGTGCCGCCCTCCTTGGCCACCTCGGCCCGGGTGATCCAGTCCGGGTAGTGCTCGGGGGTGTGCTTCTGCATGAACCGCTGCCCGCCGACCCCGTCCGGGTACCGCTCCAGCATCAGCGGGCGGCCCCGCACGTGGGGCAGCAGATACCGGGCGACGGACCGGTAGTAGTCGGCGAGGTCGCCCTTGGTGTACTCGGGCGCGCCGGCGCCGGCCGGGAAGAGGACCTTGCCGGGCCGCTGGATCGCGACCGTGCGGCGGCCCGCCCGGATGTGCCGTGCGGCACCGCCGCTCACCGCACGATCGCCTCCTCGACCAGCAGCTTCGCGGCCGCCGCGATACCGGCGGCGTCGATCCCGGCCGCGTGCAGCTGTTCGTCGGGCGCGGCCGAGCCCGGCATGGTGCGTACGCCGAGCCGGACCAGCCGGGGCACGGGCCGGCCGTCGGCGAAGGCCTCCGCGACGGCGTCGCCGATGCCGCCCTCGGGGTGGTGGTCCTCCACGGTGAGCAGGCAGCCGGTCTCCTCGGCGGCCCGGTGCAGCGTGGCCGCGTCCACGGGCTTGACCGAGTACAGGTCGACGACCCGGACCGGGATGCCGTCCGCGGCGAGCCGGTCGGCCGCGGCCAGCGCCTCGAACACGGTGACCCCGGCCGCGACGATCGTCAGCCGGTCCTGCTCGCCGCTGCGCAGCGTCCTGCTGCCGCCGACCGGGAACTCCTCGTCGGGGCCGTAGATCACCGGGGTCTTGCCGCGCGAGGTGCGCAGATAGCGGATGCCGTCGAGGCCGGCCATGGCGGCGACCAGCCGGGCGGTCTGGTTGGCGTCGCACGGGTAGAGCACGGTCGAGCCGTGCACGGACCGGAACATCGCCAGGTCCTCCAGGCCCATCTGCGAGGGCCCGTCCTGGCCGATGGCGACCCCGGCGTGCGAGCCGACCAGGTTGATGCCGGCGCCGCTGATGGACGCCATCCGCACGAAGTCGTGGGCGCGGGTGAGGAAGGCCGCGAAGGTGGCGGCGTACGGCACCCAGCCGCGGGTGGCCATGCCGACGGCCGAGGCGACCAGCTGCTGCTCGGCGATGTAGCACTCGAAGAAGCGGTCCGGGTGGGCCTTGGCGAACTCCTCGGTGCGGGTGGAGTCGCCGACCTCGCCGTCCAGCGCGACGACGTCACCGCGGGCGGCGCCGAGCGCGGCGAGGGCGGTGCCGAAGGCGTCCCGGGTGGCGACCTCGTCGCCGGTGTCGTAGCGGGGCAGCCGGAGGACCTCGGTGGTCAGGTCGCGCAGTACGGCGGCGGCGGGCGGTTCGCCGACCCGGAAGCGCACCTGGCGCCGGCCGCCGAGTTCGGCGACGGCCTCGTCGGCGTCCGGCAGCGGCTTGCCGTGGTGGCCCTCGCGGTCCTCGACGGCGGCGACGCCCTTGCCCTTGAGGGTGCGGGCGAGGATGACCGTGGGCTGCCCGGCCGTGGACAGCGCCTCCCCGTACGCCCGGTCGATCGCGTCGACGTCGTGGCCGTCGACCTCGATCGTGTGCCAGTCGAAGGCCTGGAAGCGGCGGGCGTAGGCGTCCAGGTCGTGGCCGTGCCGGGTGGGCCCGCGCTGTCCGAGCCGGTTGACGTCGACGATCGCGACCAGGTTGTCGAGCCGCTCGTACCCGGCGTGTTCGGCGGCCTCCCAGACCGAGCCCTCGGCCAGCTCGCTGTCCCCGCACAGCACCCACACCCGGTGGCCGTTGCGCTCCAGCCGCTTGCCGGCGAGGGCGATGCCGACCCCGACCGGCAGGCCCTGGCCGAGCGAGCCGGTGGCGGTCTCCACCCACGGCAGCCGGCGGGGCGTGGGGTGCCCCTCCAGCCGGCTGCCGAGCTTGCGGAAGGTGACCAGCTCGCCGTCCTCGATGGCGCCGGCCGCCTTGTACGCGGCGTACAGCAGCGGCGAGGCGTGTCCCTTGGACAGGACGAAGCGGTCGTTGGCGGGGTGGTCGGGGCGTTCGAAGTCGTAGCGCAGATGGTGGGCGAGCAGCACGGCGAGCAGGTCGGCCGCGGACATCGAGGACGTGGGGTGGCCCGAGCCCGCGGCGGCGGACGCCCGCACGCTGTCCACGCGCAGCTGCTGTCCCAGGGCGGCGAGTTCGTCGGTCTTCATCGGTCTCCTCGGTCTCGTTGCACGAAGTCGTCGGGATGGCGCCCGGCAGGAGTGCCGGCCGGTCGATCGGTGGGCCCGCCCGGGATCCGGGCGAGCTCCGGGGAGGCGGTGTCCAGCGGCACCGACCAGGCGCGGACGAGGCCCAACTGGACACCCTGGCGGGGCAGTACGGCGTCCAGCAGCCAGTCGGCCGCGACCCGGACACGGTTGCCCGGCAGCGCCGCCAGGTGGTAGGCGCGGGTGACCAGGCCGGCGGCCGGCCCGGACAGTGGCACGCCGAACGGATCGGCGGCGGCCCGCATGCCGCCGAGGTCGACGGCGAAGCCCAGCTCGCGGTGGCGGTAGGGGCGCCGGCGCCGGCCGAGGCCCAGCGAGGCGGCCACGTTCTCGCCGGCCACCCGGCCCTGCCGCCAGGCGTGCTGGGCGGTCATCGGGGTGAACTTCCCCGGGGCCCGCGGATCGGGTACGGCGGCCGCGTCACCGCAGGCGAACACCTCGGACCGGCCGGGCACCCGCAGATGCTCGTCGACGACCAGCCGTCCGCGCTCCAGCGGCTGCCCGACCGCCTCGACCAGCGGGTCGGGCCGCACGCCGACGCACCACACCAGGGTCCGGGAGGCGACGGCCCGGCCGTCGGTGAGCCGCACCCCGTCGTGCGTGGCCTCCTGCACCGACGTGCCCATGCGGACCTCGACCCCGCGCGCCCGCAGCACCCGGTCCGCCGTACGGGAGAGCCGCTCGTCCATCTCCGGCAGCACCCGCTTCGCCACGTCCAGCAGGATCCAGCGCGGCCGCAGGCCCTCCGGCAGCCGCTGCCGGCGGGCCAGCCGGTCGGTGAGCAGCTGCATGTGCGCGGCCACCTCGGTGCCGGTGTAGCCGGCGCCCACCACGACGAACGTGCACCGGGCGGCGCGGACGTCCGGGTCGTCACAGGCACCGGCGAGTTCGATCTGCCGGGTCACGTGATCGCGCAGGTAGAGCGCCTCGGGCAGCCCGCGGAAGCCGTGCGCGTGCTCGGCTACCCCCGGGATCGGCAGCAGCTTGTTCACACTGCCGACGGCCAGCACCAGCCGGTCGTAGCGGAGAGTGCCGGCGCCGCCCTCGGGGTCCGTGTACCGCACCGTACGGCCGTCGAGGTCCACCCCGTCCGCCTCGCCCAGCACCAGTCGCACCCGGTGCAGCGTGCCCGGCAGCGAGACGGTGACCCGGCGGGCCTCCAGGACCCCGGCCGCGACCTGGGGCAGCAGGGGCAGGTACAGGAAGTAGTCGGTGGGGTTGAGCAGCGTGATGTCGGCCCGGTTCCGGGTGAGCCGGGCCAGGGTGCGGGCAGCCCGGTACCCGGCGAAACCGGCGCCGACGATCACGATGTGAGGTCGGCTCACGGTGCGCCTCCGGCGGTATGGCTGTGGTGCGGCTCGGACACGGCTCGTCCGAGGCATTCCGCGTAACCGGGGCGGGGGCACCCAAACGCCGGGCCGGTCACCCGTACGCCCGGTCCGCGCCCGCGGGCCGCGCTCGTGGCGTTTCGCCCGCCGGGCCCCCGGTACCCGGCCCGGGACCGGAGCACACCAAGCACAGCTTCGCCCGCGCGGAGGTACTTTCCATGCCCCAGTACGGCTATTTCCTGGCCAGCGAGGAGCACGGCCCGGCCGACCTCATCGAGCAGGCCCGGATGGCCGAGCAGGCCGGCTTCCAGGCGCTGTGGATCTCCGACCACTACCACCCGTGGAACGACGCGCAGGGCCAGAGCGCGTTCGTGTGGTCCGTGATCGGCGCCCTGTCCGAGGCGGTGTCGCTGCCCATCGAGACCGCCGTGACCTGCCCGACCGTACGGACCCACCCGGCCGTGGTGGCGCAGGCCGCCGCGACGAGCGCGGTGCTGACCCAGGGCCGCTTCCGGCTCGGCGTCGGCACCGGCGAGGCACTGAACGAGCACATCCTCGGCGACCGGTGGCCCCCGCTGCCCGTCCGGCTGGAGATGCTGGAGGAGGCGATCCAGGTGATGCGGCGGCTGTTCACCGGCGAGGAGGTCAGCCATCGCGGCACCCACTACACCGTGGAGAACGCCCGCCTCTACACCGTCCCCGACGAGCCCGTGCCGATCGACATCTCCGGCTTCGGTCCGAAGGCGACCGCGCTGGCCGCCCGGGTGGGCGACGGCTACATCACCATGGCGCCCGAGGAGGAGATGGTCACCCGGTTCCGCAAGGGCGGGGGCGGGGCCAAGCCGGTCAGCGGCGGCACGAAGGTCTGTTACGGCACCGACCGCGAGGAGTGTGTGCGGACGGTGCACCGGCTCTGGTACAACGAGCTGCTGCCCGGCGAGATGGGGCAGATCCTGCCGTCACCGCGCCACTTCGAGCAGCTGCACGAGCTGGTCACACAGGACGCGGTGCGGGAGAACGTGGTCTGCGGCGACGACGTCGAGCAGCACGTCTCGGCGCTGCGGGCGTTCGCCGACGCCGGCTTCAACCGGGTGTACGTGAACCAGATCGGGCCGGACCAGCGCGGCTTCTTCGACTTCTACCGGACGAAGGTGCTGCCCCGGCTGACCGGCTGACGCCGATCGGCCGAGGCGCTCACGCCCTCGCTCAGGCCCGGTGGTGCGGGGCTGCCGGGTCCTCCGGGGGCCGCGGCGGGGTCTGCGGAATCGGCGGATAGGGGACGCCCAGGCCGCTCGGCGGGCCGGTGGGGGCGGTGCCTCCGACGACATGCCCGGCGGCGGGGCGGCCCGTGTTGGGGTGATGGGGGTGGGCGGCGCTGCGCAGGGCATAGGCGATCACACCCAGGATCGCCGCGGTGATCAGGGCCGCCGCCCAGCCGGGCAGGCCCAGGGCCAGCGCCAGACCGAGCGCGAGGGACAGCGCGGCCCCCGCGTACAGGGCGGCGGTGCCGGACGCGGCGTAGAGCAGGGCGGTACGGCGCTGCTTGCGGGTCTGCTCGCGCAGCTCGTCCCGCACCGTCTCGCGTGCCACCTGCGCCAGCTCGTCGACCAGGGCTTTGTCGAGATGTTCCAGGTGATCCAAACGGTCCATACCCTGCGGGTACCCGCCGTTCACGCCCGGTAACGCCCGCCCCCTGCACGCCCGCCGCCGGGCCAACTAGGCTCGGGCGCATGGAGATTCTGGGCGCCTCGCTGCGCATCTGCGTCGACGACCTCGAAGCCGCCGTCCCCTTCTACGAACGGCTGGCGGGAGGCAGAGCCCAGCGCTTCGAGCGCGGTGGTGTGCGGGTGGCCGCGGTGGGGTCGTTCCTGTTGATGAGCGGGCCCGAGGAGGAGCTGGAGCTGCTGCGCAAGGTGGCCGCGACCATCGCCGTACCGGATGTCGAGGAGGCCCACCGGCTGCTGACGGAGCTGGGCGCCCAGGTGGTGGCGGGGCCGGTTCCGACGCCGGTGGGCCGCAATCTGCTCGCGGTGCACCCGGACGGGGCGGTCTTCGAGTACGTGGACCACCAGCGGGCCTGAGCCGGTCAGACCGCCGGGTCCGGGTGCATCCGGAAGTCGTAGGGGGCCGGCAGGGGCTCGTCGGTGAGGCGGGCCCAGAGCCGGCCGAGGGCGTCCTCTCCCTCCCGGAGGTCGGGGACCTCGAAGCCCTCGTCGAAGACGGCGCGCGCCTCGGCGGGGCGGCCCTCGGCGAGCAGCAGCTCGGCCAGCAGCAGCCGGAACCGGCCGCGCCCCCGGAGGGCGGCCGGCAGCCGGTCCCACACCGCCCGGGCCTCGGCCGTGCGGCGGGCGCGGAGCAGGGCGTCGAGGGTCTCCCGGCCGAGTGCGGCGAGGGCGGCGAGGTCGGCGGTCCGGATCCCGTCGTCGTCACCCGGGGCCGCGGCCAGGGAGCGGCACAGGTCGTCGAAGGCGTCCCGGTAGCGGTCGGCGGCGCGCTCGTGGTGGCCGGACTCCCGGTCGGCGACGGCCAGGCAGCGCAAGCCGGGCCAGCGCGCGGGCGCGAGCGGGAGGGCGCGCTCCCAGCTGCGCACCGCCTGGGCGCGGTCGCCGGCGTGCCACTGGGCGATGCCGAGGTGGTACTCGGTGTGCGGGGTGGCGGGCGCGGTCTCCAGCATGTCCCGCCAGTGCGGGGCGACCAGGGTCTCGCCGGGCGGCCCTGCCCGGCGCGGCTCGGGCAGGCAGCCGGTGCGCAGCAGCGTCAGCCAGGGTTCCTGGGCGGGGCCGAGGGTGGAGTCGGCGAAGGGGGTGCCGGGCAGCTTCCATCCGGCGCGCAGCACCTCCAGCGCGCCCCAGCCGGAGCCGGTGGCGAGGTGTTCGCCGGGTTCGGTGTCGGCGTACGGCAGCCAGGCCGCGTACGCCTGCTCGGTCCGGGCGCGGGGCAGTGCCGACTCCAGCCGCTCCGCCACGCCCCGGACGGCCCCGGTCCACTCCCCCTCGACGGGTGCGTCGAGCGGGCCGTACGCCTCCAGCCAGGACAGCTCGCTCTCGGCGTCGAGGCGGACGTACTCCAGCTGAGTGGGGGCGAGGCCGGCCTGGATCTCGCAGTAGCCGCCGGTGCCCGGGGCGGTGAGCCAGTCCTGCCAGCGGCGTCCGCCCGGGCCGCTGCCCCAGACGAAGAGCTTGCGGCCGCGCAGCAGGTCGGTGGAGGTCTGCACCAGGCCGTGGCCGTCGGCGTCGAGAGCGGCGATCCAGCGGCGGCGGCCGTCCGGGATGTCGTAGAAGTAGTCGGCGGCGTAGGGACTGTCGAGCGGGTGGGAGCGGTCGATGCCGTCGTGGACGGGGACGGGGACGCGGCGCAGACGGCGTTCGTAGCCGTAGGACCAGGCCTCCTCGGCGGGGGCGAGGATGCGGCGCTCCTCGGGGACTGCGGTGTTGGACCACCAGGAGGCGGGCACCGGGTGCTCGTGCGGGTTGCGGATGCGGACGGCGGCGTACAGGAAGTCGGAGCCGTCGGGGAGCCAGAGGTCGACCTGGAAGGGCAGGTCGCGCAGCCGCTCCCACTCCCACAGCCGCAGCATCTCCCCGCCGTCGGGAGCGGCGACCCGGGCGGCGTGCAGGGGTGCGCAGGACAGGGTGGTGTGGCCGGTGACGCCGATGTTCCACTCGATGCCGCCGGAGTACCAGGCGCCGTTGAGGGCGAAGTTCGCCGGCTGGAACACCGGGTTGCGGTAGAGGAGTTCGCGTCCGGTGGGCAGGTGGAGCAGGGAGACGACGCGGCCGCCCAGGCCCGGCAGGACGGTGGCGCGCAGCCGGTCGTTCTCGATCACCAGCGCGTCGAGGGTGCGCGGCTCGCGGTGCCGGTCGTAGCCGTCGCGGACCCGGACCGGGAGCAGGCTGCGCAGCGGTGCGTGGCGCAGCGGACCGGCCCGGTCGCGGTCACGGTCGTCGGTGCGGTGCACCTCGTCGAGGGGGCGCAGTGCGGGAAGGGGGTTGTCGGGGCCCAGCGGTGCGGCGGGCAGCGTCAGTTCCTCACGTCGGATCCTCGTCACGACGACCAGGGAACCGGGCGGCCGGCGAGTCGGCCAGGGGCGCTGCCGGTCAGGATTGCGCAAAGGGTGCCAGGCGGGCTCAGCGGGGGGTGCGCATCTCCTGGGTGAGCGCCCAGCGTTCGTGGTCGCGCCAGGCCCCGTCGATGTAGAGCATCCTGGGCGAGAAGCCCTCGTTGCGGAATCCGGCGCCGCGGGCGAGGGCGATCGAGGCGGTGTTCTCGGGCTGGACGTTGATCTCCAGCCGGTGCAGTCCGAGCGGGCCGAAGGCGTACCCGATCACCAGGTCGAGGCCCTCGCGCATCAGGCCCCGCCCGGCGGCGTGGGCGAAGGCGCCGTAGCCGAGGGCGCCGCACTGGAAGGCGCCCCGCACGATGTTGTTGATGTTGATGTATCCGGCGATGTCGCCACTGTCCTTCTCGCACACCAGGAAACCGGCCCGGCCCGGGTCCTCGATCAGCCGGCCGGCGTAGTCGGCGTAGGCCTGCTCGGTGTCCGGCGGGAACAGCCACGGCCGGTGCAGGTCCTTGCTCTCCTGGACCCGCGCGGTGAACTCGGGCCCGTCGGCGAGGGTGAAGTGGCGGATGGCCACCCGCGGGCCCTCGGCGAGGTAGTGGGGTGCGGTGTGCGGCATGCGGTCAGCCTACGGTCCTGCCGCCGGTCAGCGCAGCGCGGGCGTGTCCAGGGTCAAGGTGCCCGCGTCGGCGTCGAGTTCGGCCGCCACGCCGAAGGGGACGGTGAGCGCGTCCGCGCCGTGCCCGAAGCCCATCTGCTCCAGGACCGGGACGCCGAGCCCGGCGAGCCGGTCGGCGAGGACGGGGCGCAGCTCCTCGTACGGCCCGCAGCCGTGCCAGGAGCCGAGTCCGATCCCGGTGACCCCGTCGAGCCAGCCGGTGCGCAGCAGCTGGGTCAGCAACCGGTCGACGGCGTACGGCCGTTCGCCCACGTCCTCGATCAGCAGCAGTCCGCCGCGGGCGCCGGGCCGGGCGAACGGAGTGCCGAGGTCGGTGGCGAGCAGGCTGAGGCAGCCGCCGAGGGTGACACCACGGGCCCGGCCGGGCACCAGGGCCGTGCCGGTGGTGGCCACGGACTGCACGGTCTCCGGGTGGAAGAGGGTGGCCCTGAGGTGGTCCTGGGCGCGGGCGCTCTTGACGAAGTCGATCCCGGCGGCCACCGGGCCGTGCAGGGTGACCAGGCCGAGGCGGGTGGCGAAGGCCTGGTGCAGGGCGGTGACGTCGCTGAAGCCGACCAGCACCTTGGGTCCGGCGGCGCGCAGCGCGTCCCAGTCGAGCAGGTCGACCATGCGCTGGGCGCCGTAGCCGCCGCGGGCGCACAGCACGGCGGCGACGGACGGGTCGCACCAGGCCCGCTGGAAGTCGGCGGCGCGGTCGGCGTCCCGGCCCGCCAGATAGCGCAGCCCGTCGTGCCGGTCCAGGACATGGGGGGCCACGACCGGGTCCAGGTCCCAGCCGCGCAGCACGTCGAGCCCGAGCTGGAGCCGCTCCTCGGGCACCGGCCCACTGGGCGCGACCACGGCGACCCGGGCGCCCGGGGCCAGGCGCCGGGGGCGCTGGAGTTCCTTCACGTGTGCAGCTCCGTCCTCGGGACACCGGGCATGTCCAGTCCGAACACCTGAGCGTACAGCGACAGCTCGGCCTCCAGCGCGCGCACGGTGGTCTCGGCCCGCCGGAAGCCGTGCCCCTCCCCCGCGAAGGTGAGGTAGGCGTGCGGCACGCCCCGGCCGCCGAGGCGGGCGAGGAAGCGTTCGCACTGGGCGGGCGGACAGACCGCGTCGTCCAGGCCCTGGAGCAGCAGGAACGGCGCGGTGAGCCGGTGGGCGTGGCGGGTCGGCGAGCGCTCGGCGTACCGCTGTGGCACCTCGGCGAACGGGCCGACCAGCGACTCGAGGTAGTGGGACTCGAAGTCGTGGGTGTCCTGCGGCCCCCAGGTGGCCAGGTCCAGGACCGGGTAGCGGATGGTGCCGCAGGCGTAGACGTCGGTGGTGGTCAGGGAGGCGGCGGCGGTCCAGCCGCCCGCGCTGCCGCCCCGGATCGCGAGCCGGGCGGGGTCGGCGGTGCCCTCCTCGGCGAGGGCGCGGGCGACGGCCGCGCAGTCCTGGACGTCGGCCACGCCCCACTGCCCGCGCAGCCGCTCGCGGTAGGCCCGGCCGTATCCGGTGGAGCCGCCGTAGTTCACCTCGGCGACACCGATGCCGCGGGAGGTGAAGCAGGCGATCGCCAGGTCCAGCACGAGCGGCGCCCGGTCGGTGGGACCGCCGTGCACCCAGATGACATAGGGCGGCAGCTCGCCGTCCGGGGCGGAGTACTCCGGGTGGTGCGGCGGATAGACCTGGGCGTGCACCGGGCGGCCGCCGGGCCCCGGGAAGGTGCGGACGCGCGGCTCGGGGTAGTAGGCGGGGTCGACGGGGTCGCGGTGGCGGGCGCCGACGGGGCGGGCCCGGCCGGTGGCGGTGTCCAGCTCCACGACCTCGTAGCCGCTGCGCGGGCTCGCCCCGACGGCGGCCACCCGGTCGCCGTGCGTGGCGAGGGTGGGCGCGAACTCGGTCCACGGCCCGGCGGCGTCGACGACCTCGCCCGATGCCGGGTCCAGTATCCCGAGCACGGCCGGCCCCCGGCCGTGGACGACCGCGATCAGCCCGTTCTCCAGCGGCGCGAACCACTGAAGGCCGAGCTGCCACAGCGGCCCGCCGAACTCCTCCTCGCGGGGGCACAGCGGGGTGCCGTCGCGGTAGAGGTTCCACCAGCCGCCGCGGTCACTGGTGTACAGCAGGGCGCCGTCCGGGTACGACCACTCGACCTGGGCGACGGCTTCGTCCGGTCCGCCGGCGACGGTGCGCACCCGCTCCAGCGTGCCCCCGTCCGTCACCTCGGCGACGAGCAGGTCCGTGCCGTCCCACGGCATCCGCGGATGGTCCCAGCCCAGCCAGGCGGCGCGCCGGCCGTCCGGCGACAGCCGCGGCCCGGTGACGAACCGGTGCCGCGCCGGGGCGAGTTCGCGTACGGCGCGGCGGTCCTCGGCGGCCGAGCCGTCCAGCGGTACGGCGGCCAGGACCCGTCGTACGTCACCCGGGCCGTCCCCGGTGAACTCCTCCAGCACACACCACACCTCGCCGCGCGCGAGGTCCACCCGCGGCTCCGCCCAGCGCAGCCCGCCGCCCACCGCGGACACCGGGGTCAGCGGGCGGGGCTCGCCGCCCGGCTCGTACCGGTAGAGCCGCCGGTCGGCGAAGTGCGCGAAGACGACGAGCGGATGCCCGTCGCGCGACACCGCGGTCCAGGGCCGGCCGCCGTACTCCATGACGCGGCCGCGCACGTTCCACGGCGTGGGCAGTACCGTTTCCGCCCGTCCGTCGGCGCGGCGCCGGACCAGGGCCCGGCGGCCGCCCTCGGCGGGCCGGGGCTCGGTCCACCACACCTCGTCGCCGACGAAGCCGACCCACTCGGGCCGGCCGTCGTGCGCGGCGGCCAGGGCCGCGTCGACGGGCGACGGCCAGGATCCGTACGGCGCCTCGGTCATCCGGCGGTCCTCCGTGGCTAGGCGGTGCGCAGGAAGCGGTCGAGGACCCGCACGCCGAACTCCAGTGCCGCCACCGGTACGCGCTCGTCCACCCCGTGGAACAGCGCCTGGTAGTCGAGGTCCTCGGGCAGCTTCAGCGGGGTGAAGCCGTAGCCGGTGATGCCGAGCCGGGAGAACTGCTTGGCGTCGGTGCCGCCCGGCATGCAGTACGGCACGACGTGTCCCTCGGGCGCGAACTCCTCGACGGCGGCCCGCATCCGGGCGAAGGTCGGCGTGTCCACCGGTGCCTGGAGGGCGACCTCCCGGTGGATGAACTCCCAGCTGATGTCGGGGCCGGTCAGCTCGTCCAGGGTGGCGCGGAACTCCTCCTCGGTGCCGGCGAGGAACCGCCCGTCGACATGGGCGACCGCCTCGCCCGGAATGACGTTGACCTTGTAACCGGCCGCCAGCATCGTCGGGTTGGCGCTGTTGCGGACGGTCGCCTCCACCAGCTGGGCGGCCGGGCCGAGCTTGTCCAGCAGCAGGTCCGGGTCGGTGAGGTCGGCGTCGATGCCGTAGAGGGCGGCGAGTTCGGCGAGGGCGGCCCGCACCGTCGGGGTGAGCCGGGACGGCCACCGGTGCTCGCCGATGCGGGTGACGGCGGCGGCGAGCCGGGTCACCGCGTTCTCCTCGTTGACCTTGGAGCCGTGTCCGGCGCGGCCGCGGGCGGTGAGCTTCAGCCAGCCGGTGCCCCGCTCCCCCGCGGCGATCGGATAGATCTGCCGGCCGGCGCCGTCGTGGAAGGTGAAGGCGCCCGACTCGCCGACGCCCTCGGTGCAGCCCTCGAAGAGTTCGGGGTGGTGGTCGGCGAGGAAGCCGGAGCCGTCCTCGGCGCTGGCCTCCTCGTCCGCGGTGAAGGCGATGACGAGATCGCGGCGGGGCCGTACCCCCTGCCGGGCCCAGGAGCGGACGACCGCCAGGATCATCGCGTCCATGTTCTTCATGTCGACGGCGCCCCGCCCCCACACCACGCCGCCCTGGACCTCCCCGGAGAAGGGGTGCACGCTCCAGTCGGCGGCCTCGGCCGGAACCACGTCGAGATGGCCGTGGACCAGCAGCGCGTCGGCGGACGGGTCGGTGCCCTCGATCCGGGCGACCACGTTGGTACGGCCCGGGGTACGCTCCAGCAGCAGCGGTTCCAGGCCGGCGCCGGCCAGCCGTTCGGCGGCGTACTCGGCGGCCGGCCGCTCCCGGCAGTCGCCGCCGCCGCGGTTGGTGGTGTCGATCCGGATCAGGCCGGAGGTGAACTCGACCACCTCGTCCAGGGCCTGCTGGTCAGCCATACTGCTCCTCCACGGCGGCGGAGGCGATCGTGGTGACCGCCTTGAACGTGCGAATGGCCTCGTACATGGTCGGACTGCGGTACGCCACCTTGCGCTCCCCGGTCCGCTGCACACCGGGGACGACGGTTGCGGCCATCGCCAGATGCTCGGCGTCGAACTCCACCGCGACGGTGTGCGGGCCGCCGTGCACGGGCTCGTACCGGACGGCGAGCCGTGCGGCCTCCTTGGCGGCGGCGCGGATGTCGGCGGCGGTACGGGCCGGGGTGCGGCAGACGGCCGCGTACCGCGAGACATGGTCCTTCACGGCGACCTTCAGCGCCTCGGGCGCATAGCCGAGGGCGTCCTCGCAGGCGATGTCGTCGCCGGTGACCAGGACGACCGGGACGCCGTACTCGGCGACGACGCGGGCGTTGAGGAGCCCCTCGCTGGCGCGGACGTCGTCCAGCCAGACCCCGGTGATCTGGTTGGCGAGGTAGGTGTGGGCGAGGACGCCCTCCATGCCGGCGCCCGCGTGGTAGCCGACGAACGCGATGCCGTCGACGTCCCCGTGCTGGACGCCCTCCACCATGGACAGCGCCTTGTGCCGTCCGGTGAGCATCTCGATCCGCTCGTCGAGGTGTTCCAGCAGCAGGTTCCGCATGGTCGAGTGCGCCTCGTTGACGAGCACCTGGTCGGCGCCGCCGTCGAAGAAGCCCTGGGCGGCGGCGTTCACGTCCGAGGTGAACATCGACCGGCACCGCTGCCACTCCGGCGTCCCCGGCAGCACGTCCGCCGGCCAGGTGACACCGGTCGCCCCCTCCATGTCCGCACTGATGAGGATCTTCATGCCGGCTCACGTTACGCGCCCCACCCCACCGGCACCACGACCCCGGGCCGGTACGCGGAACTCCTTACTTGGCGGCGAGTACGAACCACCGGGCGGGTAGGTCGATGCGGGTGCCGTCCAGGAGGTGCTCCGTCTGGGGCAGGACCGTCTCTCCGCTGTCCAGGACGGCCAGGCCGGCCTCCCCGAGCAGCCGGGGGATCTCCTCGTCGTCGGCGTCGGCGGGCTTCAGGCCGTGCTTGAAGACACGCTGGAGCTTGGGTCCCGGCCCGCCCGGCTGGGAGGCGGCGCGCTTGAGGACGTCCCGGGAGCCGGAGGTCAGCTCCACGACGAAGGCACGGCCCTCGGTGCCGAGGAGCGTGGCGACGGCGGCGGCGACCGCGGGGCGTGCGGCCGGTTCGCTCTGGTGGGTGACGGCCCGCATATAGACGTTGCTGTCGCCGAGCCGGTCGTGCAGGGCGCGTACGGCGTCGGTGTCGGTGAGGTCGAGCTGCTGGAACTCGGGCCCGTCACCGCCCGAGGCGCGGCGGGCGTGGGCGACCGCCGCGTGCGAGAGGTCGACGCCGACCGCGCGGGCGAAGCGGGTGGCGAGGTAGCGGGTCTGGGTGCCGTTGCCGCAGCCGAGGTCGACCACGGTGCGGCCCGGGTCGGCGTACGGCAGGAGCAGTTCGGCGTGCGGTGCGGCGCCGAGGGAGGGGTCGGAGTCCCATATGGCCTCGCCCCGGGCCTCGGAGGTGGCGCTCCAGTAACTCTCCCAGGCGCTGCGGTAGTTGTCCGAGACGTTCATACGATCTCCCCACGGGTCGGTTCCGTGATCGGAATATCGTGGTGATCGGGGACAGGGCAAGAGGCCTGGAGCCACCTTCACGAGATATACGGAGCTGCGAGGGGGCGCGCTGACAACGGCACGCCCCCCTTACTACCGTTCCGTGAGCGCCTGCTCGAACCAGACCGTCTTGCGGTGGCCGCTGGCGCTGGCGCCCCACTCGCGGGCGAGCCGGCTGACCACCCGCAGTCCACGGCCGGACTCGTCGTCGGGCGCGGCGCTCACCATGGCCGGCAGGGCTGGCTCGTCGTCGGTGACCTCGAACAGCAGGGCGTTGGTGCGGACCACCCGCAGCTCGACCGGGTCGCTCCCGGCGTGCCGGACCGCGTTGGTGACGACCTCGCTGACCAGCAGTTCGGCGGTGTCCACGGCCTGCGGCAGGCCCCAGTCGAGGAGCCGTTCGCGGACCAGGCGGCGGGCCCGGCCCACCTCGCGGGGGTCGGCGCCGAGCCGCCAGGCGGCGACATGGTCGTCCGGGATGCCGTTGAGACGGGCCATGAGCAGGGCGACGTCGTCCTTGCGGCCGTCGCGGGTGTTGAGGGCGCGGATGATGGTGTCGCAGGCGTCGTCCATGGAGGCGGCCGGGTGGGCGGCGGACTCGCAGAGCGCGGCGAGACCCTCGCCGATGTCGGTGCCGCGCACCTCGACCAGGCCGTCGGTGCACAGCACCAGCCGGTCGCCGGGCGCGACCTTGACCCGGATCGCCTCGAAGGGGACACCGCCGACCCCTATGGGCGCACCGGTGGGCAGTTCGAGGAGCCGGCTGCTGCCGTCCTCGGCCCGGACCAGCACGGGCGGGATGTGTCCGGCGTTGGCGAGGTGGAGTTCGCCGCGGATGGGGTCGTAGACGGCGTAGAGGCAGGTGGCGAGGTAGTTGTCGCCGAGCCGGCGGGCCAGGTCGTCCAGGTTGCGCAGCAGCTGGGCGGGCGGGGTCTCCATGGCGGCCATGGTCTGCACGGCGGTGCGCAGCTGGCCCATCATGGCGGCCGAGTTGAGGCCGTGGCCCATGACGTCGCCGACCACGAGGGCGGTGCGTGAGCCGGGCAGTTTGATGGTGTCGAACCAGTCGCCACCGATCCGGCCGAGCCGGGTGCCGGGCAGATAGCGGGTGGCGATGTCGCAGCCGGCCATCCTCGGCTCGACCTGCGGCAGCATGCTGTCCTGGAGGGTGTCGGCGACGTTCTCCTGGTAGGTGTACATGCGCGCGTTGTCGAGGACGAGGCCCGCGCGGGCGGCGAGTTCGGCGCCGGTGGTGCGGTCCATGTCGTCGAAGGCGGGCCGGTCCGGGCGGCGCATCAGCACCATGAAGCCGAGGACGACGTTGCGTGCCTTGAGCGGGACGATCAGCAGGGACCTGCCGCCGATGAGCGGCCTGAGGTCGCGCTTCTCGAACTCGCCGGAGATGCGCTCGGACAGCTCCTCGGTGACCCGTGGGACGAGCACCGGTTCACCGGTGACCATGCACCGGTAGAACGGCGTGTGCTCGGGGAAGGCGAAGGCCTCGCCGACGGGCACGGTGTCGTCCCAGCGGCCGGGTTCGTCGTTGTGCTCGACCCAGACGCGGAACATCACGGTGCTGGCGTCGGGCGGCCCGTCCGGGAAGTCCTCGCCGGCCAGGACCGCGGCCCGCAGATGGGTGCCGGCGAAGTCGGCGAACCGGGGGACGGCGGCGCTGGTGACCTCGCGGATGGTCTCGCCGAGGTCGAGGGAGGAGCCGATGCGGGAGCTGACCTCGTTGAGGAACTCCAGCCGCTCGCGGACGGCGGCGTACTCCAGCTCCTGTTCGGCGCCCGCCGGGACCACGACGGCGCCCGCGGCCCGCGGCTGCGGTACGACGGCCTGGGCACGGCTGCCGCGTCCGGGGCGGCGCGGAACGCCCCAGTACGGGGTCACCGGCACCCGGTCGAACTGGCTGAACTCCAGGACGGGGTAGCCGAGTTCCAGGACCTGGGAGACGATGCGGCCGCTGAGTCCGGGGCCCATGTTGGGCAGGATCTCGGGCAGCCGCCGTTCGAGTTCCGCGGAGGCGGGCAGTTCGGTGTGGCGGGCGAAGCCGGGCGAGATGCGTTCGGCGGTCTCGTCCTCGTGGCCGCGGTCCTCGCACAGCCGGGTGGCGTCGGTGGCGAGCACGAGCAGCCGGGAGTCGTCGGGGCCGACCAGCGGGTAGGCCCACCACAGCACGTCGATCCGCTCGCCCTCGGGGTGCCGGCCGGGCGGCACCAGGCGGGCGCGGCCCGCGGTGGCGTAGGCGGTGTCGCCGCCGAGCGAGGCCTCCAGGTCGGGGCCGAGCCCGTCGTAGGACTCGAAGGCGTCCGGCGTGGGGTCGCCCTGGTCGGGGAGCGCGCCGGAGACGGGCAGCAGATCCGCCGCGGGCTGCCCCACCGCCTGCTGCCGTGCCACGCCGAACAACCGGCCCGCGCCGCTGCTCCAGTGCGACACCAGGCCGTTGCGGTCGACGACGACAACGGCCAGCGGAATCCGGCCGGGCGCGGCGCTGCCGGCGCCGCGACCGGGAGGTGTGTCCCGCTCGCTGCCACGGTCCATGGCCCAGGCCCTCTCTCCCCACGGCTGTACAAAACGATCTGTGCCGCCCGCCACTACCGTACGGCGACGTCCGGTCGCGATGTGTGCCGAATCCTGGAATTGGTCACCCCGGATCGGTGCCGGTCGCGGCGGTGCGCGGCCCGGCGCCCGGGTCAGTCCTCGTGGCCGAGCTGGAGATCCCGCTCGGTCCGGCCACCGCCCGCGACCTGGAGAACCGTGGCGACCGGCGGGTAACCTGCGGCGATGACGGTGTACTCGCCGGAGGAGAGGTCGACGAACCGGAAGGTGCCGTCCGCTTTGGTGGTGAGGGTGTCGACGACATTGCCGGCGGCGTCGAGGAGGGTGACGCGCGCGTCCTCCACGGGGCGTCCGCCGCTCGCCCGGACGGTGCCCCGCAGCACGGCGCCGCCGGCGAGCTCGACGTCCTGGCGGGTCTCCCGGGAGGCCTGCACGGTGACGGGGAGCGCGGCGGGCCGGTAGGCGGGGGCGCTGGCGGCGAGGGTGTACTCGCCGGCGACCAGTTCGGTGATGACGTAACCGCCCTCGCGGCCGCTGCGGACGGCGGCGACGACCTCGCCGTGGACGTTGGTGAGGGTGACGGTGGCGTCCCGGACGGGGGTGCCGTCGGCGGTGCGGACACAGCCGGCGAGGCGGCCGGCGCCGCCGAGGACGACGTCGAGTTCCACGGGGCGTTCGCCGACGGTGACGGAGACGGCCTGCGGCTGGTGGCCGCCGGCGGCGGCGATCAGGACGTACGCCCCGGAGCCCGGGGTGGACAGCGCGTACCGGCCGTCCTCGCCGCTCGCTCCGCGGCCGATCTGCTGTCCGGCGGCGTCGATCAGGGTGAGCGCCGCGCGGGGCACCACGGTGCCGTCCGGGTGCTGCACGGTGCCGCAGACCGGGACTCCGGCGGCGTACGACGACCGGGGCTGCGGAAGCGGGGCGGGCACCGGCGCGGGCTGCGGATCGGTGGCGGGGGTGTGGTGGGACACCAGGGGTTTCTCCTTGAGGAAGAAGGCGATGAGCAGGCCGAGGACGAGCACCGGGACGAGGTAGAGGAAGATCCGGGGCATCGCGTCGGCGTAGGCGCGGATGTAGGCGTCGCGCAGGGCCGGGGGCAGCGCGTGGACGAGCTGCGGGGTGAGGGAGTCGGGGTCGGGCAGCCGGCCGCCCGCGCGCGGGGGCAGTGCGGTGCGCAGGGAGCGGCTGAGCCGGTCGGCGAAGAGGGTGCCGAAGATCGCGGCGCCGACGCTGCCGCCGATCTGCCGGAAGTAGTTGTTGGCGCTGGTGGCGGTGCCGAGGTCGGCGGGGCGTACGGAGTTCTGCACGGCCAGGACGAGGACGGGCATCACCAGGCCGATGCCGGCGCCGAGGACGGCCATCCAGATGCTGTAGTGCAGCCGGGGCGTGTCGGTCTGGAGCCGGGACAGCAGCCACATGCCGACGGCGGCGACGGCGCTGCCGAGCACGGGGAACACCTTGTAGCGGCCGGTGTGGCTGATGAGCTGTCCGCCGACGACGGAGGCGCCGACGATCCCGGCCATCATGGGCAGCATCAGCAGCCCGGACCCGGTGGCGCTGGCCCCGTCGACCATCTGGAGGAAGGTCGGCAGATAGCTGGCGGCGCCGAACAGGGCCACGCCGACCACCAGGCCGACCAGGCCGCTGACGTTGAACACCGAGTCGCGGAAGAGCCGGAGCGGGATGAGGGGTTCGGCGGCGAAGCGCTCGGCGACGAGGAAGAGGGCGGCGGCGGCCGCCGCGCCGGCGCCGAGGCCGACGATCTGCTTCGAGCCCCAGGCGTACTCGGTGCCGCCCCAGCTGGTCAGCAGGACCAGGCAGGTGGAGGCGACGGCGAGGAGCAGCGCGCCCGGCACGTCGAGGCGGCCGCGCGTGGCGGGTCTGGGGAGTTTCAGGACGGCGGTGACGACGGCGAGGGTGACCAGGCCGAAGGGGACGTTGACGTAGAAGCACCAGCGCCAGGAGAGGTGGTCGGTGAAGTAGCCGCCGAGCAGCGGGCCGGCGACGGAGGCGAGGCCGAAGGCGGCGCCGATCAGGCCCATGTAGCGGCCGCGTTCGCGGGGCGGCACGATGTCGGCGATGATCGCCTGCACGCCGATCATGAGTCCGCCGGCACCGACGCCCTGGACCGCGCGGAAGGCGATCAGCTGGTCCATGGACTGGGACCGGCCGGCGAGCGCGGAGCCGGCCACGAAGACGGCGATGGCGAACTGGAAGACGCCCTTGCGGCCGACGAGGTCGCCGAGCTTGCCGTACAGGGGCAGTCCGATGGTGGAGGTGAGCAGGTAGGCGGTGATCGCCCAGGACATCCGGTCCAGGCCGTGCAGTTCGCCGACGACCTTCGGCAGGGCGGTCGCGACGATCATCTGGTCGAGCGCGGCGAGGAGCAGGGCGAGCATCAGCCCGAAGAAGACGAGCCGGACGCGGCCCGCGCCGAGTGCGGCGGCCGGAGCGGGCGGCGGCGGTGCCTCGACGGCGTCCGGAGCCGGTGCCGTGTCCGGCTCGTGCTTCACCAGTGCCGTCCCGCCCATGTGCCGCTCCCCTCAGTCACACCTGTCACATGTCGCGCCTAAGGCAGGCAACTGCGGACAACTGCGGCGGGTTACGGTGCGCGGGGGGCCGGGGTGGAGATCCACCCGAACCGGTGAAGGGGGTCAACTCCGGAGGTCGGTTCCGGAAGTCAACTCCCCTTCACCGGCTGCCATTTGAGGCTACTGGGTGACCTCGCGCTCCAGGTTGGCGAGCAGGGCGTCGTAGATCCGGCCGAGGCCCTTGGGCGCGAAGGTCTTCTCGAAGAAGCCGCCGATGCCGCCGGCGCCCTGCCAGGTGGTGGTGACGACGACGCGGGACTTCCCCTCGCCGGCCGGGGTGACGCGCCAGGTGGTGACCATGGAGGAGTTGCGGTCCTTCTCGACCAGCTCGCCGTCGGTGGGCTCGCTGACCTCCAGCAGGCAGTCGCGCACCCGCTTGCTGGTGGCCTGGAGCTTCCAGTGGACGAGGGTGCCCTCGCCGTCGCCGCCCTCGCGCACCTCGTACTCGCTGAAGTGCTCGGGCAGCAGCTTCTGCCGCGTGCCGGAATAGTCGGCGAGGGCGTCGAACACCTTCTCCGCGTCCGCCGCGACGACCCGCTCCGTTGTGGCCTCGACCTGCGCCATTGCGTTCCTCCAGGACCTGGTTGCTCGGGGTTGGTAACCAACCACGGCAAGCCAACCACCCCGGCGCCCGGCCGCCCAAATCGGGGTCCGCACGATCATGGGAACACATGTTCTATTCTGTGCCGCAGTGCTACCGAGGAGGCGTCATGCGCTGGGACAACCTCACCGATCCCGCCGAGGAGACCGAGCACGGACGGGCCGAGCCGGCCCTGTTCGGCGCGGACGCGGTGACGACCCGCACCTTCGACACGCCCGAGTTCCGCGGGATCACCTTCCACGAGGTCCGGGCGCGCTCGGTGCTGAACCGGGTGCCGGGCGCCTCGCGCATGCCGTTCGAATGGACGGTCAATCCCTATCGGGGCTGCACGCACGCGTGCGTGTACTGCTTCGCGCGCAAGACGCACAGCTATCTGGACCTCGACACGGGCCTCGGCTTCGACTCCCAGATCGTGGTCAAGGTGAACGCCCCCGAGGTGCTGCGCCGTCAGCTCGCCTCCCGGCGCTGGCGCGGCGACCACATCGCGATGGGCACCAATGTCGACTGCTACCAGCGCGCCGAGGGCCGCTACCGGCTGATGCCGGGGATCATCTCGGCCCTCACCGAGCACGCGAACCCGTTCTCGATCCTCACCAAGGGCACGCTCATCCTGCGCGACCTGGAGCTGCTGGTGCGGGCGGCCGAGGTGACGGACGTGGGCGTCTCGGTCTCCGTGGGCTTCCTCGACACCGAGCTGTGGCGCACGGTGGAGCCGGGCACCCCCGCGCCCGAGCGCCGACTGGACGTCGTACGGGCCTTCGGCGAGCACGGCATCGGCTGCGGGGTGCTGATGGCGCCGGTGATCCCGTTCCTGAGCGACCGTCCGGAGCAGCTGCGGGCCGCGGTACGGGCCATCGCGGAGGCCGGGGCCACCTCGGTCACCCCGCTCACGCTGCATCTGCGGCCGGGCGCCCGCGAGTGGTTCATGGCCTGGCTGGCGCACCACCACCCGGACCTGGTGGGCCGCTACGAGCGCATGTACGCGCAAGGAGCCTACGCGCCGACGTGGTACCAGCGCCGGATCACCCGTCAGGTGCACGAGCTGGCGCAGGAGTACGGCATCGGACCCACGCGCGCGCGTGCGGCGCGCCGGATCCGGCCGGCCGAACCCGCGACCGGGTCCGAGCCCACCCAGCTGACCCTCATCTGAGCGCGTTCGAGGGCATCCCTCGGCCCAATCGGGTCAACTCCGGCCGGGACGCGTTCCTCGGGCCGCCGTTGCCGGGACGATCCGGCGAGAGCCGTGACCTCACGGTTCGCCGATCCCTCCGTCCCGGGAGGCCCCATGAGAAGACGCACGGCCGTGCTGTGCGCAGCCGCCGCGGTGCTGGCGGGCTCGGTCACCGCCGCCCCCGCGCGCGCGACCGCCGCCCCCGTTCCGCGGCTCGCCTGGAAGAAGTGCGGCACGAGCGAGTACCCGAGCATGCAGTGCGCGTCGCTGCGGGTGCCGCTGGACCACGCGAACCCGGCCGGCCGGACGATCAGTCTCGCCCTCTCGCGCGTCCCGCACACCGCCGCGGCCTCCCAGGGGCCGCTGCTGGTCAACCCCGGCGGCCCCGGCGGCAGCGGGCTGGCGCTGGCCGGCTTCGTCGCCGCCGCGCTGCCGCGGAGCGTGGCGGCCCGGTACGACGTGATCGGCTTCGATCCGCGCGGGGTGGGCGCCAGCGGCCCGGCCCTGGACTGCGCGCCCCGCCACTTCGCCCCGGTGCGCCCGGACACCGTGCCGGCCACGGCCGCGGTGGAACAGGCGAACCTGAAGCGGGCACGGTCCTTCGCCGCCGCGTGCGGCCGCCGGCACGCCGACGTCCTGCCCTACATGGACACGGTCAGCGCCGCGCGGGACCTCGACGCGATCCGGGAGGCGCTGGGCGCGCCCACGATCAGCTACTTCGGCTACTCCTACGGCACCTACCTGGGCGCGGTCTACGCCAAGCTGTATCCGCAGCGGGTGCGCCGGCTGGTGCTGGACTCGATCGTGGATCCGTCGGGTGTCTGGTACCGGGACAACCTGGGCCAGGACTACGCCTTCAACGACCGCCACCGCGCGCTGATGGCGTGGATCGCCCGGCACGACGCGGCATACCGGCTCGGCAGGGACCCCGAGAAGGTGGAGGCCGCCTGGTACGCGATGCGGGCGGCGCTGGCGAAGCGGCCCGCCGCGGGGAAGGTCGGCGCCGCGGAGCTGGAGGACACCTTCATCCCGGGCGGCTACTTCGACGGCTACTGGCCCTATCTCGCCGAGGCGTTCGCGGCCTACGTCCACCACAAGGAGACCGCGCCGCTGGTGGAGGCGTACAAGAGTCTCGGAGCCGTGGACTCCGCCGGCGACAACGGCTACAGCGTCTACACGGCCGTGCAGTGCCGTGACGTGGCCTGGCCGCGCGGCTGGAGCCGGTGGCGTGCGGACACCTGGAAGGTGTACGGCAAGGCGCCCTTCATGGCCTGGAACAACGCCTGGTACAACGCGCCGTGCGCGTTCTGGCCGGTCGGCTCCGGTACGCCGGTGAACATCGCCAACGCCAAGCTCCCGCCGGCGCTGCTGTTCCAGGCGACGGACGACGCGGCGACCCCGTACCCGGGCGGTGTCACGGTGCACCATCTGCTGGCCCGCTCCAGCCTGGTGGTCGAGCAGGGCGGCGGCAACCACGGCGTCACGCTCGGCGGCAACGCCTGTCCGGACCGGTATCTGGCCGCGTATCTGACGGACGGCACGGTGCCGCGCGGTGCCGGTGTGGCGGACGCGGTGTGCCACAGGTCCCCGGAGCCGGAACCGCTCAAAGCGAAGGCGGCGCCGCTCTCCTCCGCCGGTGCGGTGCTGCACCGCCTGCTGGGCTTCCGCCGGTAACTCCGCGGGAGGCCGGGGGCGTTGTCAGTGGCGTGATCCACAATGGCGCCATGACCGAACCCATCCGGATCCCGGCCCCCGACGGGGTCGCCCCCGCCGCCCAGTACAGCCATGTGGTCACGGCGACCGGCCGCCTGGTCGCCGTCTCCGGCCAGCTCCCCCTGGACGAGGAGGGCCGGCTGGTCGGCCCGGGCAACCCGGCCGCCCAGGCCCGCCAGGTCTTCGAGAACCTCCGGCGCTGTCTGGCCGCGGCCGGGGCGGGCTTCGAGCACGTGATCAAGCTGACGTACTTCGTCACGGACATGTCCCACCTGCCGGCCCTCCGCACGGCCCGCGCCGCCCACATACCCGACACCCGCCTGCCGGCCTCCTCCGCCGTCCAGGTGGCCGCCCTGGTCTCCCCGGACTTCCTGATGGAGGTGGAGGCACTGGCCGTACTGGACGCCTGACCCCGCTCACGGCCGGGGTGTCAGCGCGTCTGCTTCTGCTCGGGGATGCGGGCCAGGGCGTGGACCGCCGCCTCGGCCAGGGCCGGGTGGGCCAGGGCCTCGGTCAGGATGCGGCGGGCCCGGGGGTCGGCGAGGGTGCCGAGCCCCTCCACGCAGGCGAGGGCGACGCGGCGGTAGGGGTCGTGCGGGCGGAGGCGGCGTTCCAGGGTGGTGATCAGCGCGGGCACGGACTCGGGGGCGCGCAGGGCGACCAGCAGCCGGACCGGGTGCAGGGCGTAGGCCACGCGCAGTTCGTTGGTGGCGAGGGCAGCGGCCGCGCGGGCCGTACGCGGGTCGTCGAGCCGGGCCAGGGCGTGCGCGGCGGCGGCGCAGCGCGGCGGGTCGCGGTGGTTGAGCAGCAGCACCAGGGACTCGAAGGCGCGCCGGTCGCCCGCGCGGCCGAGCCGGAACGCGGCCAGTTCCCGCGCCCAGAGGGGCTGGCCGGGGGCGGTGAGGACCTCGGCCAGTTCGTCGTGGTCCTCGGTCGCCAGCAGGCGGTCGAACGCCGCCGAGCCGCCCGATTCCTGCCGTAAGCGCTCCGTGAGCGCTCGCAACTCTTCGTCCACGGGGTCCAGCGTAGGCGGCCCGCGGGCACAGAGGGAGGTACATCACAAACTCCGGGGGCTGGCGCGCTCGTTACCCGCCGGTTAAGCTCATACGAGCGAGACACCCTCTCGCATCCTCGCTGGCGACGGTTTGGTGACGCGGCCGTCGCGGGCATCTGTCGGTTCGGTGCGGCGAGTACCGCCGAACACCGCAGTACGACCCGGCTCCGGGACAGAGCCGGTCGGAGATCCGCCGCTGCCGGGCGTGTGCGCGCCCGTGGCACCGGCAGTACCGGGCGTGTGCGCTCGCAGCCCGGCCACACCCGCACCTCTTCTCCGCTCCGTGGTGTGCCTTCGGGCACACCCGGCGCGTTCCTCGTCGTCACCCTCATCCCTGGAGCCCCGCGATGGCCACTCCCCGCTCCGACGCAAGCCTGTCCCCGCTCAAGACGATCGCCGTCGTCGGTCTCGGCACCATGGGCACCGGCATCACCGAAGTCCTTCTGAAGGCCGGCCGCGAGGTGATCGGCATCGACATCAGCGAGGCGCAGGCCGCCCGCTCGCTGGCCGCCCTGGAGGCCTCCACCGCCCGCTGTGTGGAGCGCGGCCGGATCTCCGAGCAGGAGCGCGCCGACGCCCTGGCCCGGCTGCGCACCGGCACCGACCTCGCCGCGGCGGCCGACGCCGACCTCGTCATCGAGGTGGCCCCGGAGTCGTACGAGGTCAAGCAGCAGATCTTCCGTGCGCTGGACGGCATCGTCCGCCCCGAGACGATCCTCGCGACCGGCACCAACGCCCTGTCCGTGACCCGGCTCGCCGCCGACTCCGCGCGCCCCGAGCGGGTGCTCGGGCTGCACTTCTTCAACCCGGCCCCGGCGATGAAGCTGGTCGAGATCGTCTCCTCGGTGCTGACGGCCCCGCAGGCCGTGGCCGCCGTCACCGACCTCGCGGTCGAGCTGGGCAAGGAACCGGTCGCGGTCGGCGACCGCCCCGGGTTCGTCGCGGACGGGCTGCTGTTCGGCTACCTCAACCAGGCGGCCGCGATGTACGAGTCCCGGTACGCCTCCCGCGAGGACATCGACGCGGCGATGCGGCTCGGCTGCGGCCTGCCGATGGGCCCGCTCGCGCTCCTGGACCTGATCGGCGTCGACACCGCGCGCACGGTCCTGGAGGCCATGTACGCCGAGTCCCAGGACCGGCTGCACGCCCCCGCCCCGATCCTGAAGCAGCTCAGCGAGGCGGGCCTGACCGGCCGCAAGTCCGGGCGCGGCTTCTACACCTACGCGGCGCCGGGCAGCGCCACGGTGGTGCCGGACGCGCTGACCCCGGGCGCGGACGGCACCGGCGCGGCCGGCCGCTCCGTCCGCTCGGTCGGCGTCGCCGGCTCCGGGACCATGGCCTCCGGCATCGCCGAGGTGTTCGCGAAGGCCGGGTACGAGGTCGTGCTGGCCGCCCGCAGCGAGGAGAAGGCGCAGACCGCCAAGGCCAGGATCGGCAAGTCCCTGGCCCGCTCCGTGGACAAGGGCCGGCTGACGGCCGAGGCCGCCGCGCAGACGCTGGACCGGATCACCCCGGCCGGGTCCTACGACGCCTTCGCCGAGGTCGACCTGGCCGTCGAGGCGGTCGCCGAGGACCTGGAGATCAAGCGGCAGCTGTTCCAGACGCTGGACAAGGTCTGCAAGCCCGGGGCGGTGCTGGCCACCACCACCTCCTCGCTGCCCGTCGTCGCCTGCGCCCGCGCCACCTCGCGCCCGCAGGACGTGATCGGCATGCACTTCTTCAACCCGGCCCCCGCGATGAAGCTGGTCGAGGTGGTCCGCACGGTGCTCACCGCGGACGACGTCCACGCCACCGTCCGCGAGGTCTGCACGAAGATCAGGAAGCACGCGGTGGACTGCGGCGACCGGGCCGGCTTCATCGTCAACGCGCTGCTGTTCCCGTACCTCAACAACGCGGTCAAGATGGTCCAGGAGCACTACGCCTCGCTGGACGACATCGACGCGGCGATGCGGCTGGGCGGCGGCTACCCGATGGGCCCGTTCGAGCTGCTGGACGTGGTCGGCCTGGATGTCTCGCTGGCCATCGAGAAGGTGCTGCACCGCGAGTTCCGCGACCCGGGGCTGGCCCCGGCGCCGCTCCTGGAGCACCTGGTGGCCGCGGGCTGCCTCGGCCGCAAGACGGGCCGCGGCTTCCGCGAGTATGCCCGCCGCTGACGGCGCCGGCGACTGGTACGACGCGGAGACGGACTGGGGCGGACTGCTCGGCCCGGCCGCGGGACCCCCGCCCCCCGGGGGCGGGGGATGCCCCGCACCTGCGCACCGAGCTGCGCACATGCAGTACTTTCGGGTCATGTCCCAGCCCGCCAAGTCCTCACGTACACCAGCTACGCCCGACGCGCCGGAAAGTGCCGCAGGCAGTCGCGCCGCCGCCCAGCGGCTGAAAATGCGCCGAGAACTGGCGGCCGCAGCCATGGAGCTGTTCGCGACCAAGGGGTACGAGGCCACCACCGTCGACGAGATCGCGGCCGCGGCCGGGGTGGCCCGCCGCACCTTCTTCCGCCACTTCCGCTCCAAGGAAGAGGCGATCTTCCCGGACCACGACGACACACTGATCCGTGCCGAGGCGGTCCTCAACGCCGCCCCGGCGCACGAGCACCCGCTCGACACCGTGTGCCGCGGCATCAAGGAAGTCATGAAGATGTACGCGGCGCGGCCGGAGATCTCGGTCGCCCGCTACAAGCTCACCCGCGAGGTGCCCACCCTGCGCGAGGCCGAGATCGCCTCGGTGGCCCGCTACGAGCGCCTGTTCACCCGCTACCTCCTCGGGCACTTCGACGAGCACGCGCACGCCGACGACGCCAACGACGACCCGCTGCTCGCCGAGGTGGCCGCCTCGGCGGTGGTCACCGCCCACAACCATGTGCTCCGGCGCTGGCTGCGGGCGGGCGGCCAGGGCGATGTGGAGGCCCAGCTCGACCACGCCTTCGCGATCGTCCGCAAGACCTTCGGCACCGGCATCGGGGCGGGGCGCACCCCCGCCGGCCGGCCGGCCGGCACCCCGGCCCCGGCGACGGTCTCCCCGCACGGTGAGGTGCTGGTCACGGTCGCCCGCACCGACGCCCCGCTGGAGGAGGTCATGCGCACCATCGAGGAGGCGCTCAAGGAGCGCTGATCCCGCTTCACCGCTGTGACGACGGCCACCCGACGGGGTGGCCGTTTTGGCATGTCAGGGCACCTTTTCGAGCAGATTTCAGGGCCCGTTCGATCGATCATCGCTCATTTGTTACGTAAAGATTTCATCTGAGACGAGGTTCTGGCACTCAGTGCCTTGTCACCTGACACGCGGTGTCATACGTTGAAGGTGTCCGGGCGGCCGGCGAGCAGAGACCATGCGTTCGCCGGCTGTCCCCGCAAGCCGCCGGCTCGCGCGCCCGGACGCCTGCGTCACAGGCAACCTCCCGCGCCACAAAGCGCTGCCGAAGCACCACCGAGCCGAACCGACGGCACCCCTTCAAAAACCCTCAGCAGCACTTTTCCACCCTCAGCAGCACTCCAAGCAGCACCGACGAACCCCCAGCGCCCCTCCCTCAGGGCGCTCACCGCCGGAGGCAACACCGTGACCGTGAAGGACATCCTGGACGCGATCCAGTCGAAGGACGCCACGTCCGCAGACTTCGCCGCCCTGCCGATCCCCGAGTCGTACCGCGCGATCACCGTGCACAAGGACGAGACGGAGATGTTCGCGGGCCTCGCGACCCGCGACAAGGACCCGCGCAAGTCGATCCACCTCGACGAGGTCCCCGTGCCCGAACTCGGCCCGGGCGAGGCGCTGGTGGCCGTGATGGCCTCCTCCGTCAACTACAACTCGGTGTGGACCTCGATCTTCGAGCCGCTGTCCACGTTCGGGTTCCTGGAGCGCTACGGCCGCACCAACGAGCTGGCCAAGCGCCACGACCTGCCGTACCACATCATCGGCTCCGACCTCGCGGGCGTCGTCCTGCGCACCGGCCCGGGCGTGAACGCCTGGAAGCCCGGTGACGAGGTCGTCGCGCACTGCCTGTCCGTCGAGCTGGAGTCCTCCGACGGCCACAACGACACCATGCTCGATCCCGAGCAGCGCATCTGGGGCTTCGAGACCAACTTCGGCGGTCTCGCCGAGATCGCGCTCGTCAAGTCCAACCAGCTGATGCCGAAGCCGCAGCACCTGAGCTGGGAGGAGGCCGCCGCCCCGGGCCTGGTCAACTCGACCGCCTACCGGCAGCTGGTGTCCCGCAACGGCGCCGGCATGAAGCAGGGCGACAACGTGCTCATCTGGGGCGCGAGCGGCGGCCTCGGCTCGTACGCCACCCAGTTCGCGCTGGCCGGCGGCGCCAACCCGATCTGTGTCGTCTCCAGCCCGCAGAAGGCGGAGATCTGCCGCTCGATGGGCGCCGAGGCGATCATCGACCGCAACGCCGAGGGCTACAAGTTCTGGAAGGACGAGAACACCCAGGACCCGAAGGAGTGGAAGCGCTTCGGCAAGCGCATCCGCGAGCTGACCGGCGGCGAGGACATCGACATCGTCTTCGAGCACCCCGGCCGCGAGACCTTCGGCGCCTCCGTGTTCGTCACCCGCAAGGGCGGCACCATCACCACCTGCGCCTCGACCTCGGGCTACATGCACGAGTACGACAACCGGTATCTGTGGATGTCGCTGAAGCGGATCATCGGCTCGCACTTCGCGAACTACCGCGAGGCCTGGGAGGCCAACCGCCTCATCGCCAAGGGCAAGATCCACCCGACGCTGTCGAAGACCTACTCCCTGGAGGAGACCGGCCAGGCCGCCTACGACGTCCACCGCAACCTGCACCAGGGCAAGGTCGGCGTGCTGTGCCTGGCCCCCGAGGAAGGCCTCGGCGTGCGCGACCCGGAGATGCGCGCGAAGCACATCGACGCCATCAACCGCTTCCGGAACGTCTGAGAGCCGCAGATGACAGAGCGTCAGCCTTCGGACAGCCGGAGGGAAAAGGACCGTCCGTGGCTCATGCGGACGTACGCCGGTCACTCCACGGCCGAAGCGTCCAACGAGCTGTACCGGCGCAATCTCGCCAAGGGCCAGACCGGTCTGTCGGTCGCCTTCGACCTGCCGACGCAGACCGGCTACGACCCCGACCACATCCTCGCCCGCGGCGAGGTCGGCCGGGTCGGCGTGCCCGTCTCGCACCTCGGTGACATGCGCCGGCTGTTCCAGGACATCCCCCTGGAGCAGATGAACACCTCGATGACGATCAACGCCACCGCCATGTGGCTGCTGGCGCTCTACCAGGTCGTCGCGGAGGAGCAGGGCGCGGACATCACCAGGCTCCAGGGCACGACCCAGAACGACATCGTCAAGGAGTACCTGTCCCGCGGGACGCACGTCTTCCCGCCGGGACCGAGCCTCCGCCTGACGACGGACATGATCGCGTACACGGTCTCCCACATCCCCAAGTGGAACCCGATCAACATCTGCAGCTACCACTTGCAGGAGGCCGGGGCCACGCCGGTGCAGGAGATCGCGTACGCGATGTCCACCGCGATCGCCGTGCTGGACGCCGTCCGCGACTCCGGCCAGGTGCCGCAGGAGCGCATGGGCGACGTGGTGGCGCGGATCTCCTTCTTCGTGAACGCGGGCGTCCGCTTCATCGAGGAGATGTGCAAGATGCGCGCCTTCGGCCGCATCTGGGACAAGGTCACCCGCGAGCGGTACGGCATCGAGGACGCCAAGCAGCGCCGCTTCCGCTACGGCGTCCAGGTCAACTCGCTCGGACTGACCGAGGCGCAGCCGGAGAACAACGTCCAGCGGATCGTGCTGGAGATGCTGGCGGTGACGCTGTCGAAGGACGCACGCGCGCGTGCCGTGCAGCTGCCGGCCTGGAACGAGGCCCTGGGGCTGCCCCGCCCCTGGGACCAGCAGTGGTCGCTGCGCATCCAGCAGGTGCTCGCCTACGAGAGCGACCTGCTGGAGTACGAGGACATCTTCGAGGGCTCGAAGGTGATCGAGGCGAAGGTGGACCAGCTGGTCGCGGACGCCCTCGCGGAGATCGACCGGATCCAGGAGATGGGCGGCGCGATGGCCGCCGTGGAGTCCGGCTACCTGAAGTCGCAGCTGGTCTCCTCGCACGCCGAGCGCCGGGCCCGGATCGAGTCCGGCCAGGAGAAGATCGTCGGCGTCAACATCTTCGAGGGCACCGAGCCCAACCCGCTGACGGCCGACCTGGACACCGCGATCCAGACGGTCGACCCGGCGGTCGAGGCCCGCGTCGTCGAGTCGCTCCGGCAGTGGCGGGACACCCGCTACCAGCCACCCTTCAACCACCCGCGCCCCTGCAAGGCGCTGGAGCGGCTGAAGGAGGCCGCCAAGGGCACGGAGAACCTGATGGAGGCCACCCTGGAGTGCGCCCGCGCCGGGGTCACGACCGGCGAGTGGGCCGCGGCGCTGCGCGAGGTGTTCGGCGAGTACCGGGCGCCCACCGGGGTCTCCTCCGCGCCGGTCGCCGTCGCCGCCGAGCCGGGCTCCGCGCTCGCCGAGGTGCGCGCGAAGGCCGCCGCCACCGCCCGCGACATGGGCGTCGGCAAGCTCCGCTTCCTGGTCGGCAAGCCCGGCCTGGACGGACACTCCAACGGCGCCGAGCAGATCGCCGTACGCGCCCGGGACGCCGGCCTGGAGGTGGTCTACCAGGGCATCCGGCTGACCCCCGAACAGATCGTGGACGCGGCCCTCGCCGAGGACGTGCACGCGGTGGGCCTGTCGATCCTGTCCGGTTCGCACGCCCAGCTCGTCCCGGACGTGCTCCAGCGCCTCCGTGTGGCCGGTGCCACAGATATACCGGTGATCGCAGGTGGCATCATCCCGAACGGGGACGCGGAGCAGCTCAGGGAAGCCGGAGTGGCCGCCGTCTTCACCCCGAAGGACTTCGACATCACCGGGATCATCGGCCGCATCGTCGACGAGATCCGGAAAGCGAACAAGCTCGACCCTCTGGAGGTCCCCGCATGACGACCGTCAACCGCCTTCGCCCGCGGCGCTCCTGCCTGGCGGTGCCGGGCAGCAACCCGCGCTTCCTGGAGAAGGCGCAGGGCCTCCCGGCGGACCAGGTCTTCCTGGACCTGGAGGACGCCTGCGCGCCGCTGGCCAAGCCCGAGGCGCGGCACACCATCGTCAAGTTCCTCAACGAGGGCGACTGGACCGGCAAGACGCGCGTCGTGCGCGTCAACGACTGGACGACCGAGTGGACGTACCGCGATGTCGTCACGGTCGTCGAGGGCGCCGGCCAGAACCTCGACTGCATCATGCTGCCCAAGGTGCAGTCCGCCGAGCAGGTGGTCGCGCTGGACCTGCTGCTGACGCAGATCGAGAAGACCATGGGCTTCGAGGTCGGCAAGATCGGCATCGAGGCGCAGATCGAGAACGCCCAGGGCCTGAACAACGTCAACGCGATCGCCGAGGCCTCCCCCCGGCTGGAGACGATCATCTTCGGCCCGGCCGACTTCATGGCCTCCATCAACATGAAGTCGCTGGTCGTGGGCGAGCAGCCGCCCGGCTACCCGGCGGACGCCTACCACTACATCCTGATGAAGATCCTGATGGCCGCCCGCGCCAACAACCTCCAGGCGATCGACGGCCCCTACCTCCAGATCCGCAACGTGGACGGCTACCGCGCGGTCGCCCAGCGCGCCGCCGCCCTCGGCTTCGACGGCAAGTGGGTGCTGCACCCGGGCCAGGTCGAGGCCTCCAACGAGATCTTCTCGCCCTCCCAGGAGGACTACGACCACGCCGAGCTGATCCTGGACGCGTACGACTACTACACGTCCGAGGCGGGCGGCAAGAAGGGCTCCGCGATGCTCGGCGACGAGATGATCGACGAGGCCAGCCGGAAGATGGCGCTGGTCATCGCGGGCAAGGGACGCGCCGCCGGCATGCAGCGCACCAGCACGTTCGAGATCCCGGAGGCCTGAGCGCGATGCAGTTCGGACGCACCTACGAGGAGTTCGAGGTCGGGGCGACGTACAAGCACTGGCCGGGCAAGACGGTCACGGAGTACGACGACCACCTGTTCTGTCTCCTCACCATGAACCACCACCCGCTCCACATGGACACCAACTATGCGGAGAAGACGACGGACTTCGGCAAGAACGTCGTCGTCGGGAACTACATCTACTCCCTGCTGCTGGGCATGAGCGTGCCGGACATCTCCGGCAAGGCGATCGCCAACCTGGAGATCGAGTCGCTCAAGCACGTGGCGCCGACCTTCCACGGCGACACGATCTACGGCGAGACGACGGTGCTGGACAAGTGGCCGTCGAAGTCGAAGAACGACCGCGGCATCGTCTACGTCGAGACCAAGGGCTACAAGCAGGACGGCACCCTGGTGTGCGTCTTCCGCCGCAAGGTCATGGTGCCCACCGAGACGTACATCAAGGAGCGCGGCGGCGAGCAGCCCGGCCGCCCCGAGCTGAAGCAGCAGGAGAAGTAAGCCATGGCCCGTCTCGCCCAGACCGCCGGTCTGACCGACGTCCAGCAGGAGATCCTCTCCACCGTCCGGGACTTTGTCGACAAGGAGATCATTCCTGTCGCGACCGAGCTGGAGCACCGCGACGAGTACCCGCAGCAGATCGTGGACGGGCTGAAGGAACTCGGCCTGTTCGGTCTGATGATCCCCGAGGAGTACGGCGGCCTCGGCGAGTCGCTGCTCACCTACGCGCTGTGCGTGGAGGAGATCGCCCGTGGCTGGATGTCGGTGTCCGGCATCATCAACACCCACTTCATCGTGGCGTACATGCTCAAGCAGCACGGCACCCAGGAGCAGAAGGACCACTTCCTGCCCCGCATGGCGGCCGGTGACATCCGCGGCGCCTTCTCCATGTCGGAGCCGGGCCTGGGCTCGGATGTGTCGGCCATCACGTCCAAGGCGGTCAAGGACGGCGACGAGTACGTCCTGACCGGCCAGAAGATGTGGCTGACGAACGGCGGCACGTCCTCGCTGGTGGCCGTGCTGGTGCGCAGTGACGAAGGCCACGCCGAGGGCACGGCGCCGCACAAGTCGATGACCACCTTCCTGGTCGAGAAGGAGCCGGGCTTCGGCGAGGTCCGTCCGGGCCTCACCATCCCCGGCAAGATCGAGAAGATGGGCTACAAGGGCGTCGACACCACCGAGCTGATCATGGACGGCCTGCGGGTACCGGCCGATCGGGTGCTCGGCGGCGTCACCGGCCGAGGTTTTTACCAAATGATGGACGGCGTGGAGGTCGGCCGGGTCAACGTGGCGGCGCGTGGCTGCGGCGTCGCCCAGCGTGCCTTCGAGCTGGGTGTGCAGTACGCCCAGCAGCGGCACACCTTCGGCAAGCCGATCGCCCAGCACCAGGCCATCCAGTTCAAGCTGGCGGAGATGGCCACCAAGGTCGAGGCCGCCCATGCGATGATGGTCAACGCGGCCCGCAAGAAGGACTCCGGTCAGCGCAACGACCTGGAGGCCGGCATGGCCAAGTACCTCGCCTCCGAGTACTGCAAGGAGGTCGTGGAGGACGCCTTCCGCATCCACGGCGGCTACGGCTTCTCCAAGGAGTACGAGATCGAGCGCCTCTACCGGGAGGCTCCGATGCTGCTCATCGGTGAAGGTACCGCCGAGATCCAGAAAATGATCATCGGTCGCAGACTGCTCGAAGAGTATCGGTTCCAGGGCTGATTGTCCGGATACGGGGTGTTTTCTTCGAGAAGAAGATCACACCCCGTAGACGTTCTTCGGCCGCCGACTCGACAGCCTGGCTTGCCCAGTTGTAGGCCCCGACCGGTACGATCCCCGGAAAGCCGCCGTCCCCCGTCAGAGCGCGGCATCATCCGCTACGAAGGTCATCCATGCCCCACAGCCAAACCTCTGCACCTCGCGACAGCCGAGCCGGCGTACGCCTCGCGCGCGGAGCATCGCCGTGGCTTCTCCCGACCGTCGCCACCGCAGCCCTCAGCCTGGCCCGCGCTCGCCGCTCGGGCGTCGCGAAGGCCGTCGCCGTGCCCGCCACCGCGCTGGCGGCGGGCATGCTGTGGTTCTTCCGCGACCCCGAGCGTGAGATCGCCACGGGCCGGGTCATCTCGCCCGCCGACGGTGTGGTGCAGAGCATCATGCCCTGGAAGGACGGGCGTACCCGCGTCGCGATCTTCATGAGCCCGCTCAACGTCCACGTCAACCGCGCGCCCCTCGCGGGCACGGTGACGTCCGTCGAGCACATCCCCGGCGGCTTTGTTCCGGCTTTCAACAAGGAGAGCGAGAACAACGAGCGCGTAGTCTGGCACTTCGACACCGAACTCGGCGACATCGAGATGATCCAGATCGCCGGCGCGGTGGCCCGCCGCATCGTGCCCTACCTTCCGCAGGGCACGAAGGTCGAGCAGGGCGACCGCATCGGTCTGATCCGCTTCGGCTCGCGTGTCGATCTCTACCTGCCCGAGGGCGTGGAGGTCGCGGTCGAGGTCGGACAGAAGACCGTGGCTGGGGTGACTCGCATTGACCGTGATTGATCCGGAGACCCAGGCGGGCTGGGTGCCCGAGGCGGACGACGTGGACGACGAGGAGGAGATGCCGCTCTCGCTCCGCCTCTCGATAGCGGACACCCTCACCCTCGGCAACGCCACGTGCGGGTTCATGGCGGTGTACTTCACCACCACCGGCATCCTGATCCCGCACCTCACCGGCGACCAGGAGACCGGCATGGCGCGGCACAGCGCCGCCACCGCCGTGATCCTGATGCTCTGCGCGGCCGTCTTCGACCTGTTCGACGGACTGGTGGCCCGGAAGCTGCGCTCGTCCCCCATGGGCGCAGAACTGGACAACCTCTCCGACCTGATCAGCTTCGGCCTGGCGCCCGCGTACTTCGTCCTCGTCTACGGCATGGTCGCGGAGGGCGCCCACCAGAGGGTGGCGGCGCTGGGCGCGATCGTGGTGCTGCTGGCGGTGGTGCTCAGACTCGCGCGCTTCTCCTGCGTGACGATGAAGGACGGCATGTTCCAGGGCATGCCCTCGCCGTTCGGCGCGCTGACGGTCGTCTCGATCGTGCTGCTGGATCTGCCCTTCGTGGCGACGCTGCTGGCGATCTTCGGCACCGCGTGGCTGATGGTGAGCCGGGTCGAGTACCCGAAGCCGCGGGGCCGCCTGGCCGGCGCCATGCTGTCCTGGATCGTGCTCTCCATGGGGCTGCTGTGCGCCTGGGCCTTCGACGCCCCCAGCGGGCAGCTGCTGCTCCAGACGGGCTGCGCGCTCCAGCTGGTCGCCGCCGCGGTGATCCCGCTGTTCGCCACGGCGCGCCGGGTGAACAACTTCCGCGGCAACCGGCGGGAGGCACGGGCGGCCCAGCTGCCCTGACCCGCATCGCACCGCAAACGGGTGTGGCCCGAGCCGACTGGCTCGGGCCACACCCGTTTGCGCGTCCGTACGGCCGTCAGCCGAGGAAGTCCCGGCCGATGCGCTCGGCGACCCGCTCCAGGATCGGACCGGCCTCCGCGATGCACGTCGCCACGTCCGGCTCGACCTCCGTCAGCGGGTACGCCCGGCGGATCCCGGCCCGCCCCAGCGCCTCCGGCGGCAGCGCGAGCCGCCCGCACACCGCGACGACCTCCTTGCCCGCCGCCCGCGCCGCCGCGGCAACCCCTGCCGGCGCCTTCCCGTGCAGCGTCTGCTCGTCCAGCGAGCCCTCACCGGTGATCACCAGCGAGGCCCGCTCCAGGGCGGGCGCGAAGCCGAGGACGTCCAGCATGACCTCGATGCCGGGGCGGAAGCGGGCGCCGAGCAGCAGCGCGCCGTAGCCGATGCCGCCCGCAGCGCCGGCCCCCGGGGACGCCGCGTACCCGGCCGCCCGCGGACCGGCCTCGGCCTCCAGCACCTTCGCGAAGTGGGCGAGGGCCGCGTCCAGGGTCGCCACGTCCTCCGGCGTGGCGCCCTTCTGCGGGCCGTACACGGCGGGCGCGCCCTTCGGGCCGGTCAGCGGGTTGTCGACGTCGCTGGCGAGCACCAGCTCCACCGAGCCGAGGCGCGGGTCGAGACCGGACAGGTCCGCGCGGGCCAGCGCGGCCAGCCCGCCGCCGCCCGGCGGCACCGGCTCGCCGTCCTCGTCCAGGAACCGGGCGCCCAGCGCGGACAGCATGCCCGCGCCGCCGTCGGTCGTGGCGCTGCCGCCGACGCCGAACACGATCGTCCGCGCGCCCGCGTCCAGCGCGGCGCGCAGCAGCTCGCCGGAGCCGTACGTCGAGGACGTCAGCGGGGCGAAGACCCCGGCCGGGAGGCGCTGGAGGCCGCTGGCCTCCGCCATCTCCACCACCGCGGTGTCGCCGCGCAGCGCGAACGCCGCCGTCACCTCGTCGCCGAGCGGCCCGGCGACCCGTACCTCGCGACGCTCGAAACCGGCCGCGACGGCCGCGTCCACGGTCCCGTCACCGCCGTCGGCCACGGGCAGCGCCTCGACCGAGACGTTCGGCGCGGCCCGGCGCAGCCCGGCCGTCACCCGCTCGGCGACCTGTACGGCCGTCAGCGAGCCCTTGAACTTGTCCGCGGCGATGAGCACCCGACGGGTGTCGTCCATTGCAGCGTCCGCCACCTTGCTTTCCCCTTGCTCTCCGGGCCCCGCGCACGTCAGGGCCAGTCGCGCCGCTGCGACCTTAACCTCAGGGGGCCCTCGCCGTCATGCCCCGACCGAGGGCTGGAAGGCTGCCGGGGCTGGGACGATGATGTCCATGACCAACCTGCTCCTCCTCGGCGGCAGCGGCCGTACCGGACGCCTGGTGCTCGCCCAGGCCGCCGCCCGGGGGCACCGCGTCCGCGCGCTGGTCCGCGATCCGGACGCCGTCCAGGCCCCGCCCGGCGTCGAGCTGATCCGGGGCACGCCCGCGGACCTCGGCGATCTGCGCAGGGCCGCCCGGGGCAGCGAGGCGGTGATCAGCGCGCTCAACAACGCCCGCGCCTCCGACAATCCCTGGGCCCGGCCCGTCAGCCCGCCGATGTTCATGACCGACGCGGCCCGCGACACCCTCACGGTGATGGGCGAGGAGGGCATCCGCCGGATCGTCCTGGTCTCCACCCGGGGCGCCGGGGACGACTGGGCCCGGATGAACCCGGTGGCCAGGGCCTTCGTCCGGGCGTCCCGCATCAGGGCGAGCTTCGCCGACCACCACGGTGTCGACCGGGTCGTGCGTGCCTCCGGCACCGACTGGACCCTCGCCCGGGCCGTCACCCTCAGGGACCGGCACCGGCCGGCTGGCGCCCCGGTACGCACAGCGGAGGCCGGCCACGGCAAGCCAGGGATGTGGCTCAGCCGCGCCGGCCTCGCGGGCTTCCTGCTGGACGCGGTGGAACAGGGGACCTGGGTGCGCCAGGCCCCCCTCGTGTGGGACGCCCGGGGCTGACCCGGGCCGCCGTCACAGCGTCCCGGTCGTGCCCTCCCCGGCGGCGCTGCCCGCGAGCCACTCGGTCCAGCCCAGGTTGAAGTCGGCGTAGCCGTTGTCGGGCGAGGCCTTGGCGCGGGACGAGCCGGTGATGGTGACCGGGTCGCCCTGCTTGACCTGGTTGTAGAACCACTTGGCGTCCGACATGGACAGGTGCACGCAGCCGTGCGAGCCGCGGGCGCTGCCGCTGCCCGGGTTGGGGTCGCCGGTGGAGTAGTGCACATAGGTGCCGGACTGGGTCAGGTGGACGTCCCAGGGCAGCGTCAGGTCGTAGTAGTTGGGGCTGCCCTTCTGGCAGCTGATGCCGACGCTACAGGAGGTCATGTGGACCTTCTCCTGCTTGTCGATGACGGCCATGGTGCCGTTCCACGTCGGGTACTGCGGGCTGCCCGCGTTGATCGACAGGGTGCGCACCGGCTTGCCGTTGCGGCTCACCTTCATGGTGTGGCCGGTCACCGAGACGTCCGCGCGGACGTCGTCGCCGATGGTGAAGGTGTGCGTGTAGTTGTGCACGCCGTAGCGTCCGTTGCCGTTGGTGACGCCGGTCAGATCGGCGTCGATCTTCACCTTCGTACCGGACGGCCAGTAGTCCTTCGGCCGCCAGTCGGCGCGCTTGTCGCCGAACCAGTGCCAGGCGCCCGTCACCGGCTGGGAGGCGCTCACCTTCAGGTGCTTCTCGACCGCGGCCCGGGCCTTCGCCGCCACCGGGTCGGTGAAGACCACCGAGATCGGCATGGCCACGCCGACCGTGGCGTTGGACTGCGGGGTGATCGTCTCCAGGAGCATCGGCGGGCCCGCGGGCTTCGTCGGCGACGGAGAGGCGGTCGCGCTCGGCTTGCCCGGCGCCTTCGCGTCGTCCGTGCTCGTCTTGTCGCTGCCGCCCCCGCCGCAGGCGGTCGCGCTCACCAGCATTGCACCCGTGACCAGTGCGATCCCTATGCCGCCCTTGCGCCGTCCCACGACCTGCCCCGCTCTCTCGCTCCTCGGCCCACACGGGCCCGACTCCCTGTCAGACAGTGTGATCCCGGGGCCCAGTTGCGCACGTTGTGTAAAGCGTGTCCCAAAAACCCGGCGGCGCCACGGACACGCCCGCCGACGCAAGCGCTGCGATCAAGACATGCACATGGCTATATAGTTCCGGCCCGGGTCGATCTTCGACCCGGGCCCCGACGTCGGTCGACACAGCGACGCGCGGCCCCACGTCCATGCCATTACCCGGGCCCCGCATGCCCGGCCGCACCATATCGGGGGAATCGTGTCGTCCATCCGCCATGCCCTGGCCACCACCCTGCTCGCCTGCGCCGCGCTCACGCTGACCGCCTGCGGGCCCGACGACGGGGCCGACGCCACCGGCACCGCCACTCCCTCCGCCACCGCGAGCCAGGGCGCCAAGGGCGACGCCGCCGGCAAGGGCGGCGCCAAGGACAAGGGCGGCGCCAAGGGCGGCTGCCACACCCTCGCCCCGGGCCACAAGTACGTCCTGGTCGAGAGCGTCTCCGGCGCCATGAACACCATCACCGCCAAGGACGCCACGCAGAACTGCAACCCCGACGAGGGTGCCTTCTACCAGGCGAACGGCAAGGAGAACACGTACACCGTCGCCTCGGGCGACACCCCGATCTACCCGCTGCACATGAAGAAGGGCCCGAAGAAGATGACCGCGCAGAACGGCGGCATCTCGCATGTGCGGATCTGCGCCGACGGCACCGCGCAGGACACCGGCCCGAAGGCCGACACCAGCGACTGCTACGGCGAGAACTACTACGACATCGCCGTCAACAGCGCCGGCAAGATCACCGAGATGACGGAGCTGTACGGCTCCTGACCGGCCGGGGCGGGTCCGGGAAAACGGGTACACCCCACCCATGAGCAGCACGCCCACCGCCACCATGGACCCCGCCGATCTCGCCGACCGCGTGCACGGCGGCTGGCTCGGCCGGATCGCGGGGAACATGCTCGGCAAACCGGTCGAACAGGGCGAGGTGTGGACCCGGCGGCGCATCGACCGCTATCTGCGCCGGGCCGCCGCCCTCCCGCTCACCGACTACCTCCCGGAACCCGCCGACGCGGCCGACGCCGCCGACCTGCGCCCGGAGTGGCGGGACTGCGTGCGCGGGCGGGTGCACGGCAGTGTGCGCGACGACGACGTGGACTACGCGATCCTCGGACTGCATCTGCTGGAGACCCACGGCTTCGGCTTCAGCACCGAGCAGGTCGGCGATCTGTGGCTGCTCAGGCTGCCGTACCGGCAGACCTTCACCGCCGAGCGTGCCGCCTACCGCAATCTCGCCAACGGGCTGAGGCCGCCGCTGACGGCGACGTACGACAACCCCTACCAGGAGTGGATCGGCGCCCTGATCCGCGCCGACGTCTTCGGCTGGACCTGCCCCGGCGATCCGGCCCGCGCGGCCGGGCTGGCCCGCCGGGACGCGGTGCTGTCGCACTCCGGCAACGGTGTCTACGGCGCCATGTGGGCGGCCGCGCTGGTCGCGGCCGCCTTCACCGCGCCGGCCGTCCGGGACGCCCTGGAGACCGCGCTCGGTGTGATCCCGGGGAGCAGCCGGCTCGCCCGCACCGTGCGCCGGGTGATCACCCTGTACGAGACCGGGCTGGCCTGGGAGGAGACCGTGGCCACCCTGTCCGCGGAGACCGCCGGGCTCGGCTGGATCCACACCGTGCCCAACGCCGCCGTCCTCACCGCCGGACTGCTGTACGGCACCGGCGACTTCACCCGGACCCTGGCCCTGACCGTGCGCGGCGGCCTGGACACCGACTCCAACGGGGCGACGGCCGGCTCGGTGGCCGGGGTGCTGACCGGCGCGGCCGCGATCCCCGGCCAATGGAAGGAACCGCTCCAGGACACGGTGCGCAGCGCGGTGTTCGGCTTCGACGGGACGCGGATCAGTGCGCTGGCCGAACGCACCCTGCGCCTGGTGACGAGCGGGCCGTAGCCCGGCCGCGGCTGGATACCCTTCCTGAATGACCTCGACGCCTGACTTCGCCTCGTACATCGCGTCCCTGCCCCGCGTCCTCGTGGGTGCCGCCGCGCTCTTCCGCGACGCCGAGGGCCGCGTGCTGCTCGTCGAACCCAACTACCGTGACGGCTGGGCCCTTCCGGGCGGCACCGTCGAGTCCGACGACGGGGAGTCCCCGCGCCAGGGCGCGCGCCGCGAGACGCTGGAGGAGATCGGCCTGGACCGCGAGCCGGGCCGGCTGCTGGCGGTGGACTGGGTGGTGGGCCCGGGGCGGCCGCCGCTGGTGGCGTACCTGTACGACGGCGGGGTGCTCACCGAGACCGACCTCAAGGCGATCCGCTTGCAGGAGGAGGAGCTGCTGTCCTGGCGGCTGGTCCCGCGCGCGGAACTCGCCGACCACCTCCCCGGGGCGCTCGGGCGGCGCGTGCTGACCGCGCTCGACATCCTCGCGGACGGCTCCGGCACCGCCGAGCTGGAGAACGGCCACCGCGTGGCCTGAGGGCCGCGGGCCCCGCCGAGGCGTAGGAACGCGAGGCCGTCGCCGCGGCCCTGCCCGACCTCTCCCGCCTGACGGAACGGGGTATGCGCGCGGCGACGGCACCCGTGCGGCCGCCGCCCTGAGCGGCTCGGTCCCCGACGCCCCTCGGCTCGGGGTCCCCCTCGCGCAGGGTCTCTTCACGGGCCGCAGCCCGCGCCTCTGGACGGTTCCGCGCCCGATGGGGTCACGGACGGCACCCGGCGCGGCCCGCCGGTGCCGGTTCGCCAGCCCCCGGGGAGGCCCGTTGCAGGCCCGGCGGATTCGCGCGCCAGGTCCCGCACGGCTTCCGCGATCGGGGCGGGAACGCGCGACCAGTCGATGCCGGTGAAGCGGGCCCGGAGCCGGGCCGCCGTCGCGGGCCCGGGTGCGTACCGGCGCAGCACCGGGTGATCGACGCCCCGGCTCAGGCACTGCTCCGCTGCGGTGACGACTTCCTGATGAGACGGTACGCATTCCCATGCCACCTGCGACGCATCCATGAGGGACTCCCAGACCGGAAGGTTCCGCGGATCCGCCAACAGGCTTTCCGTCACCCCGAGAAGTCCGCGGGCGTAATCTTCACCCAGAAACGCGGCCGTCATGAGATAGCAGTAGCAGCACTTGGGGCATCGGCCGCACCAAGGTTTCGCGTAGTTGCACGAATGCGTCCGGCGAAGCAGGCCCGGCCGGGTGGCGACCACGCGGTAGATCATGTGGTCGTAGAGGCCGCGCAGCGTGGAATCGAACCCCGTGAACCAGTCGCAGCCGGTGAGCTCCGAGAACAGACGCGACGATATCGCCTGGTACTCCGCGCTCTTGCACCACTGATGGTTGATCTCCTCGCCGTCCCACCTCACGTGAGCGTCATCCGCGGACCGCTCGATGTTGAACCAGACGCGTTCATGGCCGCCGTGCAGGATGACCGGCATGTAGCCGACGTAGCAAGCGGTGTGCCCGACCGCGAAGTCGGTGTGGAAGTGGTCCACCGTCACACCGGCGTCGGCGAACTCCGCGGCCGGCCGGCGGTAGAAGTCGTCCTGGACGTACACACGGACGACCCCGGTCCCCGGCGCCGCCGCACCGGACCTCACCTCGTCCAGCAGCCGGCGCTGGAGGTCATGCCCGCCGCCGACCGGCAGGTACCCCTCGTACACGTCGTGCTCGATTCCGCTCCGGGCGAGGATCATCATTCCGGCCAACGTGTCCTTGCCGCCGCCATTGGTCAGCAGGGCCCTGTTTCCGGCCTGCGGCCTGCCGCCTCCGCCGCGCACGACGGCCGACGAGTGCGCGGGAGAGAGCAGTTCCGGTGCGCCGTCGCGGTACCGGATCCCGTTGCGGTAGCGCCACTCGCCGAACTGGCTCAGGAAACAGCGCCGCCAGGCTCTGCTGATCACGGCATCGCAGGGCAGTTCGGGCGGCAGGACAAGACGCTCGCCCCCCAGCGCGAGGAAGCGCATGGCATCCCAGGCGATCAGCGAGCTGACCAGTCGCAGACCGTTCTCCCGGGTCGGCATGGGACCGAACACGTCGGACCATGCCGGAATCGAGCTGTAGGAGATGGTGGAGGAGAAGGACATACGCCCGACGTGCACGCGGTAACTCAGCCTGGCGGGTCCGTCATCGAGCGAGAAGTCACGCACCACTGCGTCGAATTCCGGCCGGGCGGTGAGAGAACCGGTCGGGGCCGGAGGTGAGGGACGCGGTTTCACGGCCATGGGGGCTCCGCCACTCCTGTGAAAGCGACTCCGTTTTCACCTTAGGAGCGCCGAGGTCGGTTCGCCACCGGGCCGGCCGACGCCCCGCCGTGGCAGGAGCCGCGCCTACGCCCGGGGTGCCCGGCGGCGGGGCATCAGCATGAAGGCCACCACCGCCACGACGAAGGGCAGGACGCTGACGGTCAGCATCGTGAGCCGCAGTCCCTGGGCGAAGTCCAGCCCGAGGTCCAGTCCGGAGGCCTGGCGGAGCAGGTTGGGGTCGTACACGGTGCTGCCCGGGCTCTGTGCCATCCCGCTGCGCACGGCGGTCACGGCCTGATCGGCCTGGGTCACCGACAGCCCGCGTGACGTCGCGTCCGCCTGCCACTGCCGCCGGAAGAAGAAGTCGAGGATCAGCAGGTAGACGGTGGGACCGAACGCGGCGCCGGTCACCGCGAACGCCATCTGGACGGAGGCCACGGTGCCGGAACGCCCGGGTGGTGCCTGGGAGAGCACGGTCTCGGACACCGACGTGGAGGCGACCACCGACCCGAGGTTGCACATCCATGTGGCGAGCACGAGCAGCCACACCGCCATGGTCGGGCCGGCGGTGGCCGCCATGAGCAGCCCGCTTCCCGTCATCACCAGCAGGCCGGTGACCATCACCGGCCGCGGGGTGTACGTCCCGACCAGGCGCCCGGCCAGGGTCACGGCACCGGCGATCAGCAGCGTGCCGGGCAGATACAGCAGGCCGACGGACTCGGGGGACAGGGCCAGCACCACACTGCCGAACTGCCCGAGGACGATGCCGAACCCGGCGATCAGGAAGTTCAGTGTGAAGGTCGCCGCCAGGGCGACGCTGAACGGTGCGCTGCGGAACAGCGTCAGGTCCAGTGCGGGCTCGGGGGTGCGCCGCTCGTGCAGCACGAACAGCACGGCCGCGAGGACGCTGATCAGCAGCGGCAGCCAGGTCTGGAACCGCAGAACGCCGTTCTGCGCGGCGGCGAGACCGACCACGAGGGCCAGGAGGGTCAGGCCGATCAGGGCGATACCCGCCATGTCGAGGCGACCGCCCTGCCGGACGGACGACTCCGGGGCGTACCGGGCGGTCAACCAGAGCGAGACCATGCACAGCAGCGGGGCGACCAGGAACAGGAGCCGCCAGCCGACGGCCTCCACCGCCCAGCCCGTGAACGCGGGAACCAGTCCGCACAGGATCACGTCGACGGCCATCAGGAGACCGATGGCCACCGGTCGCTTCTCCGGTGCCACGGACACCTTCAGCAGGGCCAGTGGCACTCCCAGCAGCGCGGTCATCCCCAGCCCGGCCAGGAAGCGCATCGTCAGCAGGTAGCCGTAGCCGGGAGCCAGCATGGCGAGCAGGTCGACGACGGTCACGACGACCAGTCCCAGCATCAGCAGCCGCTTGAGGCCGACGGCGTCTCCGAGCCTGCCCGCGCCGAGAACGGAGGCGGCCATCACCAGCGTCGCCGCTCCGCCCAGCAACCCGATCCCCTGCGGCGGCACATGGAGAGCCCGGCTGACCTCCGGCATGTTCAGGCTGAGCACCAGCGGGTCGACGACCGTGACCGTGAAGGCGAGGGCGAGTCCGACGATGAGCGGCAGCGGCAGCGGGGCAGTGCGTGGCCCGGCCTCCGGCACCGCGGTGTCTCCTGTGTTTCCGCGCCGCATACCGGTCGACGGTAGCCCGGTCCCCGCGGGCCCCCGCGCTTCCCCGGGCCGACGCGCCCGGAAGACCGGCATTCGGCCCAGTGGGGTCCGGTGCCGTCCGGGTTGGTCACCGTCCTGGGCGCGATGGTGCCACCGATGCCGTGGGGCCGGCCACCGGGATCCGGCCGCCCGGCCGGCCGCGCCCTGGAATCCGTTCGCCTCACGCGCATGGGCGTCCTACCCTCGGCCCATGAACAGACCGCTCGTCGCCGTCCTCAGTGGCGCCGGTATCTCCACCGACTCCGGTATCCCGGACTACCGCGGCCCGAACGGACTGTGGCGGCGGGATCCGGAGGCCGAGAAGCTCGTCACGTACGAGTACTACATGAGGGACCCGGAGATCCGGCGGCGGTCCTGGCAGATGCGGCGCGCCACCAGCAGCCTGCGGGCCGAACCGAACGCCGCGCACCGGGCGGTGGCCGAGCTGGAGCGGTCCGGCGTCCCGGTGCGGGTGATCACGCAGAACGTGGACGGGCTGCACCAGCTGGCCGGGATGCCCGCCCGCAAGGTGCTGGAGCTGCACGGCAGCGCGCACGGCGTGGTGTGCACCCGGTGCCATGCCCGGGGGCCGATGGAGGAGGCGCTGGCCCGGGTGGCGGCCGGCGAGGCGGATCCGCCGTGCCTGGTCTGCGGAGGCGTGCTGAAGTCGGCGACCGTGATGTTCGGGGAGCGGCTGGACCCGGAGGTGCTCGGCCAGGCCCTGTCGGTCAGCAAGGCGTGCAGCGTGTTCTTCGCCGTCGGCAGCAGCCTCCAGGTCCAGCCGGCCGCCGGGCTGGTCGGTGTCGCCGCCGACCACGGCGCCCGGCTGGTGATCGTCAACGCCGAGCCGACGCCGTACGACGAACTGGCCGACGAGGTCGTACGGGAGCCGATCGGCACGGCGCTGCCCAGGCTGCTGCGCGAGCTGGCCGAACGGGCTCAGAACAGCGCCTGAGCCGTCCCCGCCTCGAAGTCCAGCAGCCGCTTCTTGCGGTCCAGGCCGCCGCCGTATCCGGTGAGGCTGCCGCCCGCGCCGACGACCCGGTGACAGGGGACGATGATGCCGATGGGGTTCCTGCCGTTGGCGAGCCCCACCGCGCGGGAGGCGCCCGGGTTGCCGAGGGCGTCGGCCAGTTCGCCGTACGAGCGGGTCTCGCCGTAGGGGATGCGGCGCAGCTGTTCCCAGACGCTGCGCTGGAACGGCGTGCCGTGCAGCCTGAGTTCGAGCGTGAACTCCTTGGACTCGCCGGCGAAGTAGGCCGCGAGCTGCTCTTGGGCCTCGGCGAAGGGGGTGTCGTCGGGGTCGCCGAAGGTCTCCTCGGGCGGACGGTGGCGCTGGGCCTCCATGTACAGGCCGCAGAGGACGCCGTCGTCGGCCACCAGGGTGAGCGGGCCGTACGGGCTGTCGATGACCGTGTGCTGTTTCACTGCATGTCCTTGTGTTCTCGGTCGCTGCCGTGTGCCGGGAGGAAGTTGATCGGGTGGCTGTCGGTCGCCCACAGATACTGCACGGCGTACGCCCGCCAGGGCCGCCAGGCGGCGGCGCGGGCGGTGAGCGCGGCCGGGGTGGACGGCAGCCCCAGCCCGCGTGCCGCGCGCCGGATTCCGAGGTCGGTGGGGAGGAAGGCGTCCGGGTCGCCGAGGGCGCGCAGGGCGATGACCTCGACGGTCCAGGGGCCGAAGCCGGGCAGAGCGAGGAGCCGGGAGCGGGCCTCCGCCCAGTCGGACTCCACGCCCAAGTGAAGCGTCCTGTCAGCCAGTTGGCGGACGAGGTGGGTGAAGGGGGCGCGCCGGGTGCGGGGCATCGCCAGGGTCTCGGGGTCCACGGCGGCGAGCGCGTCCGGGGCCGGGAAGAGGTGGGTCAGGCCGCCCTGGGGGTCGTCCAGCGGTTTGCCGTGCGCGGTGACCAGCCGGGCCGCGTGGGTGCGGGCGGCGGCCGTGGACACCTGCTGGCCGAGGACCGCGCGTACGGCGAACTCCGCCTCGTCCACCGTGCGTGGCACCCGGCGGCCGGGGCCGGCGGCGACCAGCGGGGCGAGCAGCGGGTCGGCGCCCAGCCGGCCGTCGACGGCGACCGGGTCGGCGTCCAGGTCGAGCAGCCGCCGGCAGCGGCTGATCGCCACGGTGAGGTCGCGCAGGTCGCTGAGGGTGAGGCGGCAGGCGATGTGGTCGGGGCGGGGGGCGAGCGCGACGATGCCGTGGCCGTACGGCAGGCGCAGCGTGCGCCGGTACGCGCCGTCGCGCCACTCCTCCACGCCGGGTACGGCGGTGGCGGCGAGATGGCCGAAGAGGTTGGACGGGTTGAGCGGGGCGCGGAACGGCAGCCGCAGAGTGAGGGTGCCCGGGGTGGCGGGGGTGGCGCGGTCGCCGGGGACGCGGGCGCGCAGGGCGCTCGGGGAGAGGGCGAAGACCTCGCGGACGGTGTCGTTGAAGGCGCGGATCGAGGAGAAGCCGGCCGCGAAGGCGATCTCCGCCATGGGCAGCGCGGTGGTCTCGATCAGCAGGCGTGCGGTCTGGGCGCGCTGGGCGCGGGCGAGGGCGAGCGGGCCGGCGCCCAGTTCGGCGAGGAGCTGGCGCTCCACCTGCCGGGTGCTGTAGCCGAGCCGGGCGGCGAGCCCGGGCACCCCCTCGCGGTCCACCACTCCGTCGGCGATCAGCCGCATGGCGCGGGCCACCAGGTCGGCCCGCTGGTTCCACTCCGGGGAGCCGGGGCTGGTGTCCGGGCGGCAGCGCTTGCAGGCCCGGAACCCGGCCTGCTGGCAGGCGGCCGCGCTCGGCAGGAAGGTCATGTTCTCGGGCTTGGGCGGGACGGCGGGGCAGCTGGGCCGGCAGTAGATCCGGGTGGTCAGCACGGCCGTGAAGAACCACCCGTCGAACCGCGCGTCCTTGGACTGCACGGCACGCACGCAGTGCTCCCGGTCGAGGTGCGTCGCGTTCTGCATGCCTCCAGGATCGTGCAGCGGCCCCCGACACGGCTGGCGGAAATCCGACACGTGCGTGCGCGCTGGTGAGCCGGGGAGCTGGGGCGTACCTTTCCGTACGGCCGCCCCCGTACCGTCCTGGTTCACGCGCTCCCCTCCCTCAGCCGCCGCCAGTGCCCTCCTGGACCGGCGCCGTCAGCGCCGTGGGCGGGGTGCTGGGCGGGCTGGTCGAGGGCGGTCGACTTGCCCCGGGCTGGCACCGCGGGTGCCGTGGGGGCGGGCTGGTCGAACTCGGCAGGCTCACCCATGCCACCCGTGTTCACCTCCCCCTCCCCCAGCCGCTGCCGATGCGTGCGCGCCGTAGGCCCCCCGGGGGGCGGTCAGTGGTGGTCGCGGAAGCGGGTGATCCATTCGGCGGTCGTGCGCAGGCCGCCGAAGGTGTAGAAGTGCACCTTCACCTCGCCGTGCCGGGCCGGGTCGTACCGCTCGGCCAGGGTGTGCAGGAAGCGGTCCGGGCCGGTGGTGCCCATGAGGTTGGTCAGCGAGAAGCCGTACTTGCGGGCCACGGAGGCGCTGGTGGCGACGCCGAAGCGGGTGGCGTAGCCGAGCAGCCGGCGGACTCCGGCGGGTCCGGGCACGCCGATGCGGACGGGCAGCCGTACGCCCCGGGCGCGGGCCGCTTCCAGCCAGCCGAGGACGGGGTCGGCGTCGAAGCCGAACTGGGTGATGACATCGCCGGTGAACCGCTCGGCGCCGATGGCCGCGGCCTTGTCGGTGAGGGCGGACCACAGCGTGCCGTCGGCTATCGCGGGATGGCCCTCCGGGTAGCCGCTGATACCGATGTGCCGGACGCCGTGCCGGGCCAGCAGGCCGGTGCGGATGAGGGAGAGGGCGTCCGGGTAGGGGCCCTCGGGGCGGGCGGGGTCACCGCCGACGACGAAGACGTTCTCGCCGGTGCCGTCCGCCGCCAGCGCCGAGAGGAACTCCTCCAGGGCGGGGCGGGAGGGCAGACGGCGCGCGGAGATGTGCGGGACGGGGACGAAGCCGAGCCGCTTGACCGCGCGGGCGGCGGCGAGCCGGGTGCCGAGGTCCTCGTTGGCGAGGAAGGTGATGTTGATCCGGGTGCCCCGCGGGATGCTGCCCTGCGCCTCCTCCAGCGCGGGCACGTCCTTGCCGGTCATCTCCAGCGAGAAGTCCTCCAGCAGGGAGGCGGCCGGCGCGGCCGGCGACGAGGACGCGGTGCGTGCGGGGTTCATCGTGCTCCTTGTGGGGGCTGGGTACGGCCGGTGGCGGCTAGGGCCTGTCTTTCGGATCCTGCCGGCGTCGCGGGCCCTGGCACGCACATCTGCCGCGTTGTCGTCCCTCGCCGACTCCCCCACGCTCGGCTTCGCTCGCGCGGGGGGACCCCCATCGCGTCGACTCGCTCCTCCGCCTTGCATCTGCACGCTCCCCCAAGCTCTCGACTCCTCCCCCACTCTCGGCTCCGCTCGAGCGGGGGGACCCCCATGAGCAGGGGGCACCCCCATGACCCCGCTCGGGTCGGCCGAGAAGGCTCCGGCGCCGCAGCCGACCTGATCCGAAAGACAGGCCCTGGGTGCGGCCGCGTTCGGAACCTCGGCCGATGATGCCACGCACGGCACGGACGCCGGACGCCGCCCGGTGCCCCAGGGGACACGACTCGGCCGGCCGCGGGGACGTGCTGCCGGGCCGGCCGGTGCGGGGAGACGGTGTTTCAGGGGCGGGGGCGGGTGAGCTGGGCGGTGAGGAGGTGGGCGTCCAGCAGGCCGGGGTCGGCGGTGCGGGCGGCGCGGGCGTAGCCGGCGAGCATCCGCTTGGTCAGGGTGACCGCCTCGGCGGAGCGGCGGACCAGCGGGCGGACCCAGGCGCCGATCACCCGGTCCAGGTCCTCGCGCGGCGCCGTACGGTGCAGCAGGCCGAGCCGGTGTGCGGTGGCCGCGTCGAAGGTGTCGCAGGTCAGCATCAGTTCGCGGATGCGGGACGCGCCGGCCTCGGCGACCAGCCGGCCCATGGCGCCGCCCCAGGCCGGGGGGAGGCCGATGCCGATCTCGGGCATGCGGAAGCGGCAGTCGTCCGCGCCCGCGCGCAGGTCGCAGTAGGAGGCGAGGGCGAGGCCGGCGCCGATGACCTTGCCGTGCAGCCGGGCGATGGTGACGGCGTGGGTGTTCTCCAGGGCCTCGCACACCCGGTGCGCCTTGTCGGCGATGCGGCGCAGGGCGGCGCCGGTGGGGTCGGCGTCCAGGGCCGCCTGGTACTCGGCGCGGTCGGCGCCGAGGCAGAAGTCGTCGCCGCCGGCGGTCAGCAGCAGCACCCGGACGTCGGGCCGCTCGTGCAGACCGTCGAGCAGGGCGAGGAGTCCGTCCAGGACGGCGAGGGTGAGCGTGTCGCCGCCGAGCCGGACGGTCAGCACGGGGCCGTCCTGGTCGGTGTCGAACGCGGTCCCGGGCAGCGGGTCGTAGAGGCTGGTCATGTCGGTCATACGAGGGTGACGTCCAGGTTGAGCAGGCGGCGGAAGGCCACGCGCGGGGCCCAGGTCGGCCGGCGTACGAGAGCGAGCCGCGGGAAGCGCGTGACCAGTTGGTGCAGGAGGGTCTGGGCCTCCATGCGCGCGAGGGGCGCGCCGAGGCAGTAGTGGGCGCCTCCGCTGAAGGCGAGGTGGCCCGGTTTGCGGTGCAGGTTGAACAGTTCCGGGTCCGGGTGCCGGGCGGGGTCGCGGTGGGCCGCGCCGACCAGCAGGTGGACCATCTCGTCCTTGCGGATGCCGACGCCGCCGAGGACGCAGTCGCGTGCGGAGACGCGGCTGATCACATGGGTGGGCGGGTCGTAGCGCAACGATTCTTCTACGGCGGCGGGGACCAGGTCGGGCTGGAGGACGAGCCGCTGCCACTGCCGGGGGTGGTCCAGGAGCAGCAGGGTCATGGTGGACAGCAGGGTGGCCGTGGTCTCCAGGGCGGCCAGCAGCACGAACAGGGCCAGGAAGTAGACGGCTTCGTCGGCCTTGTCGCGGTCGCTCTCCAGGGTGTCCCACACGGCGAGCCAGCGGGACACCGGGTCGTCGCCGGGCCGTGCGCGGCGTTCCCGCACCAGGTCGGTGAAGTAGGTGCGCAGTTCCGCGGTGGCCGCGTCGGAGAGGGCCAGCTGGCTGGCCGAGGGCAGGAGTTCCTGGGTGAACACCTGGTCGTGGGTCAGCTCGCGCAGCCGCGCGTGGTCGGCGGTCGGCAGGCCGAGCCAGTGCCCGATGACGGCGACCGGCAGCTCCTCGCTGACCAGCGCGTTGAAGTCGGCCTCACCGTCGTGCAGCCGCTCCGCGAGGGTGTCGAGGCTGCGGCCGGTGAACCGGGCGACGGGGCCGCGGAGTTGGTCGAGGGAGCTGCGGTCGAACATGCCCGCCGCGCGGCGCACCCAGGTGTGCTCGGGCGGGTTGAGCGCGGGCAGGGTCCGGCTCATCTCCCGCGAGGAGGGCGCCGTCCACCGGGTGCCGGAGCCCTGCTGCTCGCGCCAGCGGCTGTCCGGCTCCAGCCAGTCACGGCTGCGCAGCACCCGGTCGCACACGTCGAAGCCGGTGAGGAGGTACCCGCCCCAGGGCGCCGCCGCGACCTCGCCCCTCGACCTGAGCTCGGCGTAGACAGGGAACGGGTTGGCCTGTCCCTGTGCCGTCCGCAGACGGGAGAAGAGCGAGACGGTACGGCGCCTGTCGGCAGGTGGTCTTATCGCAGCGGTCTCCACAACGGCCCTTCCTTGATCCAATTGATCGACCGCCGCCATGCATACCCCTTGCTTGACGGGTACATACAAAATGACGATTCAACGATGAGTTGCCTTCGTCACTCTCCTCGGGTCCAGGCCAGGAACCGGCTGAACAGACCCGGCTTGGGCTTCGGCGCGGTGGGCCGGTCGGTGGACGAGGCGGCCGCAGCGGCGGGGGCGGCCGGCTGCTGTTCCCGGGCCGGCGCGGCGGCCGGACCGATCGTGCGCGGGGTGAACCGCACGGGCAGCGCCACCAGGGAGCGGCTCCACGGGGCCGGAACCCAGCTCAGGTCCTTGAACGGCGCGCGGACCTCGATGTCCGGCAGCCGGTTGAGGAGGGACTCCACGGCGGTGACGGCGATCACGAAGGCGGGGTCCTTGGCGGGGCAGGCGTGCGGCCCGGCCCCGAAGGCCAGATGTGCCTTGGCGCTGAGCTGTTCGCGGTGCTCGGCCAGCCGGGGGTCGGTGTTGGCGGCCGCGAAGGAGATGACCACCGGGTCGTTCGCCCTGATCACGCGCTGCCCCAGCTCCACGTCGTGGGTGGGGTAGTGGGCGGCGTAGTTGGCGATCGGCGCGTAGTTCCACAGGACCTGGTTGACCGCGTCCTCGACCGGGAGGTCCGTCTGCCACTCCTCGCCGAGGATCAGCGCGCTGGTGGTGCCGATGACCGCGGACAGCGGGGTGGTGCCGCCGGACAGCAGGGTCACCAGCTGGTGCAGCACCTCCTCGTCGGACAGGCCCGCCTGGTGCTGCATCAGACGGGTCGTCAGGTCCTCGGCCGGGCGGCGCCGCTTGAGGGCGATCAGCTCGGACAGCGCCTCGGCGAGCACCTGGTCGGCGCCGGGCGTGCCGGAGAAGATGCCGCTGATGCCGGTGATGACCCGGTCGCCGATCTCGGGCGGGCAGCCGAAGAGTTCGCTGAAGACCAGCAGCGGCAGCGGCTGCGCGTACTCGGCCATCAGCTCGGCCTGGCCGAGCCGTTCGGAGCTGAACCGGCTGATCAGGTAGTCGGCGGACTGCTGGGTCTGCCGTACCAGCTGGAGTTCGTTGACGGTGGCGAGGCTGTCGGTGACGGCCTGGCGCAGCCGGGCGTGCGCGGCGCCGTCGCTGAACAGGGCGTTGGGCCGGTAGCCCATCATGGGCAGCGCGGGGCTGTCCTCGGGGACGCGGCCCTCGTTCAGGGCGTTCCAGCGCCGTGAGTCCCGGACGAACGACGCGGGGTTCTGAAGGATGTACAGCGCCGCGTCGTAGCTGGTGACGAGTTCGACCTCCACCCCGGGAGCGATGTCGACGGGCGCGCTCGGGCCGAGGGTGCGCAGGTAGGCGTAGTGCGCGTCGGGGTCGGAGCCGAACTGCGGGCCGTAGAGCTGGGGGTTGCCGCCGTGGGCGGGGCAGCCGGGGGGCGGCCCTTGTATGCCGGGGCGCTGCTGCATAGGGGGTGGGCTCCTAGTAGGTGAGGGACAGAAGGTGGTGCACGAGGGTGATGAGGGCGTGTGCCGCGGACTGCTCGTCGCGTACGTCGCAGGGGACGACGGGCGTGTCCAGGGACAGGTTGAGCGCCTCCCGGATCTCCTCGAGCGGGTAACGGGGCGTGCCGTCGAAGTAGTTGACACCGATGGCGTAGGTCAGTCCGAACCGCTCGACCAGGTCCAGCACGGGGAAGGACTCGGAGAGCCGTTCGGGGTCGACCAGGACCAGTGCGCCGAGGGCGCCCCGGGACAGCTCCTCCCACATCTCCTTGAAACGTTCCTGCCCGGGCGTGCCGAACAGGTACAGGACCACCTCCTCGTTGATGGTGAGGCGGCCGAAGTCCATGGCGACCGTGGTGGTGGTCTTGTCCGGGGTGCCGGACAGGTCGTCGAAGCCCTCGCTGGCCTCGGTGATCTCTTCCTCGGTCCGCAGCGGCTCGATCTCGGAGATGCTTCCGATGCACGTGGTCTTCCCGACCCCGAAGTGCCCCACCACGAGGACCTTCACCGCGGTGAGGACACCTGAATCCAGGTACACGAATCACGCTCCGAATCGAGCTTTGAGGCCGTCGAGCACGGCGTTCAGCACTTCTCGGTCGACACGTTCGGCACGCGGCACGGGCTTGCGCGCGACGATCAGACCGTTGTCCTCCATCTGCGCCAGCAGAATCCGGACGACACCCAGCGGCAGATGGGTGTGGGCGGCCACCTCGGCCACGGACAGGAATCCGTCCTTGACCAGGTCCAGGACGAGACGGGCCTCCGGGGACAGCGTGCGTGCCGACGCGAAGGCGTCCTCGCTCGCGGACACCAGGGTGGTGCGCTCGTAGGCGTTCTCCGGGGGCAGCGAACGCCCGTTGGCGATGACGAAGAACGGGACTAACGCCGAGGTCAGCTCAAGTCCCTCGTCCGGCTCGTCGGTCACGTGCGGCTCGCCTCCCCGTGCGGTGCCAGCTCTCCGCTCAGCCGCGGTACGACGCTGTGCAGCCGGGTGGTGAACTCCTCGATGTCGGCGTCGTGCTGGGCGGCCGCCGCCAGGAAGGCACCCCGGCCGGCCGAGATCAGGAAGATCCAACCGTGCTGGAACTCGATGACCGTCTGCCGCCACTGGGCGTCCGGCTCCGCTCCGGCGAACTGCGCGGTGGCGCGGCTGTAGGCGTGGATGCCGGTCATCGCCGCGGAGATGGTGTCCGCGAGGTCCTGGCTCATGCCGGTGGTCGCGCCGCGCGGCAGCCCGTCGGCGCCGAGCAGTACGGCGTGCCGGGCGCCCCGGACCTCGGCGATCACCTCGTCGAGGTCCGCGATCGGGATCCCGGTGCCCCGGCCGTTCTCGTGCCGGGGGTGTCCGGGCCGGTCGCCGGGGGCGTCGTCGGCGTGCACCCGGGGCGGCGAGGTCAGGTTGTTGCCGAGCCGGGCGACGAGCCGGTGCATCCGGAAGGAGATCTGCTGCATGTCGACGTCGGGCGCCGCGGCCGCCGCGAGATAGGCGCCCTGCCCGGCACCGATCAGAAAGATCCAGCCGTGCGAGAACTCGATGATCGTCTGGTTCCACTGGCGGTCCTCGCCGGTCCCGGCGAAGTGCGAGGTGGCCCGGCTGAGCGACTGCATGCCCGCCATGGCGGCGGAGATGGTCCGCACGTCGCGCTGGGCCATGCCCTCGGTCGCGCCGCGCGGCAGGCCGTCCGCGGAGAGCAGGACCGCGTGGCGTGCCTTGGGCACGTTGGCCACGATGTCCTCAAGCATCCACGACAGGTCTTCGATCATGCCTCATCCGACCCTTCGGACGGGGCCGCGGCGAGGTTGCGGCCCGAGAGCGTGCCGCGCTGGAAGGCGCCGAGGCTCCGGCCCGCCGCACGCCCGGCCTCCTCCGGTGCCGCGGGGGGCGGCGCGGTGGTGTCGTCGCGGTCGGGGACGCTGGCGATGGGCACCTGGCGGGCGCCGCGCCGGGGCAGGCCGTGCGCGGTGCGGGCCACGGGCTCGGGGCGGCCGACGGGGCCACGGACAGCGGCCGTACGGTCGTCCTCCACCGGAGCGGTCTCCTCCTCGGTCCACAGTTCCTCGGGCAGCAGTACGACCGCGCGCACACCGCCGTAGCGGGAGATGCCGGTGACGTCGACCCGGAAGCCGTACTGCTGGGCGAGCAGGCCGATCACCGGGAAGCCGAACTTGGGCTGGTTGCCCAGCTGGGACAGGCGCGGCCGGTAGTCGCCGGAGAGCAGGGCGCTGGCCTTCTGCCGCTCCTCGTCGTTCATGCCGACACCGGCGTCGTCGATGACGATGCACAGGTTGCTCTGCACGCGCTGGAACGTCACCTCGATGGGCGAGCCCTGCTGCGAGAAACTCGCGGCGTTGTCGAGCAGTTCGGCGACGGCGAGCGCCACCGGCGAGACCGCGGACGCCTTCAGCGCGAAACCGGTCTGCTGCATGATCTCGACCCGCCGGAAGTTGCGGATCTGACCCTGCGCGCTGCGCACCACGTCGTACACGCTCGCGGGCCGGTTGCGACGGCCCAGCGGCGCACCGCACATGACCGCGATGCCCTGTGCCTTGCGGGCCATCTGCGCGTTGGCGTGGCTGACTTCGAGCAGGTCGCCCAGCACGGAGTGGCCGCCGTACTTGCGCTGGATCTCCTCCAGCAGCGCCAACTGCTCGGCCGCGAGGCTCTGGAGGAAGCGTGCGGAGCCCTTGAGGACGGCCTTGGTGCTGTCCTCCGCCGCCTCCTCGGCTTCCTGGATGGTCCTGGCGTGCTCGGTCCGGTGCTGGTGCAACTCCGCTCGTAAAGCGGCTGCTTGGGCCTCGGCCTCGCTCAGTCTCTGCGTGAGCAGGGCCTCGGCCTGGGCCTTCTTCGCCGCTATGGCCTTGTTGCGACGACTGAGGGCCACGGCCGCGACGACGGCGATCACCGTCACCGCAACCAGGCACCACACAAGTGCGTCTCGATTCATGGAAACCTTTCCTGGCGTGTAGCCTGCGGCCGTTGACGGAGGGACGCCGCGCGAACCGGGGGCACGACCGGCTTCCAGGACGACTTGGCCGCGATGTGGTCGAGTACCGGGCCGAAATCGTTTTCTACGGCGCCTCAGCCGAGGGGACCAAGGTCACAGACGCGGGGATGCTATCACCCACTTAGGTGAACCATCGCACCCCGGAGACCCCCCAACGGCCCTGTTCCCCGGGGGGTTTGCATCCCTTTGCGTACTGGTCGGTTCCCGTTCCGGAAAGCGTGACCGGGGACATTTCCGACGGTCGCCGGGTATATGCCCCCGGCGACTGCGTCAGCGGAGCTGCGCGGCGAACGCCTGGTACGCGCGGTCGTCGAAGAGGACGAAGCGCACTTCTTCCACGGCGGTCGGTGTGGTCCGTACCGTGTCCACCGCGATGCGGGCCGCGTCCTCGACCGGCCAGCGGTAGACGCCGGTGGAGATGGCCGGGAACGCGACGGTGCGGGCGCCGAGTTCGTCCGCGACCCGCAGGGACGCGCGGTGGCAGGAGGCGAGCAGCTCCGAGCGGTCCTCGGTGGCGGACCAGACCGGGCCGACGGTGTGGATGACCCACTGTGCGTTCAGCCGGCCCGCCGTGGTGGCGACGGCCTCCCCGGTGGGCAGACCCCGGCCGTAGCGGGCGGCGCGCAGGGCGCGGCACGCTTCCAGGACGGCCGGGCCGCCGCGCCGGTGGATCGCGCCGTCCACGCCTCCGCCGCCGAGCAGCGAGGAGTTGGCCGCGTTGACGACGGCGTCGGCGTGCTGTTCGGTGATGTCGCCCCGGACGAGGGTGATGGCGGTCATGTCTGCCTCAGTCTCCGCCAGACGGCCTTCGCCGCGTTGTGCCCCGACATGCCGTGCACACCGGGTCCGGGCGGGGTGGCCGAGGAGCAGATGAACACCGCCGGATGCGGCGTGTGGTACGGGAACAGGGACAGCCGGGGCCGCAGCAGCAGCTGGAGCCCGGAGGCGGCGCCGCAGGCGATGTCGCCGCCGACGTAGTTGGCGTTGCGGGAGGCCATCTCGGCGGGGCCGGCGACGGCGCGGGCGAGCACGCGGTCGCGGAAGCCGGGGGCGAAGCGCTCCAGTTGGCGCTCCATGGCGTCGGTGAGGTCGCCGGACCAGCCGTTGGGGACATGGCCGTACGCCCAGAAGACCTGCTTGCCCTCGGGGGCCCGGGTGGGGTCGGCCACGCCGGGCTGCACGGTGATCATGAAGGGCCGGTCGGGGGCGCGGCCCGCGCGGGAGGCGGCGTGCAGAGCGGTGCCGATCTCGGTGTGGTCGGCGCCGATCTGGACGGTGCCGGCGACCCGGGCCTCGGGCGCGGTCCAGGGCACCGGGCCGTCCAGCGCGTAGTCGATCTTGAAGACGCTGGGGCCGTAGCGATACCCGGCGTAGTAGTCGCCGAAGCCCGCGATCCGGGCCAGCGCGGTCGGCGAGGTGTCGAAGACGTAGGCGCGGGCGGGCGGCAGGTCGTCCAGGCGCTTGACCTCGTAGTCGGTGTGGACGGCGCCGCCGAGGTCGGTCAGGTAGGCGGCGAGCGCGTCGGAGATCGCCTGGGAGCCGCCGCGGGGCACGGGCCAGCCGCGGGCGTGCGCGGAGAGGGCGAAGACCAGGCCGATGGCGCTGGTCGCCAGTCCGTTCAGCGGCGCCATCACATGGGCGACCAGTCCGGCGAAGAGCGTCTTGACCCGCTCGTCCTGGAAGCGGCGCATCAGCCAGGTGGACGGCGGCAGCCCGGCCAGGCCGAAGCGGGCCAGGGTGACCGGGTCGCGCGGCAGGGCGGTCAGCGGCAGGGACATGAAGTCCCGGACGAGGGTGTCCCAGTGCGCGAGCAGCGGCTCGACCAGCCTGCGGTACGCGCCGGCGTCCCGGGGCCCGAAGGAGGCGGCGGTCTCGGCCACCGACCGGGACAGGACGGCCGCGCTGCCGTCCGGGAAGGGGTGCGCCATCGGCAGCTCCGCGTGCAGCCACTCCAGGCCGTAGCGGTCGAGGGGCAGATCCCGGAAGGCGGGCGAGTTGATGCCGAGGGGGTGGGCGGCCGAGCACGGGTCGTGCCGGAAGCCGGGGAGGGTCAGCTCCTCGGTGCGGGCGCCACCGCCCACGGTGGACTTGGCCTCGAACAGGGCGACGGAGAAGCCACGGCGGGCCAGCTCCACGGCAGCGGTCAGTCCGTTCGGCCCCGCACCCACCACGACCGCATCGAGCATCGACGGCACCTTCGGACCCCTTCGTCAGCCGACGGCCATTCAGGATCAGGATATGCCGGGGGACTGACACTCCCCCGGCCCGGGGCCGCCACACCGGCTGCTGCCCGCCCGGGTCAGGCCGCCGCGCGCAGCAGTCCGGCCACCCGGTGGGCGGTGGCGGCGTCACGGGCGGCGGTGAACGGCAGGGCGTTGTCCC
>NZ_JBVIJC010000004.1:69026-289765 GCF_055581605.1 Streptomyces sp. NPDC031418
GCCGCCCGCCTCCTCGACCAGCAGCAGCCCGGCCGCGTGGTCCCAGGCGGCCTCCCAGGAGAACGCGACCGCGTCCAGCCGGCCGCTCGCGACGGCTTCTGCCCGCCCGGGTCAGGCCGCCGCGCGCAGCAGTCCGGCCACCCGGTGGGCGGTGGCGGCGTCACGGGCGGCGGTGAACGGCAGGGCGTTGTCCCCGGTCACCCGGAACGGCTCTCCGCTGCGGGTCAGGTGGGTGCCGCCCGCCTCCTCGACCAGCAGCAGCCCGGCCGCGTGGTCCCAGGCGGCCTCCCAGGAGAACGCGACCGCGTCCAGCCGGCCGCTCGCGACGGCGAGATACTCCAGGCCCGCCGAGCCGCAGGGGCGCGGGGCGAGGCCGTCGCTCCACAGCGGGAGCAGCGCCTGCTTCTGCGCGCCGGTGGTGTAGTCCGGGTGGGAGGTGGCGACGGTGAGATCCCGGCCGGGCTCGGGCGCCCCGGCGGCGAGCCGCTCGCCGTCCAGGAAGGCACCCCGGCCGCGGACGGCGGTGGCCAGCTGGTCGCGCGCGGGGGCGTAGGTCCAGGAGGCGAGGACGGTGCCGTGGTGGGCGAGCGCGACCAGGGTGCAGAAGCCGTCGTCACCGTGGACGAACTGCCGGGTGCCGTCGACCGGGTCCACGATCCAGACCGGTATGCCGCCCTGGATCGCGTCGTACGTCGCCGGGTCCGCGTGCACCGCCTCCTCGCCGACCACCAGCGAGCCCGGCAGCAGGGCGCCGAGCGCCTCGGTGAGCCGCTCCTCGGCCCGCCGGTCGGCGTCCGTCACCAGGTCGTGGGGGCCGCTCTTCTGGTCCACCTCGTGGGCGGCGAGGCGGCGGAAGCGGGGCAGGATCTCGGCCTCGGCGGCCTTGCGGAGCGCTTCCTCCACGTCGGCCGAGCAGCGGGTGAGAAACTCCTCGATGGTTTCCCTGGTCTCTTCGATCATGCCTCCATGAGAGCACGCCCCACTGACATCGCCCGCCGCCCGGGTGTACAGGGGCTGGAATCGGCATGACGAACAGGTGCCGCCGCGCCCTGTTCAGCGGCCCACCGCGTACCCCTGCATGCCGCGCGGGTTGGCCGCCGCCGAGAGGATGCCGGTGTGCGGGTCCCGGGCCACCGCGCACAGGCGGCCCTCGGACCAGGCGGGTCCGACGGTGACGTCATGGCCGCGCCGGCGCAGTTCCTCGACCACGGCGGGGTCCGTGCGGGACTCCACGGTCAGGCTGCCCGGGCGGCGACCGCGGGGGTGGAAGGAGCTGGGGAAGCTGTCGTTGTGCCAGTTCGGGGCGTCGATGGCGCCTTGCAGGTCGAGACCGCCCCGGACCGGCGGGCGCAGCGCGGCGGCGAGGAAGAAGTGCAGCTGCCACTGGTCCTGCTGGTCGCCGCCCGGGGTGCCGAACGCCAGCACCGGGACGCCGTCGCGCAGGGCGAGGGACGGGGTGAGGGTGGTGCGGGGGCGGCGGCCCGGGGTGAGGGAGTTCGGCAGGCCCTCCTCCAGCCAGGTCATCTGGAGCCGGGTGCCGAGCGGAAAGCCCAGCTCGGGCACGACCGGGTTGGACTGGAGCCAGCCGCCGCTGGGCGTGGCCGCGATCATGTTGCCCCAGCGGTCGACCACGTCCAGGTGGCAGGTGTCGCCGCGGGTGGTGCCGTCGGCGGCCACCTGCGGCTCGGCGGGGAACTGCGCGACGGTCGGTTCGCCCGCGCCCATCGGGTCGAAGCCCCGGCCGGTGCCCTCCGGCACGCACGCGTGTGCCTGCGCGGGCAGCCGCGGGGCGCGTCCGCCGGGGCTGCCGGGCCGCAGCTCGTACGAGGCCTTGGCGCCGACGAGGGCCCGCCGCGCGGCGTTGTACTCGTCCGACAGCAGCTCGGCGAGCGGCACCTCGGCGGCGTCGCCGTACCAGGCCTCCCGGTCGGCCATGGCGAGCTTGCAGTTCTCGACCAGCAGGTGGACGTACTCGGCGGAGCCGGGGGCGGGCAGCTCGGGCGGGAGCAGGGCGAGCTGCTGGAGCAGGGCGGGTCCCTGGCTCCAGGGGCCGGCCTTGCACACGGTCCAGCCGTTCCAGTCGTAGCGCACCGGCGGCTCGTAGGACGCCGACCAGCCGGCGAGGTCGGCCTCGGTGAGCGTGCCGGTGTGCCGGGCGCCGCTGGTGTCCAGGGTGGGCCGGCGGGACTGCCGTACCAGCGCCTCGGCGATGAAGCCGGAGCGCCACACCTCGCGGGCCGCGTCGATCCGGGCCTCCCGGTCGCCGGCCCGCGCGGTCTCGGCGAGCAGTCGCTGCCAGGTGGCGGCGAGGGCGGGGTTGCGCAGGAGCGCACCGGACCGGGGCGCCCTGCCGCCCGGCAGATACACCTCCGCCGAGGAGGTCCACTCCGTCTCGAACAGCGTCCGTACGCTCTCGACGGTCGCGCCGACCATCTCCACGGGCGGGTGCCCGTGCGCGGCGTATCCGATGGCGTACTTCAGGACGTCGTCCAGGGACTTGGTGCCGTGGTCGCGCAGGAGCAGCAGCCAGGCGTCGAAGGCGCCGGGCACGGCGGCCGCGAGCGGACCGGTCCCGGGCACCAGGTCCAGCCCGAGCCCCCGGTAGTGGGCGACGGTGGCACCGGCCGGAGCCACGCCCTGCCCGCACAGCACCCGCACCTCGCCGCCCGCCGGGGCGAGCAGGATCGGCACCTCGCCGGCGGGCCCGTTCAGATGCGGCTCCACCACATGCAGCACGAACGCCCCCGCCGCGGCGGCGTCGAAGGCGTTGCCGCCGTCCTCCAGCACCGCCATCGCGGACTGCGAGGCGAGCCAGTGGGTGGAGGACACCATGCCGAACGTGCCCTGGAGGGTCGGGCGGGTGGTGAACATACGGGCTCTCACCTCGCTGCGATCGGAGTGCCCATCGTAGGGTGCCGGGACCCTCTCGACCGGGTGAACCTTCCTGGCCGGCTTCCGGTTTAAGTGGTCACTCCAGGAGCAGGCGATCGCCGACACGCTGGGCAGGCCGGCGGACCTGGGCTGCCCGGAACCTCCCCGGTGAGGCCCTCGGTCTGTAGCCCGGACACGCCGGACGGCCGGTGGGTCCCGGGGGTCCGGGGCCGCACCGGCCGTCGTCGTACGGCGGGGCGTACAGGCCGTGATCAGTCCTTACGGCCCCTGAGGTGCCGTACGTCGTAGGACCGGATGCCGCGGCCGTGGGTGGCGGCGTACAGCCTGCCGTCGGGGCCGAGGCGCAGCTGCATCACGGCCGTGGTGGGCAGGTTGTGGCCGAGGACCAGCCACTTGGTGGCCCCGGCGGGCCGGTAGAAGGTGGCGAGGTCGGTGCCGAGGGCGAGGCCGCCGTTCGGCAGGAGCTTGACCGCGTCGGCGGGGACGTCGGGCAGGTTGGCCGAGATGTCCGTCCAGTGCGCGCCGCCGTCCCTGGACTCGAAGACGTGGCCGACGCCGGCGCCCGGGCCCTCGGTCCACCGGCGGGAGAAGCCGTTCATCGCCACGTAGACGTGCTGGGCGTCGGACGGGTCGATCTCGAAGCCGGAGACGTAGCGGTTCGGGACGGTGCCGTCGACCGGAAGGTTCAGCTGGTGCCAGCCGGTCCCGTCCGCCTTGCCGACCGCGATGCCCCGGGTGAAGCCCTGGTTGTTGCAGGGGCCGCACCAGCCGACGTACACCGTGCCGCCGGAGGACGCCACGGCGGTGGCCACATGGCCGTCGCCGAGGTCGTAGGCGCTGGTCCACTCCTTGCCGGAGCGGATCGCGAAGCCCTTGGTCTGCACCCAGACGTGCCGGCCGCCCGCGATCCAGGTGTGCGTGTCCTTGGCGTCGGCGGTGATCGGGGCGATGAAGCGGGCGCCCGCGCCGCCCAGGTCCTTGTCCGGCGGGGCGACCTCGTACTCGGTGGCCTTGGCCGGGTCCGTCGACCAGGAACCGTCGTTCGCACCGCAGTTCTGGGTCACCCACATGTCCAGGTAGACGTACTCGGCGGCGATGTTGCAGCCGTTGGCGGGGTCGGCGATGGTGTCGCCGCCGTCGCCGCCGAAGTTCGAGCCCATCACCCTGTCGTGGCCGCGCAGGATCGACTGGCCGTTGTCCTGGAGGCCGCCGGTGACCGAGACGCCGCCGTGGTCGAGGTCCCTGCCGACGCCCACGGAGTAGTACTGGAGGGCGTCGATGGTGCCGTCGTTGAGGGACTGCCAGTCCTTGGCGTGGCCGCCGGAGTCCACCGCGCCGTTCAGCGGGCGCCGGTAGATGCCGCCGTCGTTGCCGACGTAGGCCCAGGTCTTGCCCTTGGAGCTGCCGATCGCGACCGCGTGCTGGTCGGAGTGCGTGGTGGGCGAGCAGTCGCCGGTCTGCTTGGCCGGGTCGATGCTCCAGCAGGGGAAGGGGAAGTTCCAGTACGGGCCCGGGGTGGTCCAGCTCTGGCCGCCGTTCTTGGTCTCGAAGACCTCTTCCAGGCCGAGGTAGAGGTGGTCGGGGTCGGCCGGGTCGACCTGGAGGAACTGGTTGTACCAGGACTGGATGCCGGGCATGTAGCCCGCGCCCTGCAAGGCGGACCCGGACGCCTTCAGCTTGGTGTAGTCGGCGATCTGCGTCCACGGCCCGAACGGGGAGCCGTTCTTGGAGACGTACACGCCCTTCAGCCCGCTGTCCGGGTTGGCGGCCATCTGCGCCGGCGACTGGTCGATGGCGTACAGGCGCGAGCCGTCGGCCGCCGCCGCGAACGTCATGTTGCCGACGTCGTCGCTGTCGGTCGGCAGGTCGCCCAGGCCGCTGACCGGCTTCCAGCTGCCGTCGTCCGCCTTCGCGTACAGCCCGTTGTAGGTGTCGCCGCCGCGCCAGCCGACCGCGAGCAGGACCTTGCCGGGGTCCTTGGGGTCGACGGCGATGTCGTTGGCGATGTTCTTGTACGGCGCGCTCGGGTCGTCCGCCTTCGAACCGCCGGGCAGGTAGTCCGGGTTGGGTGCGAACTCGTGCTTCCAGGGGCCGGAGAGGGTGGTCGTGGAGTGCGACCAGACACCGGTGCTGGTGGCCGCCCACACCGTGGTGCCGGCGAAGCGCAGCGCGTGGATGACGGTGGACTCCAGCTCCGCGCCGCCCACCCGGTCACCGGGCTGGAACTGCCCGTGGTGCGGGTCCTTCAGTACGTACACACCCGTGCCGACGAAGGACGTCGCGCCGGTGTTGGACTCGCCGGTGGCGTACCAGAGCCGCTGCCGGCCGTCCAGGGCGAGGGTGCCGGTCGACAGGGAGGGCAGCGCGTCGGCGATCGGCTTCCAGTGGCCGCCGCCGGTGGTGGAGCGGAAGACGCCTCCGTTGGCGCCGCCCGCGTAGACGTAGCCCTGGTCGTCGGCGGCGATACCGGTGATCCGGCCCGTCACCTTGCCGGCGCCGCCGCTGGAGTTGGAGTTCACATCGCGGTAGCGGCGGTCGTCGGAGTCGTACGCCTTGTCCGTGACGTGGTTCCAGCTGCCGGGCGTGTGCCGCATCGACTGCAACTGCTGCCAGGCCGCCCCGTAGGCCCCGGGCGCGACGACGCCGGGCGCGGTGCGGGCCTCGGTGAACTGGGCGGTGGACTCGGCCGAGTTCTCCGCCTCGTCGCCGCCGTCGTCATCGCCCTCGGTCGCGTTGAGGGCGGACATGCCCTGTCCGGCGCGCACCGCCTTGATGTGCTGCCGGCCGGCGGCGGCCTGGTGGCGGGCCTGCCAGGGCCGGGGTCTGGTGTCGTGCGAGGCCGCGAACGACTGGGTGCTCACCAGTCCGAACGCGGCCGCCACGACGGCGCAGGTCATGAGCCGTCGTCGCTGTTGCGGGGCCGTCATGCCCTCTCCTCCCTGCACCGGGCATATCGGGGTGTCCCGGCGCAGAGGGGATCTTGGCGTGGCCACAACAGTCGCAGATAGGGCTCACAGGAAAATATGGCGTGGTGTTTACCGAGCACCGCACATGAACCCGATCATCACCAACTCGGCCAGACGGAGCCGGAGATGGTGATGTCGCGAACAGATGTGATCATTGCCCACCGCCGGCTTCTCCGCTCCTCTACTTTTCGTCGCATGAGCGAAGAAACCCCTCTCTCGCCGTACGCGACACTGCGCGACACGGCCCCCTTCGAGGCCTGGCGGGAGCTGACCGGCCGCCCTGCCCGCCGGCACCCCGCCGGGGTGCCACTGCTCCGTCAGGGAGAGCCCGGAACTCATGTATTGGTACTGCTCCATGGCGTGGTGAAGGTGGTCCGCAGAAGCGCTGACGGCCGCGAGAAGCTGCTGTCCTTCCGCGGTCCGGGAGAAGTGCTGGGCGAGATGGCGGTACAGGACGGCGACACCCGGCTCGCGGACGTCCAGACCATTACTGAATGCAAAGTGATCCCCGTTTCCGCGCGCGACTTCCGTGACGTCGTCAGGAGGTACGGCCTCGGGGAGCAGCTGGCCCGGCTCGCGGTGAGCCGGCTGCGCGAGCAGACCCAGGCCGGCGAGGGCGACCTCGACCGGCGGCTCGCGGCCGCGCTGCTCCGCCTCATGGCGCTGTCCGGCGCGCACACGTTCCGCCTCACCCGGGTGGAGCTGGCCCAGCACCTCGACACGGGCCGGCGGTCCGTCAGCGAGGCGCTACGGCGCCTGGGTCCGGAGTGCGTGCGGGTCGGCCGTACCTCCGTCCAGGTCGTGGACGAGCGGCGGCTGCGCGCCGTACTGCGGCAGCGGCCCGCGGCCTGAGCCGGATGTGACGGCCGCCTGAGCCGGATGTGACGGCCGACACGCTCCGTCGGTGCCGAGGGAACGGAACTCCCGCCGTTTCCCCATGAAGCTCGACGGAGCACGGGCCGACAGACCCAGCCCGGCTCAACTTCCTTGTCCTACACGCGTTTTACCGAAGGAGAGACAGTGCACGTCGACGCCCAGGCACCGCCGGTGACCACGGCACTCCCCTACTCGCGCAGCCGTCCGCTCCCCCCGTACCGCGGCATCCTGGCCGTGGACATGGAGGGCTTCACCGCGCGCCCGGCGATCGAGCACGAGGCGCTCAGCCGGGCGGTGCCCGAGCTGGTCAGGACCTCGCTGGCGCGCGCCGGGCTGGCCGAGGTGTGGGACACCCGGCTGTTTCCCGCCACGACCGGCGACGGCTACGTCCTCGGCTTCGACCCCAGGCTGCTGCCGCTGGTGATCCATCCCTGGCTGGACACCCTCCAGGACGTGCTCGCCGAACTGAACGTGCACGGCGCCGGACTGGCCCGGATCAGGCTGCGCGTCAGTCTGCACATCGGCCCGCTCCCCGACACCGGGGACGTCTTCGGCGGCAACGGAACGGCACGCAACGACACGCACCGGCTGCTCGACTCCCGTCCCGTCAGGGCCGTGCTGGCCCAGTCCCATGAGCGGGTCACGCAGGTGGTGGCCATCCTGTCCGACCGCTGCTACCAGGACGCCGTCGCCTCCGGGTACACCGGGCGGCCCTGCGAGCAGTTCATCGAGGTGCCGGCGACCGTCGAGGGCAAGGCGTTCGCCCAGCGGGCCTGGCTGTACGTGCCCTCGCCCTCCGGGCCGCTGTCCGTACCGCCCGGCCGGCCCGCGGCATCGGAAGAAGCGCCGGAGGAGGCACCGAAGCAGGCACCGCAGGAGGGACCGGAAGGGGCGCAGGCGAAGGCCCCGGCGGTCGGCCTGGGCCGCGCCGTCATCGGGGTGCTGCGCGCCGACCGGGGCATCGTCAACACCGGTTCCGTGCACGGCGGGCAGCACCTGACCGTTCTCGGTCCGTCCGCGCGCCCGGATGCGGAGGAGCGCCATGACGGCTGAGGACGACCCGGACGACCTCCTCGACGCCCTGCTGCCCGGGGTCGCCCGGGTCAGGGGGACGGTGGTCGTCGCCCCGCACGGGACCGTCAACACCGGAACCGTGCACGGCGATCAGCGCTACGCGTCCGCGGACTCCCCCGCGCCCGGCGGCCTGGGCCTGCCCCCGGTCCGCCAGGGGCCGGTGCGGGCGAAGGAGCTCCGGGCGGCCCGCGCCCACTTCGTGCCGCCCGCCGGATACACCGACGCCCTGGAGGCGCTCGGCTCCGGAGTCCTGTTCCTCGTCGGCCCGCCCGGAACCGGCCGCCAGACGCTGGCGCTGAACCTGCTGGCGCACGAACGTGCCGATCCCGCGCTGGTCCAGGTCGACGGGACCGTGGACCTCGCGCACTGGCGGCCCCGGCCCCACGGGACGCACGGCTTCCTGGTGATGAACCTGGCCGATCCGCTCGCCCTGCGGCCCTGGGACATCGAGCGCCTGGAGCGCGAGCTGGCGGAGGCCGGTGCCCGGATGGTCGTCGTCCTGCGGGAGACACCGGGTCTGGCGCGGGCCCTTGAGGAGCGGCTGGGCGTGTGCGCGCTGCGCCACCGGCCGCCCCACCCCGGGAAGGTCTTCGCGCGCCACTTCGCCCGCCTGTGCCCCGACCCCGGGGAGCGGGCCCGCCGGCGCAGACGGGTGGGGCCGGCCGCCCTCGCCGCGCTGCTGCCGCCCGGGCTGCCGCCGGGCAAGGCGGTGCGGGTCGCCGAGGCGCTGTCCGGCCCCGGACCCGCCGGCCGGGTGACCGCCGCCGCACTGACGGCCCGGCTCGCCGCCGCCGAGGCCGCGCGGCTGCTGTCCGGCACGGACACCGGCCCGGTCGTCGGCGCGGACACCGGTCCGGGCTTCGGCACGGACGGCGATCCCGTGCTGCCGGCCCACCTGTTCGCGGTCTGCGTCCACCGGGGACTGGACCGGGAGACCATCCTCGGCCGGGCGGCGGACCTGCTCGACCTGGTCCGCGCCGACCGCGCCGCCGCGGACCCTGCCGAGACGTCACCGCGCACCACAAGGGGTGTACAGGCAGCCGCACCAGCCGTCCTCGCGGCCGTCGGGGGGCGGTGCACGGTCCGCGAGGACGGCGACGGCACCGTCGACCTCCTCTGGCCCGCGGTGGGCGAGGCGGTCTGGGACGTGGTGTGCCGGGAGCGGACCGAGTGGCTGCCGCTGCTGCACCGCTGGCTCGGCACAGCCGCGGACGAGGTGCAGGCGGAGCACGCCGCGCGTGCGCTGAGCGCGCTGGCCGCGCGGACGGCCGGACGGAGCCTCGGACTGGTCGAGGACCTGGTCGGCACCGGGCTCCGGACGGCCGTCGAGGTCGCGGGGCGCGCCCTCGCCGCTCAGGGCCGCCTCGACCGGGCCGCCGCCCCGGCGCTCGCGCTGCTGGACGCGTGGAGCCGCGCCCCCGAACCCGCCTGCCGGGCCGCGGTCCTGGCCGCCTGCCGGCCGGACGCCGAGGCGCTGCCCGCCGAGACCGCCCTGCGGCTGCTGCGCCAGGTGCTGGACGCCCTCGCCGACGACGCCGACCCCACCCCCACGGCCATGGGCGTGTCGGCGACGCTGGTACGCCGGTTCGCCACCGGTTCCGCGCCCACCCGGCAGGTGATGGTGCGTCACCTGGCCGAGTGGGCGGCGATCGAGGACCTGCCGGGACTGGTGACCGTCCTCACCGTCCCCGCCCTCGTCGCCGAGGACCCCGGCTGGTACGGCGCGCTGCTGACCGCCGGGCAGGAGGGCGCGGACCAGGTCGTCGCCCTCGTGTGCCACGCCCTGGACGAGGCGATGGCCTACCCCGCGATGCGGGACACGCTGCTCACCTGGTGCGCCGGGGCGGCCGGGACTCCGGAGCAGGAGCGGCAGCTGGACGAGCTGTTCGCCCGGCTCGTCCGGCAGCGCAACCCCGGCAGCCTGCGACTGCTGAGGTCGATCGACCGGGCCGGGGACACCACCCCCGGCAAGGCGCTCGCCGAACGGTCGCTCGCCGAGTGGCGCGCCGGAGCCGTGCCGGAAGGCGCCGACCAGAGCGCCTGATCCGCCCTGCCCTCTCCGGCGCCGCCCGGGCTCCCCACCACCCGCCGCCGGACACATCCCCGCGGCACCCCATGCCCCCTCACCACCCGAGGAGATCGATGACACCCCTGCCCCCGTACCCCACCAGCCTCTTCACGCGCGTGGAGCGGGAGATGGCCGGCCGGGAACCGCTGGCCGGGCTCCGGCTGGACGACGGCTCCGGCGCCCCGGGCACCGCCCTGACCCCCGCCGAGGCACGCCCCCTGCTCTACGACCGCTGCGCACCGGCCGCCGTACGGACCTCGCTGTGGCACCAGATCGCCGCGCTGGCCCGCGAGGACACCGACGGGAACGGCTGGCTGCTCGGCGCGGTGTGGTGCGCCCTGCCCGGGCTGCGCCGCCACGCCTTCGCGATCGTCCAGCGCCTGGGCGCCGAACGGGACGACGTGGAGGCGGAGATGCTCACCGCCTGCCTGGAGACCCTGCGGACGATCGAGCCGGGCACCGCCGACCCGGGCTCCGTGCTGCTGCGTGCCGCGTGCACCCATGCCTGGAACACCGCCGGGCAGGCCCGGGCCGAGCGGCCCGTCGAGGACGTCCAGGTCGCGGCGGCGGTCCGCCGGGACCGGGGCGCGCTGTGGCAGGCGGAGTTCGACGGCGGTACCCGGCCGGAGGGGCTCGCCGCGACCCTGCGGATCACCGTCCCGGCCGACCGGGCCGAGGGGGTGCGCCTCGGCGCCCTGGCCGCGGAATGGGGGCTGACCGAGCGGGTCGCCACGGCCCGCCGGATCCACCGGGGCCGCCGGGTGGGCACGCTGTCCCTGCGGCCCGGGAGCGGCCGATGACCGGGCGCCCGCCGACCCCGCTGACCTTCCGGGAGGTCCTCGACCTGCCGGTCAGCGTCGATCTCCGTACGGCGGCCCGGGCGTACGGCATGTGCATGGCCACCGCCTACCGGCTGGTCGCCCTCGGCACGTTCCCCTGCGAGACGGTCCGGGTCGGCCGCCGGCACCGTGTCCTCACCACCCGTCTGCTGTCCTCGCTGGGCATCGAGGAGCGGCCCGTCTACGCCGACGACCTCGGCGACGGCGTGGCGCTGACGCTGTTCGACTGAGCCCCCTTCGCCTCACTTCCCTCACCCTTTCCTTCCCTTCTTTCGGAGGTACTCCGTCATGCCCACGTGTCTCGCCCTCGGTCCCACGGCGCTCTTCCACGAGGAGGTCGTGCGGCCCGTCTGCGAAGAGCTGGAGCTGTCCCTGGTCCGGGCCGACCAGCTCGCCGACCCGAGCCCGCTCGGCGACCGGCTCGTCCGGCACCTCGTCGAGGAGGACGTGGTCGTCGCCGATCTCACCGGGGGCCATCCGTCCGTCGTGCTCGGGCTGGGGGTCCGGCACGCCGCCGGCCGGCGCACGGTGCGTCTGGTGCAGGCCGGGACGGTGCCGGCGGGCCTCGACGCGTTCCCGGCGCTCGAGTTCCCGCCGCTGCCGCTCGGCCGGGCCGTGGCGCGGGCCCTGCTGCGGGCGGCGCTCGCCGAGGAGCTGGGCCGGACGGCCGTACCCACGCCGGGTGAGGGGTCCGGCGAGGCCGCGCCCGGGTGGGAGGAGGAGGCCCCGGCCGCGCCGGAGGAGAACGGGCCCGGCCTGCTGGATCTGGCCGTGGAGGCCGAGACCGAGATGGGGGCCATGGCGGAGGACATGGCGATGGTCGAGGCGGCCTTCGAGGATCTGGGCGCGATGGCGGAGCTGTCCTCCGAGGACCTGCTGCGGGCCAATCTGCCGGGCGTGCCGATGAGCGCTCAGCTGGCCGCGGTCAACCGGTTCGCCAAGTCCATCGAGGGCCCGTCGGCCGAGCTGGAGGAGGCGGCCCGACGGCTCGCCGGCCGGATGGAGCTGACCTTCGGCGCGCTGCGCGCGTTCCTGGAGTGGACCGCCGAGACCCCGCGCGCGGAGTGGCCGGACGGCATCGACTCGCTGCTCGACCAGATGATCGAGCAGTCCCGGGAGATGCGGGAGGCGGCCACCAGCGCCGAGGAGTTCGAATCCATGCTGGTGTGGATCGGCCGTACCAGCAGCCGGGTGCGCAGGCCGAGCCGGAAGATCGTCGGCTCGCTGCGGACGCTCATGGGGGCGGTGGCGCCGTTCGAGGAGTTCGAGCACATGGCGCGCACGCTCAGGAAGGCCTGAGCGGGGCGGGCGGCCCGGCCGGTCCGGGGCCGCGGGGGGAACACCGCGGCCCTCCCGGTCGTTGATCTCGTGCGGCAGGATGGAGGACCGGACAGTGCACGGTGAGTACAAGGTGCCCGGCGGCAAGCTCGTCGTCGTCGACGCGGAGGTCGAGGACGGCGTGCTGCGGCAGGTGCGCGTGGCGGGCGACTTCTTCCTGGAGCCGGACGAGGCACTGGACGCGGTGAACCGCGCCCTGGAGGGGGCCCCGGCGGACACCGACGCGTCGGGGCTGGCCGCGCGGATCGAGGCCGCGCTGCCGGCGGGGACCGTGATGTACGGGCTGACCGCCGAGGGCGTGGGCATCGCGGTGCGCAGAGCGCTCGCACACGCCACGGACTGGACGGACTACGCTTGGCAGCTGATCCACGAGAGCCCCCAGCCGCCTGCGCTGCACATGGCGCTGGACGAGGTGCTGACCGCCGAGGTGGCCGCGGGCCGGCGGCCGCCGACGCTGCGGGTGTGGGAGTGGGGCGCCCCCGCGGTGATCATCGGCAGCTTCCAGTCGCTGCGCAACGAGGTCGACCCCGAGGGCGCCGCCCGGCACGGGATCGAGGTGGTGCGGCGGATCTCCGGCGGCGGCGCGATGTTCGTGGAGCCGGGCAACACGATCACCTACTCGCTGTCGGTGCCCGACTCCCTCGTCCAGGGCCTGTCCTTCCAGGACAGCTACGCCTATCTGGACGACTGGGTGCTGGGTGCCCTCGGCGAGATGGGCATCCGGGCCTGGTACCAGCCGCTGAACGACATCGCCACCGAGCAGGGCAAGATCGCGGGCGCGGCGCAGAAGCGGATCGTCGGACCGGGCGGCGGGCCGGGCGCCGTACTGCACCATGTGACGATGTCGTACGACATCGACGCCGACAAGATGGTCGAGGTGCTGCGGATCGGGCGGGAGAAGCTGTCCGGCAAGGGCACCGCGAGCGCGAAGAAGCGGGTGGATCCGCTGCGCCGCCAGACCGGGCTGCCGCGCGCCGCGGTGATCGAGCGGATGATCGACTCCTTCCGCGCGCGGTACGGCCTGGAGCAGGGCAAGATCACGGACGAGGAGCTGGCCCGGGCCGAGGAGCTGGCGCGGACCAAGTTCACGTCGGCCGAGTGGACCGCGAGAGTGCCGTGACCGTCGGGGGCCTCCTTCAGGGAAGGGTCAAGAGCTTCCCTCGCCCCGCCCAAACGGTCGTATGAGTTCCGTGTACGTCGGAACCGCCGTCCCCACTTAGCCGGATTTGCCCCGCCGCCCGCTGGCTACCGTGGACGGGCCCGATTCGGCCACGCAGAACCACGGGGAAGAGGTGACGGCGGTGGGGGCGCCGAAGCGTTCTCGGCTGCGCGATTTCCTGGAACCGGAGCCGCCCGCCGGGCCGCCTCCGGAGCAGGCACCGGAAGCGCGCCCGGCCCGGCTGCGGGATCTCCTGACCGGCGCGCCGCCGCCGCGGGCGGCCGGTGACGACCGCCGCCCCGGCCCCCGGCCGGGGGTGCCCGCCTACCACACGCCGGTGTGCGTTCCGGCGCATCCGCGCTCCGTCGCGGGGACCGGCGGCGACGGCCGCCCCGCGCGGGTGCCGTTCGTCGTCCTGGAGCTGTTCGAGCACCCCGCGCACGGCACGGTCGCCTTCGCCTTCAGCACGCCGGCGAAGCTGGCCGAAGCCCTCGGTGAGGCCCAGCCGTGGGTCGCCGCCTCGCTCGGCCCGCTGGCCGAGGGCGTGCGCGCCCAGGGCGTCACCGTGCTGGTGGACCCGCGGGTGCCGGCCGGCCGCCACCACTGGGAACCGGCCGACCTGGCCGCCTACGCACGGGAGGTGCGCACGCCATGACCGACTTCACGGTGATCTACGACGACCTGTCGACGATGGCGAAGACGTTCCACACCCAGGCCCGCGACTACCGTGCGCTGCACGCCGACGTGGCCCCCGCCGTGGCCGGCAGCGGCGATCCGGGGCTGGACTCGGCCATCAAGGAGGTCGCCGACCTCATCGTCGCCCTGCACATCGGCATGGCCGACCGGCTGGACGACCACGGCGACAAGGTGGCGTACGCGCGGGACTCCTTCCACCGGCACGACGTGGACGTCCACGGTGTCTTCGAAGACCTGATGGGCTGAGAGCTGACGGGTGAGCACGGATGAGTGACAGCTGGGTCGGCGGTGACATCGGCGGGCTGCGCACGATGGCCGAGACGTACAAGAACGCCAAGGACAAGCTCGACGGCGTGGTCAGGCCGATCGGCAGCGCCGTCGACAAGCTGGTCGACGACGCGAGCTGGAAGGGCGAGGCGGCCGAGGCCTTCCGCGCCAAGTGGAGCGAGGACGCGCTGGCCGCCGGCGGCTTCGCCGAACTGGTGCACGCGGCCGGCGAGATCCTCCAGACCCTCGCCGACGCGCTGGCCACGTGCGAGGCGTCCCTTCAGAACGCGGAGGACGTCGCGGCCCGCAAGGGGGTGCCGACGGGCCCCCGGGGCGCGCCGCTGCCGATGACGACGGCCAACCCGCCGACCGCGGACGACCACAAGGCCGTCGCGGCGCTGGACGAGTACGCCACGGCACGCGACGAGATCCTGCACACCGCCCAGCACGCACGGCTGGTCGCGGCGAAGCAGTTGCAGGGGCTGTACGACAAGGTGACCTCGAAGGACGACTCGGTCTCCCCCGGGGACAAGGTCACCCTGTACGACGCGCTGCGCGGGCTGTACGCGTACGACGCCGAGGACGCCCGGGCGGGCGGTATCGAGGCCCGCCAGCACATCGACGCGGCCAGGGCCGAGGCACAGGCCGCGAAGAAGCAACTCCGCGCCGAGCGAAGGGTGTTCCAGCAGCAGGGCCGCCGGCTGCCCGACGACCTGCCGGCCAAGAGCGCCTACCGCGACGCGGTCACCAAGGTGGACTCGCTGGAGCGGGACATCGCCCGCGCCGACAGCGGCAGCAGCAAGCTGCCGTACGACCGTGCCCTGAACGTGAAGCTGGCCGACGCCGCGGACGCGCTGCGCCTGGGCAGGGGGCTGGAGGCGCTGCCGGACGCCCTGAAGGAGCTGCCGGTGCTGGACGTGGCCGCGGCGGCCGCCTGCGGGCTGATCGAGGCCAAGGACGACCATGACAAGGGCTGGTCCTGGCAGCACTCCGTCGTCGTGGACGGCGGCGTCGCGCTCGGTGGACTGGCCGCCGGTGCGGCGATCACCGCGGCCCTGCCCGTCGAGGGTGCCGCCGCCGTCGCCGCGGTCGGGGTCGGCACGGTGATCGTCTCGACCTCGGTCCTCGACCACGCCTTCCACGAGCACTGGAGCGAGGACATTCACGACCACGGGGTGGTCGGTGGCGTGCTGACCGGCACCAAGCACGTCGCCACGGAGACCGTCGACGACGGAAAGCGACTGGCGAAGGATGTCTGGCATGGCGTCACGAGTATCTTCTGAGGCCCCCGCCCCGGGGTTCTCCGTCCCCGTCCCCGCCCTGCCGAAACTGGGCCGGACGTGGTACGAGCGCGGCACGCGCTACTGGCTGTGCCGGGCCCGTACGACGGTCTTCATCGTGTTCGCCATGGCCATGTTCTGCCTGTTCGCGCTGGGCCTGTACGCGGGGGTCCGGGATCTGCTGCCGGCCACCGCGCGGGTCGTGTGGGACGGGGTGCAGGCGGCGGCGTCCGCCGTGACCCTGGTGTGGGGCTGGGTGGCGCAGCGCCGGGGCCACCGCGCGGCGCTGGCGGACCCGCCGACCCCCGAGGAGACGCTCCGGGCCAAACGCGCCCACGACCGGCGCGTCCCGGGCCGGATCGCCCTGGGGCGCGGGCTGGTGCTGCTCGCCGCCCCCGTCATGCCGGCGTTCGCCGCGTACCTCGTGGGCTGGCTGGCGGCCTGGACGACCGTGCGCGAGTACCCCAGCGAGGTCGGCGCCCGCCGCTGGCTCGAGGCGCACTCCACCCGTCCATGACCCCGCACCGCCCCTCGACCCCGCCCGCGGCTCCCGTGACCGTCCCGGCGCTGCCGGGCCTCGGGACCACCTGGTACCGGCGCGGGGCACGCTACTGGCTGCGCCGCGCCGGCGGCGCCGTCCTCCTGCTCACGGTCCTGGCCTTCTTCTGCTATGTCGCCCTGCGGCTGTATCTCGGCGTGCCGCGCAGCGACCTGCCGCCGCGGGTGCGCCGGGCGTGGGACGCCGTCCAGGCGGTCGCGTCCTGCGCGGCCCTGGTCCATGGCTGGGTCGGTCAGCGCCGCGCACTGCGGCGGCAACGGCTGGACCCGCCGGCGCCGGGCGAGGTCCGCGCGGCGAAGCGGGCGGCGACCGGCCGGGCCGGGAACTGGTCCCGGGCGGGTGTCGTGCCGCTGCTGCTCGCGGCGCCGGTCCTGCCCGCGTTCGCGGCCTGGTGCGCGGGCCGGCTCCTGGCCGCCCTCGCCGTCCGCGCGTACCCGAGCGAGATCGGCGCCCGTCGCCAACTGGAGGAACATAACGGGTCAATCAGTACGTCGTGAACGCGCTGCCGTGACCGCCCGCGCACACAGCGCGTTGGCACTTCCGCCCACAGGCGGTCGTGTGACACTGTCGTCCCCGTCCACCCCACGGACACCTTCCAACGCCCCCTCCCCCACGAGAAGTGCGCCGTGCGTTCTCTTCCTCTGCCGCTCGCCCTCACCGCGCGTCTGACGCCGGTCGCGGTCCTCGCCTGCGCCGGCTGGGCACTGTCGTCGGGCCCGGCCGCACCGCCCTCCGCCGCGCAGCAGCAGGGCCGGCCGGCACCCGGCGCGACCTCCGCCGCGGCCCCGCCGTCCAGCGCGGCGGCGAAGGCGAAGGCGTACGACACCGCGCCCGCCCCCTGCACCAGCCTGCCCGCCGCCCTGGTCACGTCGCTGGTGCCCGGCGCGAAGACGACCGGCAAGGAGATCCCGTCGACCGACCCCCAGCTGCGCCGCACCTGCTCCTGGAACGCGCTGGACGGCTACGACTACCGCTGGCTGGACGTCTCGTTCGAGATCGGCGCGTCGGAGCAGGAGGCGCGGCAGGAGTACCAGCAGCGGGTGCAGGAGAAGAGCGGCGGCGGGACCGTACCGGGCCTCGGGGACAGCGCGTACTCGATCGTGGACCTCACCACGGAGGACAAGCAGCAGACCCGGGAGGGGGTGGTGATGGCCCGGATCTCCAACGCCCTGGTGATCATCACCTACAGCGGCAGCGACTTCGAGACCAAGAAGGCCCCGAGCACGGACGTGATCAACACCGGGGCGATCAAGGCGGCCCGGGCCGCGGTCGGCGCACTGGCCCGCTGACCGCCCGTCGGCGCTCGAGGGTTCGGCCGCTCCCGCGCGGGGCACTCGGCGCTGAAGGGGCGGCGGGCCGTACGGCCGACGCTCCCCGGGCAGATCGTCCGGCATCCCGGCGAACTCCCCGGCGTAGAAGTGAGGGTCCTCGCGGACCAGCGCGGACCGATGGCTGCGACGGAAGTCTTCGTCACCCAGCCGGGGCGGCAGCTCGCCCGCGGCGGCGAGCGCGGGCTGCCGCACACGCGGGCGCCCGCCCGACCGTCGGCGAACCGCGCGACCAGCGAGGCGGCGCAGCTGTCATGGTGGCCCTGCCCCCGCCAGACCCGGCAGATCTCCAGGCCGTACCGGACCAGCGCCTCCTCGTACCCGGTCCACATGCGTACGGCGGTATACCGGCGCCGGCCGTAGCCCGGCACGGTCAGACCGCCCAGCACCTGGAGCCCTATGTGTGGCCGGCGTCGGACCGGGACGCGGGCACGGCCGGTGCGGTGTCGTCCTGACCGTCCGGCCGGCCGCGGCCGGTGAGCAGGGTCAGCCCCAGGTACAGCACCAGGGAGGTGCCGAGGCCGACCGCCCAGCCGTAGTCGGCGAGGGCGGACAGGGCGGGGATGGGGCGGCCGTCGATCAGGGGCTTGAAGCTGGCCCCGCCGACGGCGAGGACACCGCCCGCCAGGAAGGCCGCGACCGCCCGCCAGTTCCAGCCGCCCGCGTACCAGTAGCGGCCGCCCGCGCGGTACAGGTCGGCGAGGTCGAGCCGGGTGCGGCGCAGGATCCAGTAGTCGGCGACGAGGATGCCCGCGACGGTGCCGAGCAGACCGCCGACCAGACCGAGCCAGGTGAAGATGTAGCCCTGCGGGTCGGAGTACAGCTTCCAGGGCAGGATCAGCACGGCGAGTACGGCGGTGATCAGCGCTCCGGTGCGGAAACCGACCTTTCTGGGCGCCATGTTGGAGAAGTCGAAGGCCGGGGAGACCAGGTTCGCCGCGATGTTCACCGAGAGGGTGGCGACCAGCACCGTGACCAGGGCGTAGAGCAGGCCCACCGCGTTGTCGGTCTTCGCGGCGAGCTGCACCGGGTCCCAGACCGGTGTGCCGTACACGGCCTGGGAGCCGGAGGTGACCAGCACGGAGAGGAAGGCGAACAGGGTCATCGTGGTGGGCAGGCCCAGCGCCTGGCCCCAGGTCTGGGCGCGCTGGCTGCGGCCGTAGCGGGTGAAGTCGGGGATGTTCAGGGACAGCGTCGACCAGAAGCCGATCATGCCCATGAGGGAGGGCGCGAACAGCTTCCAGAAGTCCTTGCCCCAGCCGAGCTTCGACGGCTGGTCGAACAGCGGGCCGACGCCGCCCGCCTTCTCGCTCATCCACCACAGCATCACGAACGCGCCGACGAGGACGAACGGCGCGGCCCAGTTCTCGAAGCGGCGGATGGTCTCCATGCCCCGGTAGATGATCGCGACCTGGAGCGCCCAGAAGAGCGCGAAGGACAGCCACATGGTCCAGGGGTGGCCGCCGAGGTGCGCCGCGTTCGCCCAGCTGTCGCCGATCAGCTTGCCGGCGAGGAAGTAGATGGCCTCGCCGCCGATCCAGGTCTGGATGCCGAACCAGCCGCATGCCACCAACGCCCGTACCAGCGCGGGCAGGTTGGCGCCGCGCACCCCGAAGGAGGCGCGGGCGAAGACCGGGAACGGGATGCCGTACTTGGGGCCGGCGTGCCCGGTCAGCAGCATCGGCACCAGCACGACCAGGTTGGCGAGGGCGATGGTGAACACGGCCTGTCTCCAGTCCATGCCCACCGCGATCAGCCCGGAGGCGAGGGTCCAGGAGGCGGTGTTGTGGGCCATGCCGACCCACAGCGCGGAGAAGTTGTACGTCGTCCAGGTGCGCTTCGCCACCGGGACCGGGAGCAGGTCCTCGTTGGCGTACGGGCCGCTGGGCGGCGGGGTGTCAGGAGCGAGTTCCACGCGCCCGTCGGGGAGGGTGACCTGGCCGGATGCGGATATGGCCGGAGGGACGGTGTCGGTCATGGGCTGGCCAATCGGGGAGGCGGGACGAGAGAGGCCGTGCGGGCACCAGCCCCCTCCCCGGGGACGGCGGGGAGGGGAGACCATGAGGCGAGGAGCGTGGGGGGTCGACGCGCCGCAGCGGATCAGGAGTTGACGGCGGGGATCACCTGGGAGCCGTAGGCGTCGATGGTGGCCTCCTGCGCGTCGTGCATGTCGTACACGGCGAACTGGTCGACGCCCAGCTCGCGCAGCCTGTTCAGCTTCTCGATGTGCCGCTCGGCCGGGCCGACGAGGCAGAACCGGTCCACGATCTCGTCCGGCACGAACGCGGTGTCCGGGTTGCCGCTGCGCCCGTGGTGGGCGTAGTCGTAGCCCTGTCGGGCCTTGATGTACTCGGTGAGTTCCTCGGGGACCTGGGCGGAGTGCTCGCCGTACTTGGCCACCAGGTCGGCCACATGGTTGCCGACCATGCCGCCGAACCAGCGGCACTGCTCCCGGGCGTGGGCGAGGGCCTCGGGCGAGTCGTCGGCGGTGACATAGGCGGGTGCGGCCACGCAGACGGTGACCTCGCCGGGGTCCCGGCCGGCCGCCGCGGCGGCGTCCTTGACCGCCTTCACCATGTACTCGGTGAGGTACAGGTCGGCCAGCTGGAGGATGAAGCCGTCGGCCTCCTCCCCCGCCATCTTCAGCGCCTTCGGACCGTACGCGGCCATCCAGACCGGGAGTTCGGCGCCCGGCCCGATCCACGGGAAGCGGATCTTCGTGCCGCCCAGGTCGGCCTCCTCGCCGCGGCCGAGGGCCCGGATCACCTTCATGGCCTCGCTGATCCGGGCGAGCGTGTTGGGCTTGCGGCCCGCGACCCGCATCGCGGAGTCGCCCCGGCCGATGCCGCAGACGGTGCGGTTGCCGAACATGTCGTTGAGGGTGGCGAAGGTGGACGCGGTGACCTCCCAGGTGCGGGTGCCCGGGTTGGTGACCATCGGGCCGACCTTCAGCCTCTCCGTGTTCGCCAGGATCTGACTGTAGATCACGAACGGTTCCTGCCAGAGCACCGCCGAGTCGAAGGTCCAGCCGTGGGTGAAGCCGTTGCGCTCGGCGCGCTTCATCAGGCTGACGACCCGGGAGGCCGGCGGGTCGGTCTGAAGGACGAGTCCGAAGTCCATGGGCGCCTCTCCTAGTTGAGGTACTGACAGGTGGAGCGCGGGGTGAAGGCACCGTGCCCGGCGTGCCCGGTGTACTCCCGCTGGTCGATGACGAGTTCGCCGCGCGAGAGCACGGTCTCCACCCGGCCGGTGGTGCGCCTGCCCTCGTACGCCGAGTAGTCCACGTTCATGTGGTGGGTCTGCGCGGACATGACCTGCTCGGTGTGCGGGTCGTAGATCACGATGTCGGCGTCGGCGCCCGGGGCGATGGTGCCCTTCTTCGGGTACAGACCGAACATCCGGGCCGGGGTGGCGCAGGCGATCTCGATCCAGCGGCGGCGGGAGATGTGCCCGTCGACCACGGCCTGGTGGAGCAGGTCCATGCGGTTCTCCACGCCCGGCAGCCCGTTGGGGATCTTGGAGAAGTCGCCGCGGCCCAGGTCCTTCTGGCCGGTGAAGCAGAAGGGGCAGTGGTCGGTGGAGACCACCTGGAGGTCGTTGGTGCGCAGCCCCTGCCACAGTCTGGCCTGGTGCTCCTTGGGCCGCAGCGGGGTCGAGCAGACGTACTTGGCGCCCTCGAAACCGGGTTCGGCGAGGTTGTCGGTGGACAGGAAGAGGTACTGCGGGCAGGTCTCGCCGAAGACGTTCAGTCCGTCGTCGCGGGCGCGGGCCAGCTCGGCGACCGCCTCCATCGCCGAGACGTGCACCACGTAGAGCGGGGCGCCCGCGACCTGGGCGAGCCGGATGGCGCGGTGGGTGGCCTCGGCCTCCAGCAGGGCCTTGCGGACCTCGCCGTGGTAGCGCGGGTCGGTCTCGCCCCGGGCGAGGGCCTGCTCGACCAGGACGTCGATGGCGATGCCGTTCTCGGCGTGCATCATGATCAGTCCGCCGTTGTCGGCGGAGCGCTGCATGGCGCGCAGGATCTGGCCGTCGTCGCTGTAGAAGACACCGGGATACGCCATGAACTGCTTGAACGAGGTGACGCCCTCCTCGACCAGCAGATCCATCTCCTTGAGCGTCTCCTCGTTCACATCGGAGACGATCATGTGGAAGGCGTAGTCGATCGCACAGTTGCCCTCGGCCTTGGCGTGCCAGGTGTCCAGGCCCTCGCGCAGGGTGCGGCCGACGGTCTGCACCGCGAAGTCCACGATGGTCGTCGTACCGCCCCAGGCGGCGGCGCGGGTGCCGGTCTCGAAGGTGTCGGAGGCGTAGGTGCCGCCGAACGGCAGCTCCATATGGGTGTGGGCGTCGACACCGCCCGGGATGACGTACTTCCCGGTGGCGTCGATGACGCGGTCGGCGGTGAAGGCCGCGGCGGCGGGGGTGCCGGACGCCGCGAGGGCGGCGACGCGGCCGTCCTCGACCAGGACGTCGGCGTGGATCTCGTCCGAGGCGGTGATGACGAGACCACCGCGGATGACGGTACGGCTGCTCATGCTGCTCCCTCGGTCGACTCGGCTGCGCTCAGGGCGCGGTCAGCGGCGTGTACGCCCCCGGCGCCCGGTCCCGGTAGAACTGCCAGCGGTCCCGGACCTCGCGGAGGGTGGCCAGGTCCAGGTCGCGGACGACCAGTTCGGTCTCCTTGTCGCTCGCCACCTCGCCGACGAACCGGGCCTCCGGGTCGACGAAGTAGGTGGTGCCGTAGAAGTCGTTGTCGCCCAGGTCCTCCACGCCGACCCGGTTGATCGCGCCGACGAAGTACTCGTTGGCGACGGCCGCCGCCGGCTGTTCCAGCTGCCAGAGGTAGCGGGACAGACCCCGCGAGGTGGCCGAGGGGTTGAAGACGATCTCGGCACCGGCGAGACCCAGTGCCCGCCAGCCCTCCGGGAAGTGGCGGTCGTAGCAGATGTAGACGCCGATCCTGCCCACGGCCGTGTCGAAGACGGGCCAGCCGCTGTTGCCGGGACGGAAGTAGAACTTCTCCCAGAACCCCTGCACCTGGGGGATGTGGGTCTTGCGGTACTTGCCGAGGTAGGAGCCGTCCGCGTCGATCACGGCGGCGGTGTTGTAGAGGACGCCGGGCTGTTCCTCCTCGTACATCGGCAGCACCAGGACGATGCCCAGTTCGCGGGCGAGGCTCTGGAACCGCCGGACGGTCGGGCCGTCGGGGATCCGCTCGGCGTACTCGTAGAAGGCCTTGTCCTGCACCTGGCAGAAGTAGGGGCCGTAGAACAGCTCCTGGAAGCAGAGGACCTGGGCGCCCTGGGCGGCGGCGTCGCGGGCCGCCTGCTCGTGCACCTGGATCATGGATTCCTTGTCGCCGGTCCAGGCGGTCTGGAACAGCGCGGCACGGATCACTCGGCTCATCGGGACCTCCGGTAGCTCGGTGTGCCGTGAGCGTAGGAAGTCCGGGCGGGGCGTTCGACGGGCAGCGTGTCACGGGTGCGGGCCTGCCGCGTGTCACCGTGTCACGTGTTTCAAGGCCCATGTTTCACCGCCGTTTTCCCAGGTCGTTGCAGGTTTCACCGGTGTTGCGCAGCATGCTTTCACCGGTGTTGCGCATCATGCGCGAGCAGCGCGATGTGCACGGAGGCCGCCTGTTCGAAGTCGTCCAGGTCGACGCCGAGGCGGGCCTGTATCGCTTCCAGGCGGCGGTAGAGCGCGGGCCGGGAGACATGGTGGAGCTGGGCGGTGCGGGACTTGTTGCGGCCGGTGGCGAGGTAGGTCCGCAGCACGCCGAGGAGTTCCGGTTCGGCGTCGCCGAGCAGCCCGTCCAGCTCCCGTTCGGCGAAGGACTGCACCTGCGGGTCGTCGCGCAGCAGCCGGATCAGCCCGCGCAGATGGACGTCCTTGAGCCGGACCACGGCGGGCAGGTCGAGGGCGGCGGCAAAGTCGGCGACGGCGTCGGCGACATGCCGGGCCTCGCGCAGCCCTTCGGGCACGTCGTCCCAGCAGGTGCGGGCAGCGGCGGCGGCGATCACGGCGGACCCGGCCCCGGGGCCGCCGCGCCAGCGGGCCGCCAGGTGTGCGGTGAGCGTCTCGGCGTGCTGGTCGCGGGCGAGGCTGAGCAGCACGGCGACGGCACCGCCGGCCAGCTCGGCGACGAGTCCGGGCAGCCCCAGCACCCGCAGCAGCCGGTCGAGTTCGGCCGGATCGGCGCCGGGCACGACGAGCGGGACGAAGGTGCGCCGGTTGACCGGCAGCCCGGCCGCCCGGGCCCTGGGCAGCAGTTGCCGGGCGGGTACCACCCCGGAGACGAGGTCGGTCAGCAGGCTCTGCGCGGACTGCTCCTCCCAGCTGTGCGCGGAGCCGCCGCCCAGCATGCGGTGCAGGACCAGCGCCTCGGCGGCCCGGTCGGCGAGCAGCCGTCCGGTCGCCGTCTCGCCCCGGTAGCCGCACAACAGCAGCCGGCCCCAGCGCTCCCCGCGGCCGCCCAGCCCGGCGCTGATCCAGCCGGGGCCGGCGCCGGCCCCGGCCTGCCGGGCGATCCGCTCCCAGTCGCGCAGCACGTCGTCCACCGCGGACCGCTCCCCCGCCGTGGCGAGGACGCGGTGGGCGAGGTTGGTGACGACGACCGGACAGCCGCTGTGCCGGGCGACCTCGTCCAGCAGCCGCTGGAGCGGGGCGCCGGCCGTGATCAGTCCGGTGAGCGCGGTCCGTACCGTCTCCGAGAGGCTGACGGCGGCGAACTTCCGCCGTACCAGCCGGGACTGCACCTCCTCGGTCAGCTCCGCGAAGGGGAACGGCCGGTGGAGGACGACCAGGGGCAGCCCGCAGCGCTCGGCGGCCCGGCGCATCACCTCCGGCGGCGCCGGGAAGGCCCGCCCGAGGCCGAGCACCACGGCGGCGGCCTCCGCGCGGTGCAGGGACTGGATGTACTCGGCCTGCCGGGCCTCGTCACCGGCGAGGAGCACCCCGGTGGTGAGGACCATCTCGCCGCCGCTGAGCATCACCCCGACGTCGGCGGCCTCGGCGACATGCACCCAGCGCACCGCCCGGTCGAGCCCCGCGGCGCCGGCCACCACCTCGGGCTCCCCGGCGAGCACCCGTTCCAGCGTCAGCACCTGGCGCACGGACAGGGCGGGTCCGGGGGACGGCTGGTGGTCGCTCAGGGGCTCCGAGAGGGTGGTCATGGCTGTGCACCTGCTCTTTCGTCTAGTACGTCCTGCGCAGCGCCTGCTCCAGAATCGCCGCCCCCTCCTCGGCCTCGGCGACGGTCAGCGACAGCGGCGGGGCGATGCGCAGCGCGCTGGTGTTGTGGCCGCCGCCCTTGCCGATGAGCAGCCCGCCGTCCCGGCAGGCCTCCAGCACCGCGGCCGCCGCCCGCGGGTCGGGCTCGTCCGTGCCGGGCCGTACCAGCTCGACGCCGATCATCAGCCCGCGCCCGCGCACCTCGCGCACGCCGGGCAGCGGGGCGGCGATGGCCCGCAGCCGCTCGATGAGCAGTCCGCCGACGCGCCGGGCGTTGCCCTGGAGGTCGTGCTCCAGCAGATAGGTGAGGTTGGCGAGGGCGGCGGCCATGGTGATCTGGGTGCCGCCGAAGGTCGAGATGCTGTTGGCGTCGAGGCAGTTCATGATCTCGGCGCGGGCGATGACACCGCCGACGGACATGCCGTTGCCGATGCCCTTGGCGAAGGTGACGATGTCGGGCGGGCCGCTGCGGGCGTGCGCCTGCCAGCCCCAGAAGTGCTCGCCGGTGCGGCCCCAGCCGGTCTGCACCTCGTCGGCGATCCACAGGATCCCGTGCTCGCTCAGCACCTCGCGGAAGGCCGCGTACAGCCCGTCGGGCGGGGAGGTGAAGCCGCCGACGCCCTGGACGGGCTCGGCGATCAGCGCGGCGGGCGGCCGGGTGTGGCCCAGCAGGTCCTTCAGGTCGGCCACGCAGGCGTCGATGAACGCCGGGTCGTCCAGCTCGGCGTACGGCCCCCGGCTGCGGACGCCGCCGTGGACGTACAGCGTCTGGAGCGGGGACAGCGAGGTCGGGGACCAGCCGCGGTTGCCGGTGATGCCGACGGTGCTGAAGGAGCGGCCGTGGTAGCTGTTGCGCATCGCGAGGATGGTGTTGCTGCGCCGGTAGGCGGTGGCCAGCAGCAGGGCGGTGTCGTTGGCCTCGGTGCCGGAGGTGGTGAAGAAGACGCGGGCGTCGGGGATGCCGCTCACCTGGGCGATGCGCTCGGCGAGTTCGACCATCGGCCGGTTGAGGTAGAGGGTCGAGGAGTGCAGGATCCGGCCGGCCTGCTCGCCGACCGCCTTGGTGACCTCGGGCAGCGCGTGGGCGGTCATGGTGGTCAGGATGCCGCCGAAGAAGTCGAGGTACCGGTTCCCGGCGGAGTCCCACACGTGACGGCCCTCGCCATGGGTGATCTCGATCGGGTCGTCGTAGTAGAGGGCGAGCCAGTCGGGCAGTACCCGGCGGTGACGGGAGTAGAGGTCGTTCACGGCTGTACCAGCCCTTCGTAGGCGTCGGGGCGGCGGTCGCGGTAGAAGGCCCACTGCTGCCGCACGTCCTCGATGAGGCCGAAGTCGAGGTCGCGGACGAGGAGTTCCTCGCTCTTGTCGTCGGCGACGTCGCCGACGAACTGTCCGCGCGGGTCGACGAAGTAGCTGGTGCCGTAGAAGTCGTTGTCGCCGTACTCCTCCTGGCCCACCCGGTTGATGGCGGCGACGAAGTACTCGTTGGCGACGGCCGCGGCGGGCTGCTCCAGCTGCCACAGGTGCGCGGACAGGCCACGGTGGGTGGCGGAGGGGTTGTAGACCAACTGGGCGCCGTTGAGTCCCAGTTGCCGCCAGCCCTCCGGGAAGTGCCGGTCGTAGCAGATGTAGACGCCGACCTTGCCGACGGCCGTGTCGAAGACCGGCCAGCCGAGGTTGCCGGGCCGGAAGTAGTACTTCTCCCAGAAGCCCTTGACCTGCGGGATGTGGTGCTTGCGGTACTTGCCGAGGTAGCGGCCGTCGGCGTCGATCACCGCGGCGGTGTTGTAGTAGAACCCGGACTGCTCGACCTCGAAGACCGGTACGACGATCACCATGCCGGTCTCGCGCGCGAGGTCCCGCATCCGGCGGACGGTCGGCCCGTCGGGCACCGGCTCGGCCCAGCGGTAGTGCTCGGGCTGCTGCACCTGGCAGAAGTAGGGGGAGTTGAAGACTTCCTGGAACCCGATGATCTTCGCGCCCCGGCGGGCCGCCTCGCGGGCGTGCTCCTCGTGTTTCGCCACCATGGACTCGGTGTCGCCGGTCCAGGTGGCCTGGACCAGTGCGGCTCGTACGACGTTGGCCATGAGCTGCTCCTTCGACGGGACGTCAGAGCCTCTACGCACGTAGAAACGGCCCGTAGAGGGACGAACGTAAGCCTCCGGACGGTCCTTGCCAAGACCATCGTCGCCAACCCGCTGGGTCGATCTCGTTTCACACTCCTGCGGGTGACCGTACGACCCCGTGGCGGGGGCGCAACCGGGGCAGACCAGGACGACACCACCGTGCGCCGGTCACGGGGTGTGTCCGGCGACGCGCAGGGCGTGCACGAGGTCCCAGTGCCGCTCCTCGGAGACGGCCCGCGCGGCCTGGAGCAGCAGCGGCACGAGCCGGCGCGGGTCCGCGGCGACGCTGCGGGCGGCCTCCTCCGGGGAGCGGACCCGGACATAGGCGTCCAGCAGGGCCAGCACGTCGCGCCGCCGCCCGGCCTCCTCCAGATGCAGGACGGCCGCCCCTATCTCCGCCGCCGGGCGGGCCACGCCCTGCCGCAGCATCCGCTCCCCGTCGGCCTCCCACCCGGCACCGGCGAGCGCGTCGGCGACGGCGACCAGCCGCTCGGCGGGCAGCGCGGCGGCCTCCCACAGCAGGGTGGCCCAGTCGGCGCCGAGACCGGCGTGCCGCAGGGCGTCCGCGAGCAGCGGGAACCGGCCGGCGGGCCACTGCGCGGCCTCCACCAGTAAGACGTGGGCCTCCCCGCTGCGTCCCTCGTCCCGGAGCCGCGCGAGCAGCAGCACGGTTTCGGCGACGGCCTCGTGCGCCCCGGCGTCCACCGGCGCCACGGACACCGGTTCGGCCGGCTCGGCCGGCTCGGCGGCACCGGCGAACCGGGCCCCTCGCGGCGTACGCCCGCCGTCCGCCGGCCCTCCGGCCCGCGGCACGACCACCGGCTGGTCCTCCCCCTCCCCCACCCCGGCGAACCGGGCACTGCCCCGCCGGCGCTTCCGCCCCTTCCCGCCCGGCGCGGCCTCCGGCGTGGGAGCGCCTGCCGTCCGGCCGGCAAAGACACCGGGGGCCGCGAGCGACGCGGAGGGCGGGAAGCCGTGCGCGTCGGGGCCGAGCGGCTGGGCGGACGCGGGCTGCCGAAGGCGGGAAACCTGGGACGCGGCGGACGGGGGCACCTGAGAATCCGCCGTCACGACGGCCAGCTCGCGGCGGTCCACCTGGGCGATGCGGGCGCGCAGTTCCGCGCAGCGGGCGGTGGCGCGGGTGTGGTCGTCATGGGCCCAGGCGAGGTCCTGGCGGAGGGACTCGGCCTCTTCCGCGGTGTTCGCCGTGGACAGCCGGCGACTCAGGACGGCCTGGCGTTCGGCGGCGTACCGCTGTTCGCGGAGCATGACGTCGAGGCGGTCGGCGAGGGCGTCCCGGGCGCCGGGCCGGGCGTCGTACGCGTCGAGCGCGGCGGCGTGCAGCGCGCGGGCCCGCTCCCCCTCGGCCGCGGCGACGGCGGCGCCGTACCTCAGGCCCAGGTCCTGGAGCAGCGCCTCCACCACGTCCCACGGCGGCATCTCACGGCCGTCGAGGCAGGCCTGCATGCCCTCGGGGTCGCGCTGCCAGAAGACCGCGTTCCAGCCCGCGGCGCGGTCGAGGCGCGCCACGAGGGCGTCCAGGTAGCTCACGAACTCCCGCACCTCAGCGGGGAGTTGATCCACAGCCATCGCCCAGCTCCCGCCCGACCGCCAGCACTCCGCTCGGTAGGCAACACCAGTTGTGTTACGGCGTTGCTACGCAGAGTTTTCCGGCAGCGAGCGGACCTCTCATCACAAGGTGCCGGCGGCTGCGCGTCAGACGCCCACCAGGGCGCAGCGGGCGATCAGTTCGTCCATGGACAGCCCGAGCACCCGGGCCAGCGCGGCGACGGTGAAGAACGCCGGCGTCGGCGCCCGGCCCGTCTCGATCTTGCGCAGCGTCTCGGCGGAGACACCGGCCGCGGCGGCGATCTCGGCCATGCTCCGCCCGCCGCGCGCCTCGCGCAGCAGCAGCCCGAGCCGCTCACCGCGTTCGCGCTCTTCGGGAGTGAGAGGGGTGCGCACCATGAGCCCGATTCTAATACCGGCCGCCGCGGCCACCAGGCGTCACCCCCATTCAAATACCGGTATATTAATTGGCATGGTGGAGCTGAAGACAGACACATCGATCGACGCGATGCACGCCGCGGGCCAGGTCGTCGCCCGCGCCCTGACGGCCGTACGGAAGGCCGCGGCCGTGGGCGTGTCCCTGCTGGAGCTGGACGAGGTCGCACGGGAGGTGCTGCGCGAGGCCGGGGCGTCCTCCCCCTTCCTCGGCTACCGGCCCTCCTTCGCGCCGACCCCCTTCCCCGCGGTGATCTGCGCCTCGGTGAACGACGCGATCGTGCACGGCGTCCCCACCCGGTACCGGCTCCGCGACGGCGATCTGCTCTCCGTCGACTGCGGCGCCGAGCTGGACGGGTGGGTGGGCGACTCGGCGCTCAGCCTCGTCGTGGGCCGCCCGCGCCCGGCGGACCTGCGCCTGGTCGAGGCGGCCGAACAGGCGCTCGCGGCCGGCATCGAGGCGGCCGTCGTGGGCAACCGCATCGGCGACATCGCGCACGCGGTCGGCCGGGTCTGCCGCAGCGCCGGCTACGGCATCCCGCAGGGCTTCGGCGGCCACGGCATCGGCCGCCGGATGCACGAGGAACCCGACGTCCCGAACGAGGGCCGCCCCGGCCGGGGCCTGCCCCTGCGCCCCGGAATGGTCCTCGCCATCGAGCCCATGCTGATCGCCGGCGGCAAGGACGCCTACTACGAGGCGGACGACGGCTGGACCCTGCGCACGGCCGACGGCTCCCGGGCGGCCCACGCGGAGCACACGGTGGCCGTCACCGAGTCGGGCCCCAGGGTCCTCACGGCGCGGACGGCTCCCTGAGGGGGACGACTCCCTGAGGGGAACGCCTCCCTGAGGGGAACGCCTCCCTGAGGGGGACGACTCCCTGAGGGGGACGACTCCCACATGCCACCCCCCACGGATCATGTCATCGTGGGCATGAGCACCCCAGCCCCGGGTTACCCGGCGGAGCCAGCCCCTGCGAAGGAACGGAACGCCATGACCAACGGCTACCCTCCTGACCCCTTCGGTGAATTCCTGGCCCGCTTCTTCGGCGGAACCGGCGGAGCCCGGGGTACGCCGCGCCACATCGACATCGGCCGCCTGCTCAGCCAGCCGGCCCGGGAACTGGTCCGCGGGGCCGCCCTGTACGCCGCCGAACACGGCAGCCGGGACCTGGACACCCAGCATCTGCTGCGGGCGGCCGCGCAGAGCGAGCCCACCCGCTCACTGCTGACCCGCGCGGGCGCCGACCCCGACTCGCTGGCGACGGAGATCGACGACCGCGCCGGGCCGGTGCTGCATCCGCCGGGCGAGGTGCCGCCGCCGACCTCGCTGTCGCTGACCCCCGCCGTCAAGCGGGCCCTGCTGGACGCGCACGACATGGCGCGGGCGAGCGGCGCCGGGTACATCGGCCCCGAGCATGTGCTGAGCGCGCTCGCCGCCAACCCGGACTCGGCCGCCGGGCACATCCTGAACGCGGCCCGCTTCTCGGCGGGCGCGCTCCCGCCGGAGGCCCCGGAGAGCACCCAGCCGCGCACCGAGCGGCAGCGGGCCACCGGCACGCCCACCCTGGACAAGTACGGCCGCGATCTGACCGACCTGGCCCGGGAGGGCCGGATCGATCCGGTGATCGGCCGGGACAACGAGATCGAGCAGACCATCGAGGTGCTGTCCCGGCGCGGCAAGAACAACCCCGTCCTCATCGGGGACGCCGGGGTCGGCAAGACGGCCGTCGTGGAGGGGCTCGCGCAGCGCATCGCCGACGGGGACGTGCCGGATGTGCTGGCCGCCCGCCGCGTCGTCGCCCTGGACCTGACCGGCGTGGTCGCCGGCACCCGCTACCGCGGGGACTTCGAGGAGCGGCTGAACAACATCGTGGAGGAGATCCGCGCCCACTCCGGCCGGCTGATCGTGTTCATCGACGAGCTGCACACCGTCGTGGGCGCGGGCTCCGGCGGCGAGGGCGGTGCGATGGACGCCGGCAACATCCTCAAGCCCGCGCTGGCCCGGGGCGAGCTGCACATCGTGGGCGCGACCACGCTGGAGGAGTTCCGCCGGATCGAGAAGGACGCGGCGCTGGCACGCCGGTTCCAGCCGATCCTGGTGCCGGAGCCGACGACCGAGGACACCCTCGAGATCCTGCGCGGCCTGCGCGACCGGTACGAGGCCCACCACCAGGTCCGCTACACCGACGAGGCGCTGACCGCCGCCGTGGAGCTGTCCGACCGGTATCTCACCGACCGGCGGCTGCCGGACAAGGCGATCGACCTGATCGACCAGGCGGGCGCGCGGGTGCGGCTCGGCGCGCGCACCAAGGGCACGGACGTACGCGCGATGGAGCGCGAGGTGGAGCAGCTGGCCCGGGACAAGGACCAGGCGGTCGCGGACGAGGACTACGAGCAGGCCAAGCAGCTGCGCGACCGGATCGGCGAGCTGAGGCAGCGGATCGAGGAGGCCAGCGGCGGCGACCGGGCCGACGAGGGGCAGGACCTGGAGGTGACGGCGGAGGCCGTCGCCGAGGTGGTGTCCCGGCAGACCGGCATCCCGGTCAGCCGGCTCACCGAGGAGGAGAAGGAGCGGCTGCTGGGCCTGGAGGAGCATCTGCACCAGCGGGTGGTCGGCCAGGAGGAGGCCGTCGCCGTGGTCGCCGATGCCGTACTGCGCTCCCGCGCCGGGCTCGCGAGCCCCCGGCGGCCCATCGGCAGCTTCCTGTTCCTCGGCCCCACCGGTGTCGGCAAGACCGAGCTGGCCCGCGCCCTCGCCGAGGCGCTGTTCGGCAGCGAGGACCGGATGGTCCGCCTGGACATGAGCGAGTACCAGGAGCGGCACACCGTCTCCCGGCTGGTCGGCGCCCCGCCCGGGTACGTCGGACACGAGGAGGCCGGGCAGCTCACCGAGGTGGTGCGCCGGCACCCGTACTCGCTGCTGCTCCTGGACGAGGTGGAGAAGGCGCACCCGGACGTCTTCAACATCCTGCTCCAGGTCCTGGACGACGGCCGGCTGACCGACTCCCAGGGCCGCACGGTGGACTTCACCAACACGGTCATCGTGATGACCAGCAACCTGGGCTCCGAGGTGATCACCCGGCGGGGCGCCGGGATCGGGTTCGGGCCGGGCGGCGCGGACGCCGACGAGGAGGCGCGGCGGGAGCAGATCCTGCGCCCGCTGCGGGAGCACTTCCGGCCGGAGTTCCTCAACCGCATCGACGAGATCGTCGTCTTCCGGCAGCTGACGGGCGAGCAGCTGCGGCAGATCACGGATCTGCTGCTGAACGGCACCCGGCGGCTGCTGGAGGGGCAGGGCGTCACGGTCCGGTTCACGGACGCGGCCGTCGACTGGCTCGCCGAGCGCGGCTACCAGCCGGAGTACGGCGCCCGGCCGCTGCGCCGCACCATCCAGCGGGAGGTGGACAACCGGCTGTCCCGGCTGCTGCTGGACGGCACCATCAGCAAGGACAGCCGGGTCACGGTCGACGTCAGGGACGGCCGGCTGGACTTCCGCACCGAAGCCCCGCGTCAGACCCCGCCCGAGGAAGCCCGGCCGCCGGCCCCCGAGTTGTGAGCGTCGGGCGCCGGCACGCGAACGGTGAGCGTCAGGGCGCCGGGTCCACCACCATCGCCGAACCGCCGCCACGCCGTACCTTCTCGGCGGCGGCGAGCCACTTGCCGCCCGGCAGCCGCTGCACGCCGGTCGCCGCGCCGATCTCGGGGTTGAGCGAGAAGGAGTGCCCGATGGCCTCCAGCCGGGTGCGCAGAACGGAGTCGTAGAGGGCGGGTTCGAGTTCCGTCTTCGCCGCGTTGCGCTGGCTGGCGCGGGGCGCGGCGATCGCGTCGACGAGCGGCAGATGCCGGTCGAGGAACTCGGTGAGCGTCTGGAGCACGGTGGTGATGATGGTCGCCCCGCCGGGCGAACCGAGCGCCACGACGGGCTGGTTGTGCCGGTCCAGCACGATGGTCGGGGAGATCGAGGAGCGCGGCCGCTTGCCCGGCCCGGGCAGGTTCGGGTCGTGCACGGCCGGGTTGGCCGGGGCGAAGGAGAAGTCGGTCAGCTCGTTGTTGAGCAGGAAGCCCCGGCCGGGCACGGTGATGCCGCTGCCGCCGGTCTGCTCGATGGTGAGAGTGTAGGAGACGACGTTGCCCCACTTGTCGGCGACGGTGAGGTGGGTGGTGTTCTCCCCCTCGTAGGTCGTGGGGGCCGCCGTGCCGCCCTGGCCGCAGGCCGCCGGGTGACGCGGGTCACCGGGGGCGAGGGGGCTGGTGAGCACCGCGTCGTCCTTGATCAGGCAGGCGCGGGAGTCGGCGTACCGCTGGGACAGCAGGTGCTTCGTCGGTACGTCCTCGAAGGCGGGGTCGCCGACCCAGCGGCCGCGGTCGGCGAACGCGATCCGGCTCGCCTCGATGAAGTGGTGGAGGTACTGCACCTCGCTCGCCCGGGAGAGGTCCGTCCTCTCCAGGATGTTGAGCGCCTCGCCGACCGTGGTGCCGCCCGAGGAGGACGGGGCGATGGAGTACACCTTCAGGCCCCGGTACGACACCTTCGTGGGCCTCTGGAGCTTGGCGCGGTAGGCGGCGAGGTCCTGCGCGGACAGCTTGCCGGGGCGGGCGTTCCAGCCGGAGCCGGGGTCCACCGGGGGGTGGTCGGCCGTGTTGACGATGTCCCGGCCGAGGTCGCCGTGGTAGATCGCGTCCACGCCCTTGTCGGCCAGTTCCTCATAGGTCCGGGCCAGGTCGGGGTTCTTGAAGGTGGAGCCGACGGCGGGCAGCTGCCCGTTCGGCAGGAACAGCCTGGCGGTGTCGGGGAAGTAGCGGAACCGGGTCTCGTTGGCCGCGGTCTGCGCGCGGAAGGTGTCGTCCACGGTGAAGCCGTCGCGGGCGATCCGCTCGGCGGGCTTCAGGACCGTACCGAGCTTCCGGCTGCCCCACGCGTCCAGCGCCGTCTGCCAGGTGGCGGGGGTGCCCGGGGTGCCGACGCTCAGCCCGGAGCTGACGGCGTCGGCGAAGGCGAGCGGCTTGCCGTTCTCCTTGAAGAGGTCGGCGTCGGCGGTGAGCGGCGCGGTCTCCCGGCCGTCGATGGTGTGCACCGTGCGGGTGTTGGCGTCGTAGTAGACGAAGTAGCCGCCGCCTCCGATGCCGGACGAGTACGGCTCGGTGACGCCGAGCGCGGCGGCGGTGGCCACGGCCGCGTCGACGGCGTTGCCGCCGTGCCGGAGCACCTCGATGCCGGCGGCGGAGGCGTCCGCGTCGACGCTGGCGACCGCGCCGCCGTAACCGACGGCCACCGGAACCTTGGTGGCCCCTCCGCCCGTCGTCGCGGCGGGTGGCGCCGCCGCCCCCACCGACACCATGGCGGCCGAGACCGCCAGCACAGCCAGCTTCCGTCTCCCAGGACGACGCATCCGTACCTCCCGTCGGAACCGTCCGCGCAGCCTAGCGTCCCGGCGGGGCGCGGGGAACTGCGCCACCGGCCGGTGCGGTTGTGGCGGAGCGCCTACCATGCCCGACCATGAACGACGACGTGCGCAACATCGTCCTGGGCCTGGTGGCGACCGGCATATCCGCCGCCCTGGGCTGGCTCGCCCGCACCGGTCTGTGGCGGCGCAGACTCCGGCGCAAGCAGGCGTTCTTCGGGCTGCCGGACAACTCGGAGTCGCTGCTCGTGGTCAACCGGGACGCGGGCGGGCCGGAGCTGACGGTGACCCGGACCGACGTGTTCGCCCTGCTGGAGCTGGCCGCCCTGATAAAGGACTGCCATGCGCATGCCCGGGTGGTCGCACACGACGCCGCCCAGCAGGGATTCGGCGACCGCACCGAGTTCTGCCTTGGTGGTCCCTCGTCCAATCACCGTATGGCCGCCCACCTCTCGTCCCTGCTCCCGGGCGTGCGGGTGAACGTCGACGCCGAACCGGGCGAGGAGCGCGGCGCGTTCCGCATCGGGGGCGAGCAGTACCGCATGGAACGGGGCGTCGCCGAGTATGTACTGCTCGCCAGGCTGACCACCGAGGGGCAGGGAGGCTCGCGGCCGGTCTTCCTCTTCTGCGGCCAGCGGGCCATCACCAACCAGGCCGCCACCCGCTACCTCGCCCGCAACCACGAACGGCTGCACCGGAAGTACGGCACCGGCTCCTTCGTCCTCCTGCTGAAGGTGCTCAACTCCCATGCGTACGGCCCCGACGTGGTCGAACTGGTCGCCGATGTGACCCGGGCGGCGCGCACCCCGCTGCCGGACCCGGCCCCAGCCGCGGCGGAATGAACCGTTCAACAATCTTTACCCGTACGTAACTTACTGACGGGTTACTTACGGTAAGCGATCGAGGTTACCGTCGGGTCACTTTGCACTGATCAAGGGATCAGCCGATCACGAGTGAAGGAGTGACCCATGGGACGAGGTCGCACCGCGCTGCGTACCACCGCCGGAGCCGTCTCCACCGCGCTGCTGGCCGGAGCCCTCGTCGGCCTGGCCCCGGCGGCCCAGGCCGTCGGCTCCGTCCGCTTCGTCGACATCACCGGCGACGGCGGCACGGTCCTGAAGGCGAACGTCGTCACCCCGGCGGGCGCCGACGGCAGCCACGACTACCCGCTCATCGTGCTGCCCACGAGCTGGAGCCTGCCGCAGGTGGAGTACCTGGCGCAGGCTCAGAAGCTCGCCGACTCCGGCTATGTGGTCCTCACCTACAACGTGCGCGGCTTCTGGCAGTCCGGCGGCGACATAGAAGTGGCCGGTCCGCCGGACGTGGCGGACGCGTCCAGGGTCATCGACTGGGCCCTGGCGCACACCCCGGCCGACCCGCGGCACATCGGCATGGCGGGGGTGTCGTACGGCGCCGGGATCAGCCTGCTGGCCGCCGCGCACGACAAGCGCATCAAGGCCGTGGCCGCGCTCAGCGGCTGGGCGGACCTGGTCGACTCGATCTACTCGGGCCGGACCCAGCACGTCGAGGCGCTGCACGTGCTGGACGGCCTGGCCACGCTCACCGGCCGGGAGAGCCCGGAGGTGCGCGAGATCTTCGACAACCTGTACTCCTCGAACCTCGCCGAGGAGCAGAAGATGACCGACTGGGGCAGACAGCGTTCCGCGCTGACCTATGTCGACCAACTCAACCGCAACGGCGCCGCGGTCATGCTCGCCAACGCCTGGGGCGACACCATCTTCCCGGCCAACCAGTACGCCGGCTTCTACCAGAAGCTGACCGGGCCCAAGCGGCTCGAACTGCGCCCCGGCGACCATGCGACGGCCGAGCTGACCGGGCTGTTCGGACTGCCCAACGACGTGTGGACGGACACCGAGCGCTGGTTCGACCACTACCTCAAGGGCGCCGACAACGGCATCGACCACGAGCAGCCGGTCCAGCTGAAGTCCCGTAGCGCGGGGGGATACGAGGGCTACCCGGACTGGAAGTCGGTCGGCGCGACCCGCCGCAAGCTCGCGCTGGCGGGCACCACCACGATCCACGCGAACGTCGACTCGGGCGCGGACGGCGGAATCGTCTTCCTCTCCAGCATCCTGGACCAGATCGCGCAGCTGCCGCCCATGGCCTCGATCCCGCTGCTGCCGCGCCGCTGGGCGGCCGTCTGGCAGTCCGAGCGGTACGGCACCGCCCAACAGGTGCGCGGCACCGCCACCCTGCACACCACGCTCACCCCGACCGCGGAGAGCGGCACCCTCGTCGCCTATCTGTACGACGTCGGCCCGCTCGGCTTCGGCAAGCTGGTCACGCACGCGCCGTACACCTGGCACGAGCGGACGCCCGGCACACCGTTCGACGTCGACCTGGACCTGTTCTCCACGGCCTACGACGTCCCCGCCGGACACCGCCTCGCGCTGGTGGTCGACACCGTCGACCCGTTGTACATCGAGCACAACCCGTCCGGCGCGCAGCTGACCTTCTCCTCGCCCTCGGACGACCCGTCGTACGTGTCCGTCCCCGTGCGCGAGCAGTGATCTCCGGCTGCCGCCGGACGAGCCTCGCCCGTGTGAACTGCCACCCCACCTAGGGCTTCGGGGCCATGGGGGGCTCCCCACCCGGCAGCAGCGCCCCGGGACCGGCCGCGGCGAGAGCCACGGCCTGGGTCCTGGGGCTGCGCTGCTCACGGCGGGACACCCGGCCGGCGAACCACGAGAGCAGCATGCACATCCCGATGGAGATCGGCGAGATCACCATCACCACAGGGATGAACGGCAAATCGTAGTCGAGGTTGGCCGCGATGCGTTTCCCGGCGTGGAGGAACTCCTCGTAGGAGACGAGAAACCCGGGCGAGGTGCGGGCTGATGACGGCGGGCAATATGGCGACGCCAGCACCCCCCGGCGAGGCGGGAGGAGTTCAGCTCTCGGCGATCTCCGCGTAGCGCTGGGACAGCTCCGGGACACCGCTCGCCGCCCACTCCTGGCCGGCGGTCACGACCTCCACCTCGCGGCCGGAGGCGAGCCGTACGACGGGCTCGCCGTGGGGGCGGATCACCCAGGCGGCGCCGGGCACGGTGCGCACCACGACCGTGCCGAGGTAGAGCCCGGCGTCATGGCCCAGCCCGGGGAGGGTCTCGGCGTCGTCGCGCCAGCGCGGGACCAGCTGGTCCAGCGCCTCCAGGGAGGCCGGGGTGTCGTCCAGGCGGACGCCGGCCCGGGCCGCCTGCGAGCGCAGCAGCTCGCACTCCGACAGCAGCGCGGCGACGGCCTCGGGGTCCGCCGGAGGTGCCGCGTCGCCGTGCTTCTTGTGCCGGGGGCCCAGGAACGGAAGGTTCATGGGTTCCAGCGTGGCATCAGACGTCCAGGTCGACCACCACCGGCGCGTGGTCGGAGGCGCCCTTGCCCTTGCGCTCCTCGCGGTCGACATAGGCGTCCTCGACGGCCTTGGCGAAGGGCTCGTTGCCGTACACCAGGTCGATGCGCATGCCGCGGTTCTTGGGGAAGCAGAGCTGGCGGTAGTCCCAGTACGTGAACGGCTGGTCGTACTTCAGCGGGCGGGGCACGATGTCGTTCAGCCCGGTCTCGCGCAGGGCGGCGAGGGCGGCGCGCTCGGCCGGGGTGACATGGGTGGCGCCCTCGAAGGCCGCCCGGTCGAAGACGTCGTCGTCCGTCGGCGCCACGTTGTAGTCGCCGAGGACGGCGAACGGGCGGCTGCCCTGCGCGTCGCCGTACACGGCCGCCTTCAGGGCCTCGAACCACTGGAGCTTGTAGGCGTAGTGCGGGTGGTCGACCTCGCGGCCGTTGGGCACGTACACCGACCAGACGCGGACCGGGCCGCAGGTCGCCGAGATGGCGCGCGGCTCGGTCACCCCGTCGTACCCCGGGTCGCCGGGCAGGCCCTTGACCACGTCGGCGAGGCCCACCCGGGAGAGCACCGCCACGCCGTTCCACCGGCCGGTGGCGTGCACCGCGGCCTCGTAGCCCAGCGCGCGCAGCTCGTCGAACGGGAACTGCTCCTCGGCGAGCTTGGCCTCCTGGAGGCAGAGCACGTCGGTGCCGCTGCTCTCCAGCCAGGCGAGCAGCCGCGGGAGGCGGGCGGTGATCGAGTTCACGTTCCAGGTGGCGATGCGCATGTCCACCAACCTACCCGGAGGGTCCGACAACGCGGCCCTCACACCTCCGCGGAGGCTCCCGGGGTGAGCCGCTGGTGGTCCGCGCCGCCCAGCGCGCCGATCTGGCGGTCGTAGATCGGGCGGGCGAGGTCGGTGAGCAGGGCGTCGTGGATGTCGTAGGCGCGCTGCGGCTTCACCTCCCGGACGTAGTCGATGACCTCGGAGATCTTGTTCCAGGGCGCCATCACGGGGAGCATCAGCGTCTCCACCGGGTGGTCGGGGACGGTGAGGGCGTCGCCGGGGTGGAAGACGCGGCCGCCGTCGATCAGATAGCCGACGTTGGTGATGCGCGGGATGTCCGGGTGGATCACCGCGTGCAGTTCGCCGTGCGCCTGCACCTCGAAGCCGGCGGCGGTGAAGGTGTCGCCGTGGCCGACGGTGTGCACCCGGCCCGGGAAGGCCGCGGAGATCTGCTCGGCGACCGACTTCAGCGTCCAGATTTCCGCCTCGGGGTTCGCCTCCAGGGCGGCCCGCAGCCGGCCCTCGTCGAAGTGGTCCTGGTGCTCGTGCGTGACCAGGATCGCGTCCGCGCCGAGCGCGGCGTCCTCCTCGCTGAACATCCCGGGGTCGATGACGAGGGTCCGCCCGTCCTTCTCCAGGCGGACGCAGGCGTGCGACTTCTTCGTGAGCTTCATGACGTCCATCCTGCCGTGCGAGCGCCCCTGTGGGGGTCTCCCAGGGTGGTGCTCGCACTGCCAGGACGACGATCACTCCGCCGGGGTGGTCTCCTCCCGCACCACCTGCTGGGCCACCGTGAAGGCGCGGTTCGCCGCCGGCAGGCCGCAGTACACGGCCGCCTGGAGCAGCACCTCCCGGATCTCGTCCGGCGTGAGGCCGTTGCGCAGCGCCGCCCGGGTGTGGTCCGCCAGCTCCTCCAGATGGCCGCCGGCGACCAGCGCGGTCAGGGCGACGCAGCTGCGGGTACGGCGGTCCAGCCCCGGCCGGTCCCAGATCTCGCCCCAGGCGTAGCGGGTGACGAACTCCTGGAAGTCCCCGGAGAACTCGTCGGCCTGCTCCAGCGCCCGGTCCACGTGCGCGTCGCCGAGCACCTCCCGGCGCAGCTTCAGCCCGGTCTCGTACCGGTCCGGCCGCTCGGCGCCCTGGGCGGGTACGGCGGCCGGGGCGATCTCGGCGACCGGCGCGGCCGGCTGCGGCACGGCCGGGGCCGGGACGACGGCCGCCGCGGGCAGGGCGGTCTGGCCGGTCTCGTACGGCTGCTGCCAGGCGGTGGAGAAGTGGTGCACCAGCAGATCGGTGACGGCGGCCGGCTGCTCCACCGGCACCAGGTGGGAGGCGCCGGGGACGACCGCGAGCCGGGCGTCGGGGATCCCGGCGACCAGGGTGCGGGCCTCGGCCGGGCCGGTGATCCGGTCCTCGGAGCCGACCAGCACCAGCGTCGGCACACCGACCCGGCCCAGTTCGGGCCGTACGTCGAAGGAGGCCAGGGCCTCGCAGGCGGCGATGTAGCAGCCGGGGTCGGTGGTGCGGACCATCTGCACGGCCCAGTCGGTGATCGCGGGCTGGGCGGCGGCGAACCCGCCGGTGAACCAGCGCTCGGGTGCCGTGCGCGCGATCGGGTCGAGCCCGTTGGTACGGACGACCACCCCGCGCTGCCGGAACTCGTCGGCGGTGCCGAACCGGGGCGAGGCCGCCACCAGCGCGAGGGAGGCGAGCCGCTCGGGGTGGCGCAGCGCCAGCTCGATCCCCACGGCGCCGCCCAGCGCACAGCCGGCGTACCCGAAGCGCTGCACGCCGAGCGCGTCCAGCGTGGCCAGCAGCCGCGCGGTCAGCTCGCCGACCGAACCAGCGGGGTGGGCGGGGGCGCCGCCGTGCCCGGGCAGGTCGAAGCGGAAGATCCGCCACTGTTTGACCAGTTCCGGCACCTGGCGGTCCCACATGTGCCATGTGGTACCCAGTGAGGGACCCAAGATCAGGACCGGAGCGTCTTCTGGCCCGTCAAAGCGGTATTGCAGGGTGTTCGGTGGTGTCTCACTCACGCCCCAGACCCTCTCACGTCTCACGGACGCCCCTATAACGGGGGAACGCTGGATACCGTTCTGACCAGGTTGAAGACCTCTCGGGCGGCATATCGCTTGAGGCATCGGATGATCTCGCGCCGGGTCTTGCCCTCCTGGGTGCGGCGTTCGTAGTACGCCTGGGTTCGGGGGTCGTGGCGCAGGCGGGTGAACACGATGCGGTGCAGGTCGGCGTTGGCCTGCCGGTCGCCGCCGTGGTTGAGCCGTCGCGTGATGCGCCGCCCGGAGGAGTACTCGATGGGGCTGACTCCGCAAAGGGCAGCAAAGGACGCCTCGGTGTTCAGCCGCTCGGGATTGTCCCCCATGGTGATCAGGAGAGTGACGGCGCTGTCCGGGCCGATGCCCATCGGTACGAGCAGTTGCGGCGCGTGGCGTTCGACGAGCCGGGTCAGGCGTTGGTTCAGCTCGTTGATCTGCCCGGTGAGCTGTTCGATGCGTTCGGCGAGCATGCGTAATGTCATGTGGGTGGTCTGGACCACCGCGTCCTCGTCTCCCCCACCATCGGGTGGGCTGAGGGTCGCGCAGGTGCGGAACAGCTCGGCATTGCCCAAGCTCGACAACCGTTCCCGCAGGGCGGGGTCGGCGATCACTAGGACGGCCTTGAGCTGGTTGATCGCCTGGGTGCGGGCCTTGACCGCGGAGTCCTTGGCGAGCTTGTAGATCCGGGCGCTGTGCACCGGGCCGTCGCCGGACTTGGCCTGGGCCCGGGTGCGACCGCTGAGCACGGCTCGCGCTGCGGCCTGCGCATCGAGCGGGTCCGACTTGCCGAGCAGACGGCGGGCTGTGCGGTCAGGCCGATTCACTTCGAACACCTGGACATGCTGGGCCAGCAGGTAGCGGGACAGGCCCGCGCCGAAGGTACCGGTGCCCTCCACACCGGCCCGGCGCACCGTCCCCCGCCTGCGGGCCCACACGAGCAGCCGACGGTAGCCGGCCACCGTCGCCGGAAAGGACTCGGTGCCAAGGACCTTCCCCAGCGGGGAGATTACGGCGGCGACGTGCACCTCACCGTGCGTGTCCACGCCGAGCACGACTTCTCTCCGCACGGGAGGATCCGTACTGGAGGAGGTGCTGCGCTGTCTGGTCGTCATGGTGGTTCGCCTCCCGCAGGGTGACACGCTGAGTGGATGGCACCGGCCCGCTCGGGCGGTCTGAACCGTGATGGCGCCTGGAACTCGGCAAGGCCCCTATTGGGACACGCCCTGTGGCTCGGTGACAGCAGAAGCCAGCCCGCAACGACGGTCGACAAGCCTGTGACTGGACACTTCGGTCAAAGATCTCAAGAGTCAGACCCCCGTCCGGGACGGCATCGCGCAACCATCGCATCGATCCCGGCGTATCGGCATCTACCGACCACAGCCGGATGGCTTCGCCCGAACCAATGCCCAACCTGGCCGGAGCAGGCTGAGAATGAGTTGACTCCCCGCCCACTCGCGACCGGCAATGACGGACAGCCTGTGACCCGCCTTACTGGTCGCCCTCCATCGGCCATCGCACGAACGGCTTCGAGCCCTCATTCTGGTGCACGGTTGTCCGCAAGTCATGGAGCGGGCTGCCAAAGAGGCTGCCTAGCAACTCGGCAAAGGCACCGGCGAGTGCTTGGGAACTCGGTCTACTCGAGTAACGGGGAACAGCAGCACCGCACGAAGGGGCGCCCGCGTGGAAGGTATGGCGCATGTGGGCGCTGCCGGACCCGATGCTCGCGGCCCCCGTCACCGACCCGGCGCCGCCCGATGGGTGGGCCGCCGAGGAGAAGTGGGACGGTTCTCCAGACACCTCGTGATGTCTCATTCGCGTTGGCACCGTTCACCCAGGTCACGACTGGTCCTTCGTGCGTGCGGCTGAGGCTTGCCGGGTGTCTGCGCCGCTGCTGACGTGCCGCTGGGTCTCCTGGGGGCCGTGCCAGTCCAGGCAGACGGCGGTGGCATCGTCTTCGAGCCGGCCGTCGGCGGCGTCCCGGACCGCGGACGTCAGCGCCAGCGCGGTCTCCCTCGGGTGCAGATTCCGGGTGCACCCCAGCAGGGCGGGCAGATCGACCTTCTCTCCGTGACGTTCGAGCATGCCGTCGGTGAACATGAGCAGACGGTCACCGGGCCGCAGGTCGAGGTCCTGCACACGGTACGGGTGGGGAGTCAGCTCAGACAGCCCGAAGGGATGGTCCACCTCGCAGGCAATCGTCTCCACAGCCCCGTCGCGCATGCGCAGCGGCCAGGGATGACCGGCGTTGACGAACCGGGCCCGCCCGGTATGGAGATTGATGCGCAGGAGCTGCCCGGTGGCATGACCGTGGCCGTGTTCGATCAGTGCCTGGTCTGCCCGGTGGGCCTGTTCGGCCAGGCCGGTGCCCGCCCGGCGGGCCCCGCGCAGGGCGCCCACCAGGACCGTGGCGGCCAGGGCGGAATCCATGTCGTGGCCCATGGGATCGGTCACCGACACGTGCAAGGTGTCGCGGTCCACGGTGTAGTCGAAGGTGTCGCCGCTGAGGTCCTCGGAGGGCTCCAGGTTCCCGCACAGGGTGAACTGTGCGGCCTCGCACGACAGCGACAGGGGCAGCAGCTGGTACTGGATTTCAGCCGCCAGGGTGGCCGGCTTGGACCGTTTGCCCCAGGTGTAGAGATCGGTGAAGCGGCCGTTGGCGATCACGATGTAGGCCAGGATGTGGGCGGCTTCCCCGACTGCGTCGAGCACGTCCTCGCCAGGGCCGGTCGGCAGGAGCAGTTCCAGCAGCCCGATCGCATCCCCGCGGTTGGTGACGGGCACGATCACCCGCTGCCCCTCGCCGGTCGCGTCCTGATACAGGCGCTGGGTACGGATCACCTCCTCGTAGACACTGCCGAACAGGGGAACCCGCTCGGCCTGCCGCCCACCCTGAGTGGGAGCGGTGGACAGCCGAGCCACCGCCTTCCCTGTCAGGTCCACGATGAGGAAAGAGACCTTAGTGGCCTCGAAACGCCGCCGCAGGTCCTCCGCGATCACGTCGACGGCGTCCGCCGGCGCCGCTGTCTCCGCTGCTGTCAGCAATCGAGTGAGCCCACTTTGTCCACCGCTCACGACCGCAGTCCCTTCCGCAACCCCCCCACCAGCTTGGTAATCACCGCAGTGAGCGTCAATCCGTGAACACTCACGCTCCGGCGTTCGCCCGCGGACGGGGCCGCCACGGCTGCTCTGTACAAAAGCGGCTCGACGGGCCCATGTCCTAGGAGACACGCCAGAGTCTGGATAACGATGGCTGGAGAGCGCTGCTCTCTCTGGATGCCGGGCGTTTGGAGTTGCGCTCGCGCAGGGACAGGAACTGGCACCCTCCTTCCCCGAGGTTCGTTCCGGGCACGGTCCAGCTGCCGACGCGACGGCCCCGGACGGCGAGCTGGTCGTACGGGAAATCCAGCAGGCTCGCCTTCGAGCGACTCCAGGGTCGCCTCCAGCGGCGCGGTGCCGGCGCTGCCCGGCTCGCCGAGCAGTGGCCCGCCCACTTCGTCGCCTTCGACTTGTTGCGCCTGGCGGGCACCGACACGACCAGATGGCCGTACGCGGGCGCCAGGGCGGCTGCTCCGGAACGCCTTTTTGCCGAACAGAACCTCACCGCGCCGTGGGCGCTGTGCCCGTCGTTCCCCCCGCTGGCCTGGGGATTCACGAAACTGCGGACAGGGCCCTGAAAGCGGCCAGGGCTACTTGTCGCCCGAGCCGGACGGGAGCCGACCCGCAGGTCCACCGCGGCCCGGTCGGTGAGGCGGGGAGCAAGGCTGCGGCTCAACCGGGCGAGGGCCTCGTCCACCTCCAGAGTCTGACCGAGCACGTCGGGACCAGCCGTCCGTCACCACGCAGGCACCTGTCGTCGTCCCCGCGTGCCGCACGCCTCCCGGCCAGCGCCCACAACAGCGGGCAGCGCTCCCGCGGGACGAGGGCACCTCCCGGGTCACGATGGCACAGATCGTGCGTGGAACTCCCCGTCGCCACCCGCCACACCAACGGCGGGGCCATGGGCGCCATCGCGGGGCGCCGTCACTGCGGTCACGTCAGCGGCTCCCCCGGCTCGTTGGCTGAACCGGAGGAGCCTGAGTCGAGCCGGCCCCATGGATGCGGCCCACCTCCGGGTCCCCCTCCCGAGTCCCCCGCACCCGAATGCCTGCCGCGATGTCCGACAGGTGCTCAATCGGAGCCGCGACCGGTCGTGCGCAGAACCCCGGGAGGAGGGGATGCCCTGGGACGCCACGATCAGGACGTCTTTTTCCGGCTGCGGTTGATGCACTCCGAACGCACGGCCGTCCGCGTCGGCACCGGAGAGCCTCGAACCGACTCTGAAGACGGTCAGCCGAGCCAGGACGACACCACCCGGCCTCGTGATCCTGCCCCGGCGTCTGGTGGTCGAGCAGTCCTTCGCCCGATCAGGCGCGCCCGCAGGCACCGCGACCATGGACGGAACATCCCTCGATCCGAGCGGTACTGATCGTCGCAGGGCAGGGCCCACCGTCATGGCCGAGTTGAACCCTGAGTGAGCTCCGCTCCAACGGCCGCTGCGCGCCGTGGAACCGGATGCACGAAAACGGCAACCTGGGGTAATAGTCGAACTGTCGTCCTCGCAATTCCGTACGGCACCGGCGACCCGGACGGGAAACCCGAGGTCTGGGATGTGACCATGATGGAAGACTCTTCGAACGGCACCCCGATGCGGCTCGAGGGGCGCTTGGTTCCGGCACGGACACCGCTCCTGAACAAGATCAGCGAGTTGCAGACGGAAATCGGTCAGCTGCAGGAGGCCGTCGTCTCCCACACCGTGGTGGACCAAGCGATCGGTGTGGTCATCACCCTCGGTGGCCTGCGTCCCGAGCAGGGCTTCCAACTGCTACGAGAGGTCTCACAGCACACCAATACAAAACTGCGGCAGGTCTCCGAACTGATCGTGGAGTGGGTACACAGCGAACAGCTGCCCGATGAGATCCGCACCTCCCTGGACAAGGCACTGGCCACCGCACGGTCCATCTGAACGCAGCACAGCTCTGCCGCCCGCGTTCCGAGCCGGACGGCAGGGCGGGCGGACGAGTTGAATGCCAGCTCACTTCCGAACCCGCACGCGACGCGACCTCCGCTCAACGCGTCCCCGAACCCATCTGACCAAAACGTCGCACGCCAGACCTACCGGCGGTCGCTGATGACGCACGCTCCGGAGCACTCGCCGGCGTGCCCGCAAGGGCCCCACGATCACGGAGTCTCCCCCGAGTCGCGCGAACGGTTGCGTGGTTGCCGTGTGCAGCGGATCGGACGCCTCCTGCGCGGCCGGCAGCCGCCCGGCCGACAACAGGAGCGGGCCGGCGCCGCGAAGCACCCGGGACAGCGGGCCCGTCGCCGTCTCCGGCACCGGCGGCAACGGTCCCGTCAGGCCGGTCAGGGCCGCGTCGGGGTCAAACAGACCCGCTCGGCGGCGCCGTCCTCGTCCACCAGACCGGCCGCGGACCAGTCGGCCAGTCCCGGCACCAGCACGCGGCACACCCGTCTGAGCCCCTCGACCGCGTCCAGCGTGCTCGACAGCGCCGCCGCGCTCCGGGTGGCGAACGCCAGCTGGTCGAGCGCCGCTCGCAGCGCCGCGTCCGCGTCATCCTCGTCCATGGCGACCACCTGCCCGCCTGGTGGCCCCGCGGCCGCTTCCGCCCTGGGAAACCAGCTTGCCGAACGACGGTTCGTGGGGCCTGTGCCCGCGCCGCCGCTCATGCCGCGTCGCGCCAGGCGGCGATACCGGTCACCGTGACCGCGACGGTGACCGGCTCCGCGGCACCGTGGGTGGCGAGGTGGGTGACGAGGGCGGCTGTCACCCGGTCGTGGACGTTTCGGGCGATGTCCAGCGCCCGCCGACCCTCCGTCAGGACGCAGCGCACCTCGATGTGCCATCCCGAACCGTCCGGCGCCCGGTCGGCGCGTACGCCGGCCTCAGGTGGCGTGGTGTCCGCCCGGGTGGGCGCGGCGGCTGCCGCGAGGCGCCGGGCGAGGCGGGGCTGCAGGGCGGCCACGCCAGGAACCGCGAGGGCTGCCTCGGCCGCGACGCCGGGGAGCGCGGTGGTGCCGGTGGCGGTCATCATGCGCCACCGCCCGTCGGAAGGCGGGGACCGAGGGTCGGTCCCGGTTCCAGTACGTCGGCCACGGTGATATCGACGGCTGTCACCGTGAGCCCCAGGTCCTGTCCGGCCGAGTGGAGGACCGATCGGCGTACCTGGTGGACCCGGTCGGGCAGCGGGCGGTCGAGGGCGGCGGCCAGGGTCATGGTCACCCGCACGTCGGTGCCGTTGCCCTCGTGTACGAGCCGGCAGGTCGCGGCCCTGGCACCGGGGACCGTGTCCGCGGCCCGCCTCAGCACCTTGGCCGCGGCGCTCTCGGCGATCCGCAGGTCCCGGTCGGGGTCGGCCAGGGGCAGCAGCCGCCCGAACCGGACCTCTGCCCTGACGACGTCCATGACCCGGTCGGCGAGTGCGTGCAGGCCCGGAGGGTCCTCGTCGCGCAGCGTCCGGGCGGCCGCGTTCACCGTGGCCAGTCCCTCGACCGCCTCTCGGCAGTATGGACAGGACACCGGGTGCGGGTCCGCGGCCGGTGGTGCGTCCCGCGCCTGTTCCCAGACCCGGCTGAGCAGGCGGCCGCAGGGCAGTACCTCATCGCCTGCGATCGGGGGCACGTCGGCGGCGGCCCAGCCGTTGCGGGGCCCGCCGGCTCCGGGCGGTTCGGGAGGCCGCGTGTGCGGGTCGTCTAGCGCCATGAGCCCATCGCCTCCTGCAGGGATCGGCGTGCCCTGAACAGTCTGCCGCGTACCGTCTGCTCGTCGGTACGCGTCACGTGCGCTATCTCCTTGTAGGGCAAGCCCTGCACCTCCCTCAGGATCCAGCAGACCCGCTGTCCGGCGTCCAGCTCGGCGAGCGCGCGGAACAGGGCGGCCATGGCCGCGTCCTCCTCGGCGGTCCGGGCGGGCTGGCTCCACGCGTCGCCCGCCGCGGGTTCGGCGACGGTGTCCAGGGAAAGAGGCGGCGGCCGTCGGTGGCACATGGTCTGGCAGCGGTTGACGGTGATCCGGTACATCCAGGTGTGGAACTCCGCCCTGTGGCGGTATTCCGGCAGGTGGCGCCAGGCGCTGACGAAGGCGTCCTGAACGGCCTCCTCGGCGTCCTGGGGGTTGCCCAGCATGCAACGGGCCAGGGTCAGGAGGGACCGGCTGTGCCGCTGGACGAGAACGGCGAAGGAGTCCTCGTCTCCCTCGGCCGCCCGTACCGCCAGCAGGCGGTCGGGCAGGTCGCACCCCAGTCGTGGGGAAGCAGTGCGTTCGATCATGACGCTCCCACGCAGGCTCGGAACGATCGTGTACCCCTGATACGAGTTGTGACGCACATCACATGCCAGACGCGTGAGGATTGTGCCGCCCGGTATGTCCAACGTTCGACGGGCACCATTCCGGTGTCCGGCCGACCGATCGAGGCGACCGCCATGACGGACAACATCACCAGCGTCGGCGGGGGCAGCCGGCCCGAAGCGGGCGTGAGCGCGCTCAAGGGCCGCACCGGGGCCGGGGCTCCGGCCGAGACACGGGGCAGGACCACCATCGCGGACGGTGTGGTGGCCAAGATCGCGGGCATGGCCGCCCGCGAGGTACCGGGCATCTACAACCTGGGAGCGGGGATGGCCCGCGCCTTCGGCGCCATGCGGGAACGCGTCCCCGGCGCGGGCGGAGGCGGAGCGGTCACCCGCGGCGTCAAGGTCGAGGTCGGGGAACGGCAGGCCGCGGTGGACCTGGACGTCGTCGTCGAGTACGGCGTCTCCATCGTCGACGTCGCGGGCGGCGTACGCACCAACGTCATCAGCGCCGTGGAGCGGATGACGGGCCTGGAGGTCGTCGAGGTGAACATCGCCGTCGACGACGTCCATCTGCCTGACGACGAGGAGGAACAGACCGAACCGAACGAGGGCCGCGTGAGGTGACCGCTGCCAGGAGCACCGCCGTGTCCTCGGGCCCGAGCGGATGATCACGGCGAGAGGGACGCTCGCGAGACGGGTGAGTGCGAGATGAACACAGCAACGACGGGACTCGCGGCCGGCATGGCCCTCGGCTTCGCCGGCTACTTCGGCGGCTTCTGGGCGTTTCTGCTGGTGCTGGTCCTGGGCGCGGCGGGGCTGATCGTCGGCCTCGTCGTACAGGGCGACCTGGACCTCCGGACACGGAGGCAGCGGTGAAGACCCGGCCCGGTTCCCCCGGTGAGGGGTCGGGCCCGCCGGCGCCGGCCGCCGGGCTGCCGCCCCCGGCCGAGCGGGGCGCCACCGTCATCCCGGACAGGGTGGTCGCCCGTATCGCCGCGCAGGCCGCGCGCGCGGCGCAGGCGCGGCGCGCCGCGGTACCGCCCGATCGGGGCGGACCTGCGGCACCCCACGCCTCCGCCGCCGTCCGTACCGGATCGGTGCGCCTGCATCTGACCATGGACCTGCCCTACCCCACCGACATCCCGCGTGTCTGCGAGCGGATCCAGCGGGACGTCGCCGAACGGGTCGCCCAGCTGACCGGGCTGCGAGTGGGAGAGGTCCTCCTCACCGTCCGGCGGCTGGTGACCGCCACCGACTCGAGCCGGGGGCGGGTCCGGTGAGCGGCCGGGCGGCCCGGGTCACCGGGCACGCCGTGCAGGAAGGGCGATCGTGATGACATCCGGTCCACATCCCCCGGGCCGCGGCTCCGCGTCGTCCGGGCACCGTGCCGCAGTGCCGCTGACGAAGGAGCCCGATCCTCCCGAACGCGACGTGTCCCCCTCGGACCTCACAGCCGGTAAGCGCGAAGGAGGGCACCGAACCCGTCGCAAGTGGTCGGCGCGCAGCGTCACGGCGGCGCTCGTCGCCGCGGTGATCCTCGTGGCCGCGGTCGCGACGCTCGTCGACGTCGTCGCCGTACGGGCGGGACGTCCGGCCGCGGCCTGGCGACGGCACCTGGCCGACGAACTGGCGACCCGCCCGGTGGACGACGTGTGGATGCTGACGGGGGCCGCCGTGGCCGCCGCCGTCGGCGTCTGGCTGATCGTTCTGGCCCTCACCCCCGGTCAGCGACGCTGGCTGCCCCTGCGCTCACCCGCCGGCTGCCCGCGATTGCGGGCCTTCGTGGACCGCAACAGCGCCGCCGTCCTGCTGCGCGACGCCGCCATGCGGGTCCCCGGAGTCGGCGCGGCGCACGTCCTGGTGGGCCGCCACCGCATCAGAGCCCGCGCGGACGTCCGCTTCCGAGACCCCCGACAGGTGAAGGACGACCTCACCGCCGTCCTCGACGAGGAGCGCGACCGGCTCGCCCTCGCCCGTCCTCCCCGCATCGCCGTACGGGCGCGGCGACGCACCCGCTGACACAAGACCCGCAGCACCGGAGCCCGCCATGACGCCGCGATCCGCCCTCAACCGCACTCTGCTGGCCCTCGCCGGACTGGTCCTCCTCGGCGGCGGACTGCTCATCCTCTTCGCCGGGCTCGACCTCTACCGGCGGCACGATCTGGCCCCACCCGCCGGCTGGCCCCTGACCACCCCGGCCGACGTCCTGCTCGGCTCCGCCGACCGGGCACGCTGGAGCAGCCAGGGCTGGTGGTGGTGGCCCGCGGTCATCGCCGCCCTCGTCCTCACCGCCCTGCTCGCCCTGTGGTGGCTGCTCGCCCAGCTGAGCCGACACCGCCCCGGCTCACTACCCGTCGGCGGCACATCCCCGCAGGAGGGCGTCGAACTGCGCGACCGTGCACTCAGCGAAGCGATCGCGAACGAAGCCGGTGCCCTGCCAGGGGTAGGCCATGCGGCCGTACTCATCACCGGCCGACCGGGCCGCCACCGCACCCGCATCAAGCTCACCCTCACCCCCGAGGGCACGCCCGGCGCCACTCTCGGTGCCCTGTGCGAAGGCCCGATCGGCACCGCGCGTCGGTCCACCGGCCTCATCGACATGCCCGCCGAGGTCCGCCTACAGGTCAGCCGCCACGGACCACACCGCGTGGAGTAAGGAGGAGATCGGCCGTTCCCGCCGACGCCCTTGCGGCCCACCGCGGTTCGCGGGCGCGCCGACACCACTCCCCGAAGGAGAGATCATGATCATCCTGGGCGTCATACTGCTCGTCGTCGGCTTCCTCACCGGCCTGTCCATCCTGTGGACCATCGGGATCATCCTGCTGGTCGTCGGAGCCATCCTGTGGATCCTCGGCGCGATGGGACACGCCGTCGCCGGCCGACGCCACTACTGGTAGTCGGAATCGTCGCCCTGCAGGGCAGTGATCCAGGCTGCGGGCAGGCCGGCAGACGTCGCGGACCCCACCAAGACGTTCCGCGGCGGCGGACGACGGCGGCGGCGGAGAGGTCGAGCCGGCTGAGGCCGCCGCCGATGCCGGCCAGCCGCCGAGGCTCGACCGGGGCGCGCCCGGTGGCCGTTGTGCCGGTCCTCGCCGCACGAGCGCACGGCCGACTCGTTGGGGAGTCGGTGGATCGGCCCCCACGATCCGGGCGGAAGTTCCCCACCGCGTCGGCCCGTGAGTCTCCGTCGGGAGTTCGTATGCACAGCACCTTCGTGAGGATCCGCCCGAACGTCCCCCGGGGCCACAGCGATGGCGGGCGGTGAGCGGCAAGGACCCGCGGAAGGCTCCACCCGGTCGGAGTGCTTCGGGGAGGAGTTTCTGGGAGTCCTGCTGGACCAGGGGCACGAGTTGCCGCCGCACCAGCTCGGTCCGCTCGTCGCACGGCAGATCGGCAGGCTCGACGGCCGCGAGACCTCTATCTTCCTGCAGGACTACGGCCAGGTGTGGTTCGTCCCCCTGCCGGGCGACGGGCTGGCGGCCGGGGAACCGCAGCCGATCGACGCCTCCGACGCCGGACGCGCCTTCCGGGAAGCGCGTCCCGTCGAGGTTTCGCAGGCCGACGGTGTGCGGGTCTATCTGCCCCTGCTGGACGGTGGCGACCAGGTGGGCGTCATGGCCGTCACCCTGGACCGTCTCCAGGACGACGAGCGACGGCTGCTGCGCAGGCTCGCCTCACTCGTGGCCGACATGCTGGTGACCAAGCACGGTTACACCGATCTGTTCTTCCGGCTGCGCCGCAGAGAACCGATGAGTGTGGCGGCGGAGATCCAGTGGTCGCTGCTGCCACCGCTGGCGATGTCCACGCCCCGGGTCGAGCTGGCCGGGATGCTGGAACCCGCCTACGACGTGGCCGGCGACAGCTTCGACTACGCCCTCAACGGCGATGTCCTGCCACGGTGGTCATCGGAGCCCACCGGCATGCCCGGCGCATCAGCGTCGGCCTGTCGGAGATCTATACGTTCATGGACCGGGCCGTCGCCGATCAGTTCGGCCCCGACCACTTCGTGACCGCTCAGATGATGCGGCTCAACACGGCAACGGGCAGGCTTCAGTGGGTCAATGCCGGACATCCCGCTCCTCTGCTGATCCGTGGACACCGTGTCGTACGACGGCTGCAGGGCCCGACGACGCTGCCCGTCGGCTTCGGCGGTCACGAGCCCCGGATCAGCGAAGTGGCTCTCATCCCCGGCGACCGGATCCTGTGCTTCACCGACGGACTGATAGAGGAGCGCGATGTCGGCGGTGAGGAATTCAGTGAGGAGCAGCTCTTCGGGTGGGTGAACCGCCTTGAGCCCACGGCGCAGCAGATCCGGACGGTGGCACGCTCCCTCTCCCACACGCTGCAACGGGCGCGGGGCGGGATCACGACGGACGATGCGACGCTCCTGCTGATCGAATGGCGCGGGAGCGCCACCGACGACCTCGCCCTCCCGGAGTGAGCCGGCCTCCCGCCCCCAAGGAAAGGCCGACGGCACGCAGCCTTTCCCCCACCGCCGATCTCTCACACTCCTGCTGCCGCGGTGGGCACGTGACGGGTGACCGGTCCGTCAGGAGTGCGTGAGGCGGGGTGGGGGGCGTCGTGTCCGCCTTCGGAGTCCCAGACCGCCTCCCGGAGCGAGTCCGAGTCGGCCGCTGCCTCTGCCGCGGCCCGGAAACGTTCGGCCTCATGGATCAGGCCGGTCGCCGTGAGGCTCCGCGACGGGTCGGTGGCCGTGGCCATGAGCCGGGCTGCGGTGGCCGGGGCTGTCTCCGGTGGGATCACCAGCAGGTCCCAGCGGCCGAAGGTGTGGGACAGCAGCAACAGCTTGTGCGGGTCCTGCCCGGCGTTGGACCAGCCGACGCGCACCATGTGGCCGTGCGCGGGCACTTCACCCGGGATGACCGGCCACAACGTGCGGCTCACCGCTATCCGGGTGATCCGCCCCCACAGCGGGTCGAGACATTCGACGAGCGCCGGGAGCTCCTCCGTCAGGTTGCGCGAACGGGGCCACCAGGCACCGTCGATCAGGGCCGGAGGGGCGCCGGCCCGCGCCAGCGTGAGTCGGAGCGGTGACGAAGAAGGGGCCCGGTCTCCGACTGCGGGTGTGAACGGAATGGTCGCGGTCATGACGCGGACCCAACCCCGGGCCGGTCACGGCCGGCCCGGTTGCCATGAATCGCCGAGAACGACCCGGCGTGGAAGCCGGTGTACGAGATGCTCTCGGTAATCACCAGGATACTCCTCGCCGAGGCCCGGCGGACTGGCGGGGAGTGACGGGCTGAACGGAACGACACACGTCACAGAGCCAGGGGAGTGCTGGGCCGGGGCATGCGGGCCGTCGGGCGTGAGACCGGTCCGGGAGCCGGCATACCAAGGGCCCCGGCGCCCTCGGCCCACTGCCGCCGGTATCGACGGCCGCTTCGCCGAATGCGGCGGCGTCTCCACAACCGCCCCGGCGTGTGCGGAGTACCGTGGACAGCACCGAGGGCATTTCGCACACCGGCTTCCACGCCGGGTCGTTCTCGGCGAGAGATGAAACCCGGGTCGCCGCGAAGGCTGCCCGGAGACGGGTCCGCATCATGTCGGCGACCTTGCACCAACTCCTGCCACACCACGAGCCCGTCGCAGCCCCGGCCGTGCGTCTCGCGCTGAAGACCGACGGCCCGTCGCGCGGCCTCCTGGACGGTGCCTGGTGGCCCCGCTCCCGAGACCTGCTGAGCGAGCTGCCCGCACTGACCGATGTGCTGGACCCTCTGTGGGGCCGCATCACCCGCATCGCCGTCAACCCGAAGTACTGGCCGGTCATCCCGCACGAGATCCCCGTGGGCGGTCATGTCGTCAAGGTCGGATGGTTCACCCCGGAGATCGACCCACACAAGCTGCTGCTGCTCTCCTACGGAACCGGCCGCTGGGATCTGCTGGTCATCCCACCCGAGACCGAGACGGAGTCGGCGGCCCGCCTGATGGCGGCCGCGTCCGACTACGACGGTCCGCCGCTGACCGCAAGCGCTCTCATCGCCGCGGACGAGACCCGGCACGCCGTCTCCGCCGCCGACCGGCCGCTCGAACCGGACGAGCCAGGGAAGTACGAGAGCGGCCCCTCCTCTGCGGCCGATCCGGCACAGACCGGTCGCGTCAGTCGCCTGATCATCGGCATGTGAGACATGAGCACCTTTTTGACGACCAGCGTCTTCCTGGTCCTCATCGCAGCGGCGGCGTCCGTGATCCACCGGCTCAACTTCGAGCAGGCGGAAAGGATCGCCGTGCACCGGTACAGTCGCGCGCTGCCCGGCGGCCCGCGCCGCAGCACCGACACGGCACAACCCCCTGCGACCAGCACCGTCCAGGTCGCCGGCCGTCGGCGCGGTTCGTACCGACGGGTTTCGGCGCTGTCTCACGAACCGACGCAGGCCCATGCAGAGGTCTCGACCGGCGGGTCCCCGCCCCAGGTGGTCCTCGTCCCGAGGAGCAGCACATGCAAGTCGTGATCGTTCTCATCGTCGTGATCGGCCTCCTGGCCGTCCTGGCTCTCGCCCTGTCCGTGAAGGTCGTCAAGCAGTACGAGAAGGGAGTGCTGTTCCGCTTCGGTCGACTCGTCGGAACACGCTCCCCAGGACTGCGGTTCATCATCCCGTTCGTCGATACCCTGCACCGGGTGTCGCTGCGGGTCGTCACCATGCCGATCCAGTCCCAGGGCATCATCACCCGGGACAACGTGAGCGTGGACGTGTCGGCGGTCGCCTACTTCCGGGTCGTCGACGCCGTGAAGTCGGTCGTCGCCGTGGAGAACGTCAACGCGGCGATCAACCAGATCGCCCAGACCACCCTGCGGAAGGTCGTCGGCCGGCACACGCTCGACGAGACACTGTCGGAGACGGACCGTATCAACCTGGACATCCGCCAGATCCTCGACGTCACCACCGTCGACTGGGGTGTGCAGGTCACGCTGGTCGAACTCAAGGACATCCAGCTGCCCGACACCATGAAGCGCGCCATGGCCCGCCAGGCCGAGGCCGAACGGGAGAAGCGAGCGAAGATCATCAACGCGGAGGGCGAGTCCCTGGCCGCAGCCGCGCTCGGCGACGCCTCGGACACCATGATGGCCCACCCCCTGGCGCTCCAACTGCGCAATCTCCAGAGCCTGGTGGAGATCGGTGTCGACCAGAACACCACCGTCGTCTTCCCGGCCCCCCTCATGAGCACGATCGGCGAGCTCGGCTCCTTCCTCGCCCGGGAAACCGCTGCCGCCGCACCCGCCGCGGCAGCGCCACCGGCCGGCACCGGCCGCACCGACACGTCCCTCAGCCCGGCAGGCAGCGCGCCCGGCACCGCGGCGTGAAGCCGACTACGGCCCGAGCGATCCGTGGCACCAGGGAGGATTCGTGACCGTCGCCTGTCGCGCGCATCCTCCGGGCACCGGCTGATGATGGGAGTACGGCCGAACACGCGGAGCTGATCATGACGGGTTGGCGGGTCAGGGACTACACCCAGGACGATCTCGAAGCGGTGATCCGTGTCGACATGGAGAGCGGCACGACCGAGGAGCCGCCGCTCTTCCCGCTCTCGGACGCCGTGACGGCCCTCCAGACCCGCCACCCGGCCGTGGTGGCCACGGCCGACGACGTGCTGATCGGCGCCGCGGTGAGCAGGGTGGAGGGCGAACGGGCATGGATCCTGCGCATCTGCATGGCGCCCGGCTGGCGGCAGCGCGGGCTGGGGAGTGCCCTGATCACCGCCCTTGAGCAACGGCTCTTCGCCGTCGGCGTCCGCGCGGTGCACGCCGCCCTGCCCGAGGGCGAGACCGGTGCCACCGCCCTGCGCAACTGCGACTTCGGCGCCCGCCCCGGGCTGGTCTTCTTCGAGAAACGCGGACCGGTGACCCCGCAGTCGGCCGGCACGCTGTCCTCGCTCGGAGCGGAGCTGCCGCCAGGGGGGCTGTGGCAGAAGGTCGCGGGCATGCAACGGGAGAAGCAGCTCATCGAGCGGCGCCTGGTCCTGCCGCTGGCCCATCCCGAACTGGCCGCCCAGCACGGAGTGGAACTGCCACGGGCGGTGATGCTGTTCGGCCCGCCCGGGACCGGCAAGAGCACGTTCGCGCACGCGATCGCCAGCCGCCTGGGATGGCCCTTCCTCGAACTGTTCCCCGCCCGTCTGGCCGCCGAGTACGGCCTGGCGACCGGGCTCAACCGGCGCTTCGACGAGATCGCCCGGCTCGACCACGTCCTCGTCTTCATCGACGAGGTCGAGGAGGTCGCCGGCGAACGCGGCGGCGCGGACGCGACCGCTGTCGGCGTCGTCAACGAACTGCTCAAGGCGATCGTCCGGTTCCGCAGCCAGGACGGACGGCTGCTCGTCTGCGCCACGAACAACGTGACCACGCTCGACTCCGCGTTCCTGCGGCACGGCCGCTTCGACTACGTGCTGCCGATCGGCCCTCCCGACCACACCGCCAGGACCGCGCTGTGGGAGAGCTACCTGGTCCGAGCGGGCGCACGGGCCGACAGCGCGGTACTCGCGGCCGCCAGCGAGGGGTTCACCCCCGCCGACATCGCCCACGCGGCACGCACCGTCTCCCAGGCCCAGTTCGAGCGCACCTTCGACACCGGAACCCGGACCACCCCCACCACCGACGACTACCTGGACACGATCCGCGACACCAAGCCCACGGTCAGCGCCGCCATGGCCCAGGACTTCGCCCAGCAAACGGAAAAGTACGCCCGCATCTAGCGTCCAGGCCGATAGGGGAGTCGATCTGCGACGGACGTGTCAGGCCGGCGCAGGAGGCATGCCGCCGCCGGTATCAATGAGGATCTGCCTGGCCTCGGTGACGTTGTCGGCCCGTACGGCCCTGGCCATCGCGGCGCGTGCCGCGTCGGGCGACGTGTCCGGAGGGACCAGCAACAGAGAGAAAAGGTCCCCTTCGCCTCGGGTGATGAGAACGGTGTCGTCACCGACCGGGAAGGAGTCGATGTGCACGACCCGGTCGTCGACCATCACCCGGGTCGGCAGTCCGTCCCAGGCACTGCCGTCCAGACCGACCCGGGTGACAGGCCCGAGATGCTCGGTCAACGCGGAGATCAGCGAGGGAAGCTCGGCACCGATGTCCCGGGACCGCGGCCACCATGCGCCGTCCAGGATTCCCTCGCGTGCGTGTGTCGTCTCCAGCCGCAGCAGGGCCGTCCCGGGGTGCACCGACCGGTGCACGGCGTCCGGCAGGAGCCTGGGGAAGTCGGGGGTGTCTGAGCCTGCCATGGTGTCCGCCCGTCCGCAGAGAGCAGTGCGACCGCACGGCGTGCGACCACGATACGACCCTCCTACCTCACGGTACTCCGCACGACGCGCCCGCGAGCGCTTCGCCGCAGGGCGCGGTTGCGAAAACAGGCAACGGCTCCGGCGTATACCCGCCGGAGCCGCCCTTCCGGGTCATTGCACGTGAGCGTGCGCCGACCCGCATCCGTCGTAAGCAATCCTTGCGAGGGTTCACTTCGGTCCGAGACGCCGACGCGGCGGCTCAGCCACGCCCTTCCTCTTCCGTCTCCATCTGCCGGATCCCCTGGTGCGTCAGCGTGATCATCCCGGGCGTGTTGCCCCTCTCCCAGTCCACGACGACCCAGCCTTCACCTGCCAGGTACATACAGGCAGCGGCCATGTCCTGCTCAGGGATACCCAGGTCCGTGCGGAGCTTCGCCCCATCGACACCCAGGAGGCGATTGCCTTCGGCGGCTTGGTACAGAGCCTGCATGATCCTCTCGCGGTACGTCTTTCGGTCTCGCAACATCGCCATGACGCGCCTTCCTCTACCGCCCACGGTCGGGCCGAAGCCGATGTCATCCGCGGTCGCCGTCGCGGTGGGGCGCGTCGGAACGGTCGCGTCCACCGACCGACGGTGTCTCCGGGGCCGACGCCCGATCCCCGGCAGAACATCGCTGTAGTGGAAGGCAGCGATCCGTTCGGCGTGCTGGCCGTTGAGCCGGTGGATCAGAACGACTCCGACGGCGATCAGGACGAGCAGCACGGCCACGGCGATGACGAGCATGGGATCTCACCTCCGCCGACCGGCGGGCGAAGGCCCTGCCGAGCCGATGGACCGGGGCCGGGACGACGGTCGACCTGCTCCGCCGTCGTCCTCCCAGGCTTCTTCCCTGTTTCGTGCATCGATCCTGTCTGCTGCTTGCTCCCGGGCCGAGGCATCGACGCCGTCGCCGACCATCAACTGCGCGGCGGCATCCGCACCGGTTTCCGGCGGAATCACCAGCACGTCCCGGCGGCCGTCAGCGGAGAAAAGAGTGAGTCGGTGGGGATCCTGCTCCTCGGTGGACCAGCCCACCTGCACGGTGCGCCCGGCGTAGGACACCCAGTGCGGCAGGACGGGCCAGTAGGCCGGGTGCACGGTGACACTCGTGATACGACCCCAGAGATCACCCAATGCGGCCGTCAACGACGGCAGCTCACGGGTGAAGGCACGGGAGCGAGGCCACCACATACCGTCCAGCCCGCCCGGCGCGGGCGTCAGGGACAGCCGGGCCGGCTGCGGCGACGCACCTCTGCTCGATGTCGTACGGTCAATGGTCACAGCCATGGCGCGAACCTGCCCCCGGGCTCGTGGGTGCGGCCCGGCGCTGTCGATCACCGGGAACGGCACCCGCAGCGGAGCCGGTGCGCGAAGAACTCCCGGTGTCTTCACACTACTCCGCTCACCGGTCCGAAAAGCCCGGGATGACCAGGCAGTTTCCTGCCTTCGGGACCGGGTCGCCGGTGCCGATGCCGGTCAGAGCCAGTCCTTGCGCTTGAACGTCAGATACAGCAATGCGGACAGGAGCACGATGACGGCGGCGGAGGTGACGAATCCCGACTCGCGGCCGAAACCGGGATAGGGGAGGTTCTGGCCGTAGTAGCCGGTGATCGCGGTGGGTACGGCGATGATCGCGGCCCAGCTCGTCACCTTCTTCATGATCAGGTTCATGCTGTTGGCCTGGACCGAGAGGTTCGTCTCCATGACCGAGGCCACCAGGTCCCGCAGTGATTCCGTCCACTCGGTGGCACGCAGCACGTGGTCGTAGACGTCCTGGTAGTACGGGACGAGAGGGTCGGTGATCAGGTGCAGGCCGGGGCGCATGAGCCCATTGACCACCTCGCGCATCGGAAGCACGACGCGGCGCAGCCGGACGAGCGATTTACGCAGCGCGAAGACCCGGCGCTGCACGGCTTCGATCTCACGGCGCCCAGCCGCGAAGAGCAGGCCCTCCAGCTCCTCGATGCCGTCGTCCAGTTGCTGGACGGCGGCGAAGTGTCCGTCCACGAGATGGTCGAGCAGGCCGTGCAGCAGGAATCCGACGCCGTGGCCGGCCAGGTCCGGGCTCTCGTCCCAGCGGGCGACGACGTCCTCGATGTCGAAGCCGTCGTCCTTGCGGACGGTGATCATGGCCTGGCCGGTGAGGAATACGGCGATCTCGCTGTACGTCAGCTGCGCACCGTCCGGGCTGACGGTCACGGCATAGGCGCTGAGGAACTCGTGGGTGCGATAGCGGTCGAGTTTCGGCCGCTGTCCACGCTGGGCGGCATCCTCCAGAGCCAGTTCGTGGATGCCGAACTCCTGACCGAGCATGGTGAGTTCAGCGGCTCCGGGCCGGTGCAGGTCCAGCCACAGGACCGACGCCGGATCAGCGAGATGCGCAGGGACGTCACCGACGGGAAAGTCCTCCAGGACGAGAGTGCCGTCGTGATACAGCCGGGTACGCGTCACCATGACCCGAGGCTAGTGTCTTATATCCCTTCCATGCCGCTTCGCCCCGATTCACGACGTCAAAGCCCGGCGACATCCGCAGGCTCCGGCCAACAAGCACCGGGGTGCCGGTCCGAAGGCAGGGATGTGGGTACCCGGCTGCCGCATCGCATCCGGCGTACACCGCATGACCGGATGCGGCCCGTCAGCCGGGAAGGGCACTCCGAGACCATGACCACGCATACCCCGCGCCGTCGCCCGCCTCCCCCCGCAGGTGGCAGTGATTTCGCCCGCCTGTCGAAGAAGATCGCCGAGGCCGGCCTGATGAACCGGCGCCCCGGCTACTACACCGTCCGGTCCATCGTCGTGGCCGTCGCCTACGCCGGCGGCTGGAGCGCGTTCGTCCTCATCGGCGCCGGGTGGTGGACCCTGGCGCTCGCCGCGTTCCTCGCCGTGATGTTCGGGCAGGTCGCTCTGCTCGCCCACGACGTCGCCCACCGCCAGGTCTTCCGCCGGCGCCGGCCCAGCGAGACGGCCGGCCGCATCGCCGGGGCCGCGATCGGGATGGGCTACGGATGGTGGCAGGACAAACACACCCGCCACCACGCCAACCCCAACCACGAGGGCCTCGACCCCGACATCACCCCCGACCTGCTGGTGTGGTCCCAGGACCAGGCCCGCGCCGCGACCGGACTGCCGAGGATCATCGGCCGCCGGCAGGCGTTCCTCTTCTTTCCCCTGCTCCTGCTCGAAGGGGTCAACCTGCACGTCTCCAGCGCGCGAGCACTGGGCAACCGCGCCCTGAAGAACCGCGCCCTGGACGGCACGCTGCTCTACGGGCACGCCGCCGCCTACCTGACCGCAGTGTTCCTCGTCCTCCCGCCCGGCATGGCGATCGCGTTCCTGGCCGTCAACCAGGGCCTGTTCGGCCTCTACCTCGGCTGCCTCTTCGCCCCCAACCACAAAGGCATGCCGATCCTCACCGGCAACGACCGCCCCGACTTCCTGCGCCGACAAGTCCTCACCGCACGCAACGTACGCGGCAGCTGGTTCACCGACCTCGCCCTGGGCGGACTGAACCACCAGATCGAACACCACCTGTTCCCCAGCATGCCCAGCCCCAACCTGCGCAAGGCCCGGCCCCTCGTCCGCCACTACTGCCAGGACCTGGGAGTCGACTACCTGGAAACCGGACTGATCGCCTCCTACCGGCAAGCACTCGCCAGCCTCCACCGAGCAGGAGCGCCACTGCGGCGAGCCCGTATCGGCAGCGCCCCAGCATGACGCACCGGCGCCGGCGGCGTACTCCAGAGCCCTGTCCCGGTGCCCGGCTGCAGTGATCCGGTGAAACGCAATTGCCGGAACAGCCCCGTCGGCTTCCCGGCGGGGCTGCGCCGCCTCACGGCTCCCCTTGAGGTGGCTGCTAACGCGGTCGCGCGAGCGCGGCCACCAGGCGGTGCAGCAGGGCCGGTGCGGAACCGGTGGGAGCGAGCGTGAGGCGAAGGACGGGGCGAACCCGCCTTCGGGTGAAGCCGGGCGGGAGATGGCCGCAGTCATGACGCGAACCCTGCCTCGGGCCGACCGGAAGCAGCCCGGCGTATTGGATCACCGAGAACTACACAGACATGAAGGCCGATGTTCGAAGGGTCCTCGGTAACTCCAGCGTACTTCTGGGCAGTACGACTCAGTGGTCTGCGTCGTAAGTCTTTCGGGGGTTGACTTCGCGGCTGGGCGTCGGCGGGCTTGTGGCCAGGTGACGGGGCGGATCTGGCATGCGATGCCGAGGGCATTCTCGGGTGCCGATGGGAATGCCGGCGTACAGGAGGCGTCTGATCGGGGGAGGCTGGCTCGCCCGGCCCCGCCTTGTCCCGGGCGCGCCTGGGGCCGAGGCGGCGGAGGGATGTGGCGTCAGGAGTCAGGCGACGGGCTGTGCTTCGAGGAATGCGAGGGCTCTGGCCACGAACTCGTTGTGGAACTGGAAGATCCCGCCGTGTCCGGCGTCCGGGTAGAGGGGGACGAGTTCGCTCCGGGGCAGGCGTGCGGCGAGGTCGAGGGTGTTCTCGCTCGGCACCATCCGGTCGCTCTCGCCGTTGGCCACCAGGACTGGCTGGTGGATGCGCGACAGGTCCGCGGGCGCCTGCAGGCCCCATCGGTGGATGGCCTTGAGCTGGGCGCGGAACGACGTCAGCGAGATGGCCCTGTCGCGGTCGCTGGTGCGTTCCTTCAGCCGTTTGAGGAAGGCGCGTGCTTCGCGTCGGCCGTGTTCGGTGTCGGTGAAGAAGAGGAACTGCTTGGGGTCCTTGCGGGTCAGGAAGCCCTTCAGGATGTCCCGGAGGGTCAGTGCGGTGACCTTGTCGATGCCCGGGCCTCCGGCGGGGCCGGTGCCCGCGAGGACGACCCTGCGCACCAGCTGCGGTTCCTCGGCTGCGATGACCTGGGCGATGAAGCCGCCCATCGACAGGCCGAGCAGGTCGACCTGCTCGAAGCCCAGGGCTCGGATGAACAGCACTGCGTCGCGGGCCATCGCTTCGATGGTGTCGGGGGTGGAGCCGCCCGACGCGCCGACTCCGCGGTTGTCGAAGGCGATCACCTGGCGCCGGGCGGCGAGTCCGTCGACGACGCGGGGGTCCCAGTTGTCCAGGACAGCGGTCAGGTGGTGGAGCAGGATCAGTGGTACGCCGTCTCCTTCCGAGCCGAGCTGGCGGTAGACGAAGTCGACGCCGCGCACGGACACCGAACGGGTCGGTGCATCTTTGTACGTCGACGGGGCGGGCCTGGGGGTGGGGGACCTGCGCGGTGCGCTCATGATCGGTTCCTGGGGTGTGGAGGGTAGGGGTGGTGGGGTGTGGGATCCTCTCGCCGCCCGGGGCCTGGCGGTGGAGCGGCGGGGGCTGGTGCTCACACCGTCGCGATGACGACCTTGCCGGCCTTGGCGCGTCCCTTCTCGGCGTACTCCATGGCTTCGCGGCCCTGCTCGAAGGGGAAGACACAGTCGACGACGGGGCGGATCTTCCCGGCGTCGACGAGCCGGGTGATCTCGCGCAGCTGCTCGCCGTCGGCCTTCATGAACAGGAAGGAGTACGTCACGCCCTGGCGCTTGGCGTGGCGCCGGGTCGTGAAGCTCAGCGCGTTCATCGCCTGGCGCAGGACCGGGTTCGCGCCCAGCTCGCGAGCGAAGTCCGCGTCGGGGGGCCCGGCGATGCTGATGACCTTCCCACCGGGCTTGAGGATGCGCAGGGACTTCTCCAGGGTCTTGCCGCCGAGGGTGTCCAGGACGACGTCGTAGCCGTCCAGGACGTCCTCGAAGTCCTGGGTGCGGTAGTCGATGACGACGTCCGCGCCGAGCTCCTTGGACAGGGCGGTATTGGCCGCGCTCGCGGTAGTGGCCACGTGTGCGCCCAGGTGCCTGGCCAGTTGGAGGGCGATGGTGCCCACCCCGCCGGAGCCCGCGTGGATGAGGACCTTCTGGCCCGGCCGGACCCGTGCCTTCTCGACCAGCGCCTGCCATGAGGTGAGGGCGACCAGGGGAAGGGAGGCGGCCTCCGCCATGGTGAGGGTGGCCGGCTTGTGGGCCAGGTCGTCCTGGTGGACGGCGATGAGTTCGGCGAAGGTGCCGATGCGGTCCTTGTCGGGCCGCGCGTAGACCTCGTCGCCCACCGCGAAGCGGGTGACGGCCGAGCCGACCTTGACCACCACTCCAGCGAGATCGTTGCCCAGGATGAGAGGCAGGCGGTACGGGAGGATCCGCTTGAAGGCACCGTCGCGGATCTTGAAGTCCAGCGGGTTGACGCTCGCCGCGTGGATCTTGACCAGCACGTCGTCGGCGCCCGGCTTCGGATCGGGCAGCTCGGCGGCGCGCACCGCGGACTGGTCACCGTACTTCTCGATCAGGTACGCCTTCATCATCATCTCCGTTTTCCGCCCGCAGGGGGACGGGGTCTCCGCTCGCTCCAGGCTTGCCCCGGTACGAGGTACTTTCTTGTCTGCACTGCTGGTTCAGAGGGCTCCGCGCCGATGCGGCGGGGGCGCCTCACCCCGCATTCGGCGCGGCGGCCAGGCCCTGCTTCACGTGCCGGGTGACGTCGTCGGCGAGGACCTCGGGCAGGCCCGTCTCGATGCCTGACAGAGCCTGGGCGGCGACCTCGGCCGGGTCGGCCTTCTGCTCGGCGGGAACGCTGGCGGCCATGTCGGTGTCCATGTATCCGACGTGCAGCGCCGTCACGGCGATGCCGCGGGGCACCAGCTCCTCCCGGACCGCACCGGTCAGCGCCCAGGCGGCGGCCTTCGCCGCGGCGTAGGAGCCGAGGCCGGCCGGGTGCAGCCAGGACAGGACGGACAGCACGTTGAGCACGGCGCCGCCACCGTTGGACTCGATGACCGGGGCGAAGGCCCGGGTCACGGCGAGCGGGCCGAAGAAGTTCACCTCCATCTCCAGGCGCACCGCTTCCAAGCCGCCCGCGATCAGCGGCGTGCCGGTGGAGATGCCGGCGTTGTTCACCAGCAGCGTCGCGTCAGAGGCGGTGCGGGCCGCCTCCCGGATCGACTCCGCGTCCGTCAGGTCGAGCCGCAGCGGGACGGCCCCGGGCAGGTCCACCGTCTCGGGGCGGCGGGCCGCCGCGTACACCTTGGCCCCGCGCGCCATGAGCTGGGCGGCCAGATGCCGCCCGAGCCCCCGGTTGGCGCCGGTGACCACCGCGACCGCGTCCTTCAGTTCCATGAGCACTCCCAGCGTTGAGCACGGCGACGACCGCACGATAGATTGCATCCGTCATCTAAATCTCAGCCTAGAATAGATTTCGCTCGACATCCAACTGGGAGGGGTGACCGATGGGCCGCGTATCGCAGGCACAGGCACAGGAGAACCGCCGACGGGTCGTGGAGACCGCCTCTCGGCTGCTTCGGGAAGAGGGCACCCGCCTGAGCGTCGCCGACCTCATGAAGTCGGCCGGCCTGACCCACGGCGGCTTCTACAAGCAGTTCGCCTCCAAGGAGGCCCTCATCGACGAAGCCACCGCCCACGCGTTCGCCGAACTCGCCCAGCACCACAAGGACGGGCTCGATCAGTACGCCGGGCAGCGCGACGCCGCCCAGCGGGCGCTGATCGACGCCTACCTCTCCGTCGAACACCGCGACAGCCCGGCTGACGGCTGCCCCGCCGCCGCACTCGCCACCGACATGGCCCGCGACGGCGGAGAGACCGAGGCCCACCGCGTCTACAGCCAGGGCGTGGGCGACTTCGCCGACTTCCTCGCCACCGAGGACCAGGACGGCATCACCCGGCTGTGCACCATGCTCGGCGCACTCGTCCTGTCCCGAGCCACCAACGGCACCCCGCTCTCCGACGAGATCCTCACCGCCGCACGCACGGCACTGATCGGCACCAACTGACCACAGAGACGGTGCAGGGCGGCACGCCGCAGGAAGGGCGCGCTTCTTTGCACCCCGTCGCCATCCACTTCTCGTGCACGGCTCTCCCGCGTTGCATCGCACCGCCGCATGCCCGATCGTCCTGACGGCCTCCGAGCGTGAGCGGCTGAAGAAGATGGCCTACGGCCACAAGACAGAGCACCGGCTGCGCCAGCGCGCCCAGGTCGTCTTGTACGCGGCTCGGGGCCGCTCCAACGCGCGCATCGCCCGCGAGACCGGGCTGCAGGTGGAGACCGTCCGCACCTGGCGCGACCGTTTCGCCGGGAACCGGCTGCCCGCCCTGTCCGACCGCAAGCGTTCCGGGCGTCCCGCTTCCTTCGCCCCGTTACAGAGGGCCAAGGTCAAGGCGCTGGCCTGTCAACTGCCCGCGGAGAGCGGCACGCCACTGTCCCGCCGGTCGGCCTCGGAGCTGGCCCGCGAGGTCATCGCCCGCGCCATCGTCGACACAATCTCCGCTTCCACAGTGCGACGCTGGCTCGTCCAGGACGCGATCAAACCCTGGCAACACCGGTCCTGGATCTTCATCAGCGACCCCGGCTTCCGGCTCAAGGCAGCCCGTGTCCTTGACCTGTACACCCGCGCCTGGGACGGCGAGCCGCTCGGCGCGGACGAGTATGTGATCAGCGCGGACGAGAAGACCTCCATCCAGGCCCGCTGCCGCTGTCACCCCACCCCTCGCCCCCGGGCAGGCCAGGGCGGTGCGGGTCAACCACACCTACGGGCGCGGCGGAGCACTGGCCTACCTGGCCGCCTACGACGTCCACCAGGCGAAGGTGTTCGGCCGCTGCGAGCCGACCACCGGCATCGGCCCGTTCATGAACCTGGTCACCCAGGTCATGAGCCAAGAACCCTACGCCAGCGCGAAACGCGTGTTCTGGATCGTCGACAACGGCTCCTCCCACCGCGGCAAGGCCGCAGCAGCCCGGCTGACCACTGGGTTCTCGAACGCGGTACTGGTCCACACCCCCGTGCGCGCCTCTTGGCTGAACCAAGTCGAGGTCTATTTCTCCGCCGTACAGCGCAAGGCCCTCTCGCCCAACGACTTCACCGACCTTTGCCAAGTCGGGAACCGGCTCCGAGCCTTCGAAGACCGCTAGTACGCCACGGCGCAGCCGTTCCAGTGGAAGTTCACCACCTCCAACCTGGACGATCTGCTGGCCAGGCTCGACCGACACGCCGCCGATCGCCCAGAAGAATGCTTGCCCCGACGCGCCGCATGATCAACCCCCGAAGGACTAACGACGAAGACTGCTCAGACCGGTCGAGACGAGCCCGTTCCCTGCCGCTCGGGCATAGCGTTGATGCAGGTCGTACCGATCGTTGTCAACTCCGCAGTCGTCGATCCGCTGGTGTGTCGGCCTGCCAACGCGTCCGCGGTTTCCGGCGAGGGTTTGCATGGCTGGAAAGGCGGCATGGTGGAGGACATGGGAGATGAGGGGCGGTGCCGGTCGGTGGCCGAGCCGGATTTCTGGCGGCAGGTCGTCCGACGGCTGGGCACAGCTCTCATCGTGGTGGACCCCACTGGACGGATTCTCGCGGTCAACCCGGCTGCCGAGCGCCTGCTGGGCCGTGCCGCCGCCGCCATGCGGGGCGAGGACGCACACGACCTGCTGCACCGGGACGCGGCCGGCGGCCCGGTGCCCCGGGAGCAGTGCCCACTACTGCGGTCCCTGGCCGAGAGAGCCGAGGCACGGGGGGAGGGTGAGATCTGTCTGCGCGGTGACGGCCGTCTGACCGCGATCTCCTGGTCCGCTTCCCCTCTGAGGGACGACAGCGCCTTCCAGGGCATGGCCGTGCTGTTGACCGACGCCGCCGGCAACCGCAGCACGCGCCGGGAGCGTGCGGCCTACACGCGGGCTCTGGAGGACCGCACCGAGCGGCTGACGCTGGTGGCGGAGATCACCGACGTGCTGGGTCAGACACTCGAGATCGACGAGGCCCTCGCCCGGCTGGGCCGCCTGCTGGTTCCCCGCCTGGCCGACTGGGCGGCGGTAGACCTGCGGGTCGGTACCGGACAGGTCCACCGTGTGGCGGTGACGGGCCCGGGGGGCCGCCACGCCGCGCAGGAGGACTGGCGCGAGCGCCTGCCCCAGACGGAGGTGGGAAGAGCCCACTCTCCGCTCGTCCAGGTATTGAACGGCGGTGATCCCGTTCTGCAGCGCGAAGCAGACGTCGCCGAGCCGGCCGGCTCTGCCCTGGCCGCCGTCCACAGCGGCTTCCTGCGGGCGGTGGGCGCGACATCCGCCCTCACCGTGCCGCTGGGCTCCGCCCGTCAGGTCACCGGCGCCCTGACGCTGGTGCGCACCGCCCCGGAGACCCCCTTCGACACCGACGATCTGAAAGTGGTGGGCGACATCGGCCGCCGGGTCGGCCTGGTCATCGACAACGCCCGCCGGTTCGGCCGCCAGCGCGCCGTCGCCGAGGCCATGCAGCGCAACCTGCTCGCCCCGCTGCCCCGGCTCGGCCGCCTGCAACTGGCCGCCCGCTACCAGCCCGCCCCGGCCGGCTCCCAGGTCGGTGGCGACTGGTACGACGCCTTCGAGCTGAAGGACGGCACGCTCGCGCTGGTCATCGGCGACGTCCTGGGTCACGATCTCACCGCCGCGGCCGGCATGGCACAACTGCACGGCATCCTGCGGTCACTGGCCTGGGACCGCGCCGGCCCACCCGGCGCTGTCGTGGACCGCCTCGACGACGCCCTGCCGGCCATCACCACCGTCCCCATGGCCACCCTCGTCCTCGCCCTGCTCGAAGGCAGCCCGCACACCGGCCCATGGACGCTGCGGTGGACCAGCGCCGGGCATCCGCCGCCCCTCCTGCTGGCCCAGGGCGGACACGCGCAGTACCTCGAAGCCGGGCAGGGGCTCCTCCTTGGCGCCGGTTCGAGCACCGTCGGCAGCCGACCGAACGCCGCGCAGTCGCTGCCGCCGGGTTCCACCCTGCTGCTCTACACCGACGGCCTGATCGAAATCCCCGGCAGCGACCTCGACACCGGCCTCACCCGTCTGCGCCACCACGCCCTCGCTCTCGCCCACGAACCGCTCGACACCCTGTGCGATCAGCTACTCGGCCGCATGCCACCCGGCAACACCGATGACGTGGCCCTGCTCGCCCTGCGGATGCCGTCCTGAACCATGACGTGGGCAACTACAGGCGTGGACCTCATCTTGCGGAGCGGTCGCGGAGCGTTACCTCCCCCTGGTCGATGACGAGGAGACGGGTTCGCGTGAGACCCGCACGCCTGCCCTTCTTGGTGGAAGGGATCTGGTGTGACGTGGACGCGACCGCTTCCAGTACGTCGGCCGCACGACCACGCACCGAGTTCACCGACGCTCGGTTGGTCGCGTGGGCGCGGTTCGCGATCCGCCCGGCCTCGGAGAGACATGCCGTGCCGTAGACACTCCTCAAAGGCCGATGAGTTTGCAGAAGCGAAGGGTGCCTCCCGCTTGGGCGGAGAGTCCCTGGGTGACAGGCTGTGCCTCGGCCGTCAGAGCGGCGGCGTCGCCCCCTCCTTGCTTCGGGTGCTCAGGAGGGGAGAAGCCGGGCACAACGGTGCCCTCGGCGGACGTTGCACGCACCTGTGAGAAACCCCGTCGGACCGCACCGGCGAGGCTTCTCGTCGAACACCGCTATCACACACCTGTCACCGACTGCGTCGACTCACGCGGACCAAAACGCTCTGACCTGGAATTGTGCGGTCACCTTGGACTGACCTGGACGCCGACAGACGGTCTCTACAACCTGTGCCATGTGGTACCCAGTGAGGGACCCAGGATCAGGACCGGAGCGTCTTCTGGCCCGTCGAAGCGGTATTGCAGGGTGTTCGGGGGTGTCTCACTCACGCCCCAGACCTTCTCACGTCTCACGGACGCCCCTGTAACGGAGGTGACGACTGCACAGGTCTGACCAGGCGGAAGACCTCCCGGCCTCGTTCGCTTGTACGCGTCAACTGGCCCGAAGACCGACCGCCAGCGTCAGTTCAAGGACCCGGTGTGGCGATGCGAGATCCGGAAACAGCTCCCGTAGCTGCGACATCCGGTACCGGACTGTCTGGGGATGGACGAACAACGCCGCCGCCACCTCGTCCCGCCTGCCCTGGTGCAGCAGCCACGCCCGCAACGTCTCCTCCAGCCGCTGTGCGGTCGAGACAGGCAAGGTGCGCAACGGTGCGAGGGCTCGGGCACGCAGGTCTGCGAACGCGTCCGCGTCGGCGCTCAGCACCAGCTCGGGCAGGTGGTCCTCGGTGTCGCGGATATCAGAGGAGAGGGAGCGCGCGCGTAGGGCTCGTGCGTACGAGGCGGACGCACGCGTCCATGGCCGGGCCGGGCCGACCACGGCGGTGCGGTCGGTCAGCTGCCGCAGGAGATGTGACCGGTCGGCATCGGGGACGAGCAGCACACCGGTGGCGTCGGGCAGATCGTCGAGGACGAGGGTGCTCGGGTCGAGCGCGCGGTAGGCAGGCCGGGCCTGGGCGGCGGGCAGCAGGACCGCCGTCAGCGTAACCGGAGGCTGCCATCCGGCCCGTTGAGCAGAGGCCAGCAGCACGTCCGGGCTCGCGCCGGCGAGGAGGTCGCGGGCCAGCTGTTCCAGGTGGCGCTCGTGGGCCCTGCCCCGGGCGGCCAGTTCGTCGGCGTGGCCCGCGGCGCTCGCGGCGGAGAGCTCGTCGATGTAGGCGAAGGTCAGCTCGGCGAACTTGGCGACCTCGACGGCGGGCAGACCTGCGGACACGGCGCCCGCTGCCAGGCCTCGCCAGGCCACGCGGGCGCCGACGCGATAGGCGCTGAGCAGGGCGTCCATCGAACGGCCGTCGCGCACCTCGCCGCGGCCCAGCTCGTAGGCCGCGTCACCGCCGTCGCCGCCCGTGGCGTTCCCGCTCGCGAGGTCCAGGTAGTGTCCGAGGGCGGTGCGAACGGCTCGGCGGATGGTGCCGCCCATGCTGCCCGACAGGGCGCCTGCGTAGGAAGGGACCTCGTCGATGATCGCCTGGACGACCTCGTCGGCGGTGGTCTTCAGCGCAGCCCGAAGTGCCGTGACCGTCGTCTCATCGAGGGCCAGTTCACTAGCCCTCTGGGTTACCCGACTCACGTTTCTATTCCCTGCGAACAATTCAACCCGCCAGATTCACGTCCTACGGTCAGGACTTTACGCCCTGAGACGCAGCAAGCTGGAGTCATGACGAGTGCAGCCCTTCGCAGCAGGGCGTGGAAACTGCTGGAGATGGTCACGACGCCGCTGCTGCCGTCGGACTACCTTGACCTGGTCAGCCCACTGCGTGCGGGCGCTGACCTGCGGGGGCGCATCGAGGCCGTGCACCCCGAGACGGATGACGCCGCGACCATCGTGATCAGGCCAGGACGGGGCTGGCGCGGCCACATGGCCGGCCAGTACGTGCGGATCGGGGTCGACGTCGACGGGGTCCGCCTGTGGCGTGCCTACTCCCTCACCTCGCCCGCCAACCGCCCCGACGGCCGCGTCACGATCACCGTGAAGGCGATCCCGGACGGCAAGGTCAGCAACCACCTGGTTCGCAGGGTGAAGCCGGGCACGCTGATCCAGCTCGACCAGGCGACCGGTGACTTCGTGCTGCCGCGGGTCAAGCCCGCCAAGGTGCTCTACCTGACGGCCGGCAGCGGCATCACGCCCGTGATGGGCATGCTGCGCGACTCCGAGTTCGACGACGTCGTCATGGTCCACTCCGCCCCGCAGCCGCAGGACGTGATCTTCCGCAGCGAACTGCACGACCTGGTCGCGGCCGGGAAGCTGCGCCTCACCGAGCTGCACACCGACACCCACGGCACGCTCGACATCACCCGTCTCGACGCACTCGTACCCGACTGGGCCGAGCGCGAGACCTGGGCCTGCGGGCCGGCGGGCCTGCTCGACGCCGCCGAGAAGCACTGGAGCGAGCACGGCGTACCGGAGCGGCTGCACACCGAACGCTTCCGCCCCAGCATCGTCGCCACCGGCGACGGCGGTGAGGTCACGTTCAGCACCACCGGCAAGACCGTCGACGCGGACGGCACCACGCCGTTGCTGGACATCGGCGAGGAGGCCGGTGTGCTCATGCCCTCCGGGTGCCGCATGGGCATCTGCTTCGGCTGCGTCACGCCGCTCAAGGCGGGCGCCGTCCGCGACCTGCGCACCGGCGAGATCACCGAGGCCGAGCCGGGCGTCCTCATCCAGACCTGCGTGTCCGCCGCGGCGGGCCCTTGCGACATCGACCGGTAGGAGCACCTTGACCGCCATCGACCCCACCGCCCACCTGACGGCGGAGCAGATCGAGGAGCTCGGCCGCGAGCTGGACGCGATCCGTGACGAGGTGATCGCCGGCCGCGGCGAGAAGGACGCCGCCTACATCCGCAAGGTCATCTCGGCGCAGCGCAAGCTCGAGCTGGTCAGCAGGGGCGTGCTGCTGTTCTCGATGTTCCCGCCCGCGTGGCTGCTCGGCACCGCCGGGCTGTCCGTGGCGAAGATCATGGACAACATGGAGATCGGCCACAACATCCTGCACGGCCAGTGGGACTGGATGCGGGACCCGAAGATCCACTCCACGACCTGGGAGTGGGATCACGTCTCGCCGGCCGACCAGTGGAAGCACTCGCACAACGAGCTGCACCACACGTACACCAACGTGATCGGCAAGGACAACGACCTCGGCTACGGCATCATGCGCGTCGACGAGGACCAGGAGTGGCACCCGTTCCACCTCGGCCAGCCGCTGTGGAACTTCGTCAACGCCTGCTTCTTCGAGTACGGCATCGCGGCGTACGACCTGGAGCTCGGCAAGAACCTGGACAAGCGCCGCCGCAAGAACCCGGAGTTCCGCGCGCGGGCCAAGGCCGTGGGCCGTAAGATCCGCAAGCAGGTGCTCAAGGACTACGTGATCCACCCGCTGCTGTCGGGCCCGTCGTTCCTCCCCACGCTCGCCGCCACGTTCACCGCGAACCTGGTCCGCAACATCTGGTCCCACTCCGTGATCATGTGCGGGCACTTCCCCGAGGGCGTGCAGGTCTTCGAGCGCCGGTCGATCGACGGCGAGACGCGCGGCCAGTGGTACCTGCGCCAGATGATGGGCTCGGCGAACATCAGCGGCAGCAGGGCCATGCACTTCATGACCGGCAACCTGTCGCACCAGATCGAGCACCACCTGTTCCCGGACCTGCCGAGCAACCGGTACGCCGAGGTCGCGGTGAAGGTGCGCGCGCTGTTCGAGAAGTACGAGCTGGAGTACGTCACCGGACCGCTGCCCAAGCAGGTGTTCTCCGCGTGGCGCAAGGTCTTCCGGCTCTCGCTGCCGAACAGGAAGCCCGAGGTCAAGACGCCGGACCGGGAGCAGGAGCTCGTCGCCGCCTGATGGTCACAAACGCCTGGCTCACAAACCCGAGGTCAGGCGCCCGTGTCCGCAGGCTCCAGAATCGCCACGCCTGGCGGGCCGCCGATGGGCAACCGGCGCGCCGGCAGGGCTCCGGCCCGGGACTGGTGGAACGGTTTTGTACGGAGAAGGACCCCAGCGTCATGATCGCCGGGGTCCTTGCCCTGCGGGAGTCAGGGGCGCTCGCTTCAGGGGCCGATGGCGGGGTCAGTCGGTGGCGGGCCGGGAGCGTCGTCCGTGTCTCCGTGCCGGCGCCCGGTCAGGCTGAGGTCTTCGACTGCGGCTCGGAGCCTTGTGTGCGCATTTGCTCGTTGATGCGCTGCGCTTCTTCCAGTTGGTCTTCGAGGACGATGATGCGGCAGGCAGCTTCGATGGGGGTGCCCTGGTCGACGAGTTCGCGGGCACGGGCAGCGATGCGCAGCTGGTAGCGGGAGTAGCGGCGGTGGCCGCCTTCGGAGCGCAAAGGTGTGATCAGGCGGTGTTCGCCGAGGGCACGAAGGAAAGCGGGGGTGGTGCCGAGCATGTCGGCGGCCCGGCCCATGGTGTAGGCGGGATAGTCGTCGTCATCGAGAGGGGTGACGGCGCGGGAACTGCCAGGGGGCATAGACCTCTTCTTCCGGGGGACGTCGGGGGGCCCGGGCGCCGCACTGGCACCCGGGCCCCGAGCTTTCAACACCATCTACCGGCGAACTGTGCCGGCCTCGTATGTCCGCAGGGTCCGCCTGGGAGGGCAGGACTGCGGGGATCGCGGATGCGTGACCGGGGACCACCTTCCAATCCGGGGCCTGCGGTACCCGGGCGGACTGCTTCCTCGCCCGGGCGATCCTGATGGCGTCTCGCTCCTCACCTTCGGTTACTCGGTGATACTGCTGGATACCGCGGGTACTGCTGACGCCCCTCTTGGGCCGTGTCCTGCTTGAGCTGCCGGCACGGCAGTTCGTGTCTGTCGTGCCCACTTCGACTTCCTGGGTACGACAAAGACAGTAACCCTGCGACGGGCCAATGTCTACTGTCGTCACGACAGGTTTTCTCCATGGTCAGTGTCTGAACTTCTTCCGTAGATACACTCGAAAGAGGGCTGTCCCTGGCTGTTTCCCGGCCCGGCGGCGGACTCTCCATGAGGTAGCCGAGCGGGCGCCGGTTACCTGGCGGGCCGGTAGACACCTGCGGCAGGTTCCGGCGCCCCGGGGCGGTCACAGCAGGCGGCCGGCCGGATCACACCCGCGAGGACCTGGACGCTGCCGCCACGGAACTCAACAGCCGCCCACGCAAAACGCTCGGCTGGGAGACCCCAGCCGAGCGTCTGTCCACACTGCTCGCGGCTTGATCAACTCACCGCCTGGAATTCGCCCACGCCGGTGGGGCCTCACGGTTCGGTTCGGCTCACACCTGTCCGTACGTCAGGCGGACAGGGGGAGCGCCGAGCGTTGCGCAAGCCGGCCCGTACGGGCCGGCCAGGGGCGCAGACGGGGCCGGGCAGGGGGGACGGCGGTTCAGCGAGAGAGGGCGAGGACGCCCAGAGCCTTGCCATGTCCGTCGACCACGGGCGGGGCCCCGAGCCGGCGGCAGCGCATCGCACGCTCGGCTTCGGCCCTCGTGGCCGGCGGTGGGGCGAAGGGCCCGATGACGTCGGCGATGTCCCGCAGGCGGATCCGGTCCGTGTATCCGGAGCCGTCACGAACGGCCGTGAGCCGGTCCCGGGTGACCAGACCGGTGCGCAGACCGTCCTCGTCGCAGACGACCAGATGACCTGTACGGGCGGCGGTCATCACGCACAGTGCCACCTCCACGGTCATGTCCTCCCAGACCTGCGGTCCGGCCGCGTCCGCGGGATCGGCCGCCGTCTGCACGACGTTGGTACGTGTTGAGCGGAACTGCGTCTGGTCCAGCGTCAAAGGGTGCCTCCTGCGAAGTTGGGCGGGCTTCCTGACACGAAGGTTCTATGCCGCCGCACCGGCGGTGGACTGCCGTACGAGCGCACGGCGAGCCGCCGAGGCGGGGCGGCGCCGACCGCGTGAGGTGGCGCCGCGCTTCTTGGGGCGTTCGACCACCGGTGCGGTGATGACGACCGGGATGCCGGAGGGTGCCTGGGCGCCGGTGATGCGGTGCAGGGCCTCTTCGCCGACGCGGACCTGGGTGGTCTGCGGGACGATGCCGGCCGCTGCCATGAGGCGGGTCATGCCGCGGCGCTGGTGGGGGGTGACCAGGGTGACGACGCTGCCGGACTCTCCCGCACGGGCGGTACGGCCGCCGCGGTGGAGGTAGTCCTTGTGGTCGGTCGGCGGGTCGACGTTGACGACGAGGTCGAGGTTGTCGACGTGGATGCCGCGCGCCGCGACGTTGGTCGCTACCAGCACGTTGACGTGTCCGGTCTTGAACTGTGCCAGCGTGCGGGTGCGCTGTGGCTGTGACTTCCCGCCGTGCAGGGCGGCGGCCCGTACCCCGCTGTTCAGGAGGTGTTCGGTGAGGCCGTCGACGGCGTGCTTGGTGTCGAGGAACATGATCACGCGGCCGTCGCGTGCGGCGATCTGGGTGGTGGCCGTGTGCTTGTCGGCGACGTGAACGTGGAGCACGTGGTGCTCCATCGTCGTGACCGCACCGGCCGAGGGGTCGACGGAGTGCACGACGGGGTCGCTGAGGTAGCGGCGCACGAGCAGGTCGACGTTGCGGTCGAGAGTGGCGGAGAACAGCATGCGCTGCCCTTCGGGGCGGACCTGGTCGAGGAGGGCGGTGACCTGCGGCATGAAGCCCATGTCGGCCATCTGGTCGGCCTCGTCGAGGACGGTGGTGGAAACCTGGTTCAGCCGGCACTCGCCACGATCGATGAGGTCTTTGAGGCGTCCCGGCGTGGCGACGACGACCTCGGCACCACCGCGCAGCGCGCTCGCCTGTCGGCCGATCGGCATTCCGCCCACCACCGTGGCCAGCCGCAGCTTCACGGAGCGGGCGTACGGGGCGAGCGCGTCGGTGACCTGCTGCGCCAGTTCACGCGTGGGTACGAGGATCAGCCCCAGCGGCTGCCTGGCCTCGGCGCGCTGCCCGGCCGTACGGGCCAGCAGCGCCAGCCCGAAGGCGAGGGTCTTGCCGGAGCCGGTGCGGCCACGGCCCAGTACGTCCCGGCCGGCGAGGGAGTTCGGCAGGGTCGCGGCCTGGATCGGGAAGGGTACGGTCACGCCTTGCGAGCTGAGCGCAGCCAGCAGCGCCCCGGGCATGTCGAGATCGGCGAAGCCCTCCACGGCGGGGAGCGCGGGTGTGATCGTCCTGGGCAGCGCGAACTCGCCCTGGACCGCGGCGGGCCGGCGGCCGTAACCACCGGAGCGGCTCGGCCCGCCGGAGCGGCTCCTGGCCGACGAGCCGAATCGGCTGCCGCCCCTGCCGGAGTCGGTACTGCCGTTACGGGTGCGGGTGAAGCGGTCGTTCGTGCGTGTGCGGTTCATGCGGAACCTTCCTCGATGCGGCACATATCAAGGAATTCCCACAGCGATCAGCAGCACAGAGAATTGCAAGAATGGACCGGTGGAATGCGGCAGCGAATCTGACCGACGGAAAATCCGTGCGGGCACAGACGCTGGAATGAGTGGCGCGAAGCGGACGCAACGTTCGGGCGTCCGCCGCGATGAAGCCATGAAGGGTGCGTACACCCCTGAAGGATGCTCCGTATGCGCTGAGCCTACGGGTTTCCTGGTTGTCGTCCGCAGGTGAAACCACTGCGGAAAACGCGAGTAGCTGGGGCCCGCACCCCGAAGGACGCGGGCCCCAGCTACACGTACGCGACAGTCGACGTCAGGCGAGAACGATGTTCTCGGCCGTCGGGCCCTTCTGGCCCTGCGCGATGTCGAAGGTCACCTTCTGGCCCTCGATCAGCTCACGGAAGCCCTGGGCGGCAATGTTCGAGTAGTGGGCGAACACGTCAGCGCCGCCACCGTCCTGCTCGATGAAGCCGAAGCCCTTTTCCGCGTTGAACCACTTGACGGTGCCAGTAGCCATGTCTTTTCTCCTCTGGGCAGTGCATCGGGATCCGCACTGCACGGACCCTCTGTCGCCGCGATGATCACCCCGCCGGGAAAAAGACCGGATAACAAAAGTGCTTCCAGCGGCACAGGCGCCGCCCGGAGAGCACTTGAAGTTTTGGGACCACAACTGCAACTGAGATCGACAGTAGCACGCCGAAGCGGCCTGTGTACGGTGAAGAATCCCACCCCACTTAATGCGATAGAGAATCTGTCTGCCCGTCCCCTTGAAACCTCAGCTCGCGGGCACAGATTTTGCCCCAGCCGAAGCGCAACTCTTCGGGAAGTTTTTTCGATCAGCTCGGTGGAAACAGCAGCATCCTGGTGCGGCAACGTACGGTGCTGTGGCCCGCCGTACGAGCCTCAGGCCCGGACGGCGAGGAACTTCGACAGCCGCAGTCGTTTTTCACCGCGGTACAGGGGCACGCAAGGCGCGCAACACCGGCCGGGTACGTCGGACAAGGCAGTGCCCTCATCCCGGAATTCCGGTTCGGCGGCGCCGCCGACCCGAGCCAACCGCATCTGGGCCATTCCCCCAGGCGAGCACCCGGCGATGCCCGCCCGCAACGCGCGCACGGGCATGCGCATGTCGCGGGCCACTGCACGGGACGCGCGAGTGGATGGCGCGAGGGCCGGTGAAGCGGTTGGATCGCCGGACTCAGCGACTCAGCCGCCGCTCTTGCGCCTGAACGACCGCTGGCTCGCAGCCGGGCCGTGCGCAGAACGCACCTTCGATGCATCGGACTTGGCGGCCACATCAGCGGCATCCGCCTGCGCACCGCGCTTGCGCGCCAGGGCTTCGCGGAACTTGCGCTTGAGGTCGTAGTTGCCGTCGCTGTCCGGCTCCAGAGGGGACGTCTCGGGGACAGCCGGCTCCGAACCTTCCGTGGATACGGGCTCTGCGGTCATGGTGACCTCCTGGGTTCCGGGGGGAAGCACAGCTTGTCATGCCGGGCGCAGTGCGAGGCGCCGGCGACATCATCCTGCTCCGTTTCGGCGGGCGTCCTTCCCCGGCCAAGGGAGCGTTGGTGTTCTTGGGTCGGGGGACGGTGGGCCCGCCGTCGAGCGGGCGGCGCTGGCCCGCCAGCACGAGCGTGACCACGTTGCGCCCCTCGGCGGGGGCAGGCATCGCCTCAGACAACTCCCGGAGCGTTCGACTTTGCAGGAGCGAAGGCTACGACTGTTGGTCGCCAAGAGCCGCGGCCGGATTTGCCGAGCACTCGACGCGAGGGCGCGCTTGCCGTCGAGCGCAGCTCTCACCGGCACTCTCACACGTCTGTCACCCACTACGTCGACTCCCCCGGACCTCGGTGCCTGACCTGCTGTTACGCGCCCGGCCTGGACTGACGTGGACGCCCGAAGACGGTCGGTGCCGATTACCTGGTGCGCCCCGTGCGGTCGTCGTACTCCTCGCGGGCGGTGATGACTTCCTCGATGTGCAGCACCGACCACTCCGTGAGCGCCTTCAGCGGTTCCCGCAGCGTCTGGCCGAGCGAGGTCAGCTCGTACTCCACGTGCGGCGGCACCTCCGGGTAGACGGTACGGCTGACCAGCCCGTCGCGTTCGAGGGTGCGCAGCGTCTGGGTGAGCATCTTCTCGCTCACGCCCGCCAGTGCCTGCCGGAGCTGGCCGAACCGGGAGGTTCCGTTCCGGCCGAGTTCGCCCAGCACGAGGACCGCCCACTTGCTGCCGATCTGGTCGAGCAGGTCCCGCGACGGGCAGCCGCGCTCATACGGATCGAATGACGCAGCCATACGGCTCACCTCGATGCTATCGGTCGGGTAAGTACCCTACCAAGAAGTGGCTACTTCCCAGCAGAGAGTGTCCAGGTCAGTCTTGTTCCATCCCGCCGCGGACGGACCGCGGCAGGCGTGCGAGACACGCGCGGAAGGAAGGAACGACCCTCATGCCTATCGTCGTCACCGGAGCCACCGGCCAGTTGGGCAGGCTCACCGTCGAGGCACTGCTGCGGCGCGGGATCCCGGCCGGGGACATCATCGCGACCGGCCGGGACACCGGCAGGATCCAGGACCTGGCCGACCGAGGCATCACGGTACGCCGCGCCGACTTCGCGGACACCGACGGCCTGGCGAAGGCATTCGCGGGGGCGGACAGGCTGTTGCTGGTCTCGGCCTCGGTCCCCGTGGGCGAGCGGGTCGCCAACCACCGCCGCGTGATCGACGCCGCGGTGTCCGCAGGGGTGTCGCTGGTGGCGTACACGAGCACGACGCACGCGGACGCGGCCACCACCGTCATCGGCGCCACGCACAGGGAGACCGAGGAGTATCTGCGGGACCGCGGAATCCCCAGCGTGCTGCTGCGCAACAGCTGGTACCTGGAGAACTACACCAGCCAACTGCCGCAGATCCTGGAGAACGGCGCCGTCGTCGGCGCCGCGGGCGAGGGGCGGATCAGCGCCGCGGCCCGCGCCGACTACGCGGAGGCCGCAGCGGTCGTCCTCACCGCCGAAGGCCACACCGGCGCCGTGTACGAGCTCGGCGGCGACGCGTCCTTCACCCTCACCGAGCTCGCCACCGCGATCTCCGCCGCGGCCGGAAAGCAGGTTGCCTACGCCGACCTCCCGGTGACCGACTTCGCCCAGGCGCTGGCCGCCGCGGGCGTGCCCGCCGAGCTGGCGGAGGTCCTCGCCGACGCCGACCGCGGCATGAGCCACGGCGAGATGTACACCGACTCCGGCGACTTGCACCGCCTGATCGGCCGCCCGCCCCTGACCCTGGCCGAGGCACTCGCGGCCGCCCTGCATCACTGAGACGCCCGTAGGTGTGAAGCCCCGTCGTCGCGGTATCACGCCCGCGACACCGCGAGTTCGGCCCTCATCCGGGAGGTGAAGGTGGTCTTCGGCCAGCGGACGCCCGACCCGGTGTGTGTGCCGCTCCTGCACCATCCGGTGAACGCCGTCACCAGCGGCGTCTGGCGGGTGCGCGCCGGCGCGCGGTCAGCCGTGGCGAAGGTGGTCTCCGGCGCCGGGCATGCCGAGGGATCGTGGTCGCTGACGGCCGGGTATCCCCACTCGGCCGTCAGCACCGTGGTTCAGGACGTCGTACCCCGGTGTCGGCGCAGGAGCGCAGCCAACTCGCAGCGCAGGCGGTGTCCGGGGAACGCCAGAGGGCCCTCGGATGGTTCCGAAGGGCCCTCTGGCGTCCGGAAGGAATCAGTGCGCGGCCGGAACCGGGCGGCTGCTCGCGGCCGTTGCCGGCTTGGGGTTCAGCAGGCGCTGCGCCAGTTCACCGAAGAGCAGGCCGAAACCTGTCCACAGGCTCAGCTGGATCGCCAGGGCCGAGAGCCGGAACCGCCACAGCAAGGTGGCCGGGAAGTCCCTCGGCACCTCGTTGGTGGCGGGCAGGAACTGGTAGGCCAGGCCGACGGCGACGGCGAAGGCGGCCACCGCGACCACCGTCGCCCACCAGGTGCCCAGGCCGGGCGCCAGGCGCTTGCCCAGGAGGGTGGCGGCGACCGCGAGGAGGACGCTGAGCAGCATCATCAGGAAGTACAGGGTGGTCCGCTTGCCGATGGTGTCGGGGTCACCGACCGACGGCGGATTGGCCGGGTACTTCAGGAACGGGACGACGTACACCGCGAGCAGCGCGCAGCCGGACAGCAGCAGCGCGGTCGCCCGCGGCCCGAACCGGCCGACACGGCCGAGCGCGAAGCAGTAGGCGAGCGCGGCGATGCCACCGAAGGAGACCCCGTACACGAGGACGCCGGTGGCGAGGCCCGCCGTGGACTGCAGGGAGCGGGAGACGACCTCCCTCTCGTGCTCGTGGGAGTGCGCCGCCTCGAAGCTGATCGCCTTGTCGACGTTCGGCTCACCGAGGAGGTAGGCGACGACGAGGGCGAGCACGCCGGCCGCGAGGCCGGCGAGCATGCCCCGCACGAGGAGGTTTCTTACCGTTGCGGAGTTCATGGGAGTCGGGGCGTCCCTCGCGTCAGTGGCAGGGAAAGCCCAGCAGGTGGCGGGCGTCGTGCACCCACTCGTGGACGTCCGTGCCGTTGAACACGGAGGTGGCGCCCTGCTCGGCGCCGACGAAGTACAGCAGGACCAGCATCAGGATGCCGAAGAAGACCGCCCAGGGAGCTATCGCCTTCAGCGGCAGCGTGGCGGGGATGGCGGGAGTGGTGGCTGTCGGCTGAGCGACGGTCTGCGCCATGGCAGAACCTCCTCTGGGAGTTCGCGTCCCATCTCGGTGGTGCACTGGACGACGGCCACGGGTCTGACTCACCGGACACCCCGCGGTGTCCGGCATACAGTGGCGCGACCGTGCCGGATTCCCACCGGCTTCCGTCTCGCCGTCGTCGATATCGGACAGACCGTACCGCGTGCCACCAGCACGGCCAAGACCGCCTCATCCTGGCGTGATCTTCTTCTCGCACCGGGTGCGGGGCGTAACGGACTTCCTGGGAAAAGGGGTTCGACGGGCCTCGGTTCAGGGAGCCGCGGTGCGCCGCGGTGGGGTGAAGGCGTACAGGTCGAGGATGTCCGGCAGTGGCGCCACGCCTGGACCACCGGCACGGACCCAGGTGACGATGTCCTCGGTCGCGTCGGGGTCGTTGACGAGCCCTAGCCAGACCGGCCGGGCACCGGCGGCACGGCCCGCGGCAGATGGCTGTACGACGATGACGTTGGCCTGATCGCACACGTCGAGGCACTCCGAGATGCGCACCGGCACCTCCGCCCGCAGTCGCGCGGTCTGCGCGGCGTGATCCACTCCGGTCACCTTGGGGCTCCCGCAGCAGCAGTCCCGGCACACGACGACCCGGCACGGCACCGGTTCGCCCACCTGCACGGCCTGGGCCGATGTCGCTTCCGACGGCGTCTCCGGCATGGCACACCCCTCCGGTCGCCTGTTGTCACGGTCATGATCTCATCGAGCGAGGCCGGCCCGTGAGGAGTGGTGTCGCGTCACCGGGTCTGGACCAACGCCGCGCGGCAGCAGGTGAGTTCTCGGAAACTTCGCGTTCACGATGGCGAGCACCGACAGTAACAGCCGCTTTCTAGCGTGACCGGCCGTGGGATCAGAGTCGTGTACACGACGGCCGAACGGTACGCATGACGGTCCGTCAGCTCCCCCGTCCTGCCGATGACGCCAAGCGGGGCTTTCCCTCCCACAGAGGCACCCGCACCAGCAGCATCGGGAGGCGCGGCATGAGCACCACCGAGTCACGCACGCAAACGGCAGACGCGCCGAAGGCCGCCGCCGACCAGGCGGTCAGGGAGACACTGGAGGACTACACCCTCCGTTTCGCTCCGCGCAGTTACCGCCGTTGGACCCCCATGGTCGTGGCGACCACCGCCCTGGGCGGCATCGCCTACATGGCCGACTTCTCCATCGGCGCCGGCATCGGCCTGGCGCACGGCACCGGCAACGCGCTCGTGGCCATCGCGGTGGCTGCCGTGGTCATCTTCGTCACCGGCTTCCCGCTCGCCTATTACGGCGCCCGCTACAACATCGACCTCGACCTCATCACCCGCGGCTCGGGCTTCGGGTACTACGGCTCGGTCCTCACCAGCGTCATCTTCGCCAGCTTCACCTTCATCTTCTTCGCCCTCGAAGGCTCGATCATGGCCCAGGGTCTCAAACTCGGCTTGGGGCTGCCCCTGTGGCTGGGCTACCTGGTCTCCACGCTCATGGTCATCCCGCTGGTGATCTACGGCATGAAGGCGCTCAGCAAGCTCCAGGTGTGGACCACCCCTATCTGGCTGCTGCTGATGGTCGGCCCGCTGGTCTACCTGATCGCCACCGACCCCGGCACCGTCGACCGCTTCCTCGCCTACACCGGCACGGACGGCGACGGCGGCGTCAACACGGCCTCGGTCCTGCTGGGCGCCGGTGTCTGCCTCTCGCTCATCGCCCAGATAGGCGAGCAGATCGACTACCTGCGCTTCATGCCGCCCAAGACCGAGAGCAACAGGCGCACCTGGTGGACGGCCGTCGTCATGGCGGGCCCCGGCTGGGTGGTGCTCGGCGCGCTGAAGCAGGCCATCGGCGTCTTCCTCGCGGTGTACATCCTCGCCAAGGTCGGCCCGGCTGCCGCGACCGAGCCCATCCAGCAGTTCCGCGGCGCCTTCGACGCGATGATGCCCTCCTGGATGGTCGTCCCGCTCGCCGTGGCGCTGGTGGTCATCAGCCAGATCAAGATCAATGTCACGAACGCCTACTCCGGCTCGCTCGCCTGGACGAACTCCTTCACCCGCCTCACCAGGCACTACCCCGGCCGCATGGTCTTCGTCCTGGCCAACCTGGGCTTCGCGCTCGTCCTGATGGAAGCGGACATGTTCAGCTTCCTCAACAGCATCCTGGGCTTCTACTCGAACTGCGCGATCGCCTGGGTGGTCACCGTCGCCACCGACATCGGCGTCAACAAGTACCTGCTGAAGCTCTCCCCGCTCCAGCCGGAGTTCCGCCGGGGCATGCTCCATGCCGTCAACCCGGTCGGCGTCGTGGCCTTCGTCGCCGCCTCCGGCCTGTCCATCGCCATGTACTTCCACCTGCTGGGCGACACCCTCCAGCCGTACTCCCCCGTCGCCTCCGCCGTCATCGCCTTCGCCCTGACCCCGCTGATGGCGATCGTCACCAAGGGCAGGTACTACCTCCGCCGCACCGACGACGGCATGGACGAGCCCCTGCTGGACGCGGACGGCAACCCCAGCGCCCTCACCCTCGACTGCCATGTCTGCCAACGGCCGTACGAGCGCCCGGACCTGACCGCCTGTGCCACACACGACGCGGCCGTCTGCTCCCTGTGCCTGAGCACGGACAAGATCGGCGACCACGTGCTGCCTTCCACCGCTTAGCCCGGGGGCCGTGCGGGGGCGGGAAGGGGCGGCTGCCTGAACACATCCTGACTGCCGCCGTGGATCACCCGCCCCGCCGGCTCCGTGCCCGCACCATGGCTCCATGCACACGCACGCACATGGTCTCCGCATAACGGTCTTCCGTCCCGCCCCTGCCCCCACGACGGAAGAAGACCGCCATGCACGCACCAGCCCCCACCGCGACACCGGCGCCCACTGACCGTGCGAGCGCCTGGCTGCGGCGCCGGCTGGGCCGGGCCGTTGTCCTGTGCTACGCCGCAGCCCTGCTCGTACCGGGCCCCGGCCTGTGGCTGCGCCACCCCCACGCACTGCCGCTGGGACCACTGATCCGACTGCCGGTGTCCACCGCACCCTGCCTGCTGTGGCTGGTGATGTTCTCCTCCGGACTCCAGGTCCCCGTCCGTGAGCTGGTCCGAGTCCTGCGGCGCCCGAGTGCACTGCTCGCCGGGCTCGCGCTGCACCTGGCGATCCCGTTGCTGGTCATCCCGCTCATCGTGGTCCTGCTGCACGCCTCGCCCGACGCCGACGGCGGCAGCGGCCTGGTCACCGCGATGATCCTGATCACGGCGATGCCCGTCGCGGCCGGCGCCACGGTGTGGACCGGCAAGGGCGACGGCGACCAGCCGACCATGGTCGGCCTGGTCCTCGCCTCCACCCTCATCAGCCCACTCACCACACCGTTGGTGATCGAGCTGCTGGCTCCGCTGCTCAGCGGCGGATACGCCGGCTCGCTCGCCGCGAGTGTCCACCTTGCGGGCGGCGGCTTCACCTTCGTCGGCGTGGTGCTGCCCTGCGCGGCGGGCATCCTGGTCCGGCTCGCCCTGCCCGCGGCGTCGCTCGGCCGGGCGCTGGGCACGGTCGTGCCGGTGGCGCTGGCCGGCTCACTGGTCCTGACGTACGTCAACGCCAGCGGCGCCCTCGGCTCCTTCGTCGCTCGGCCACGCCCGCTGCTGCTGGGCGCCGCGCTGGTCGTGGCCGCACTGGTCTGCCATCTGTCGTTCGTGCTCGGCCGCTGCGCCGCGCGGCTGCTGCGGCTGGACCCGCCCGCCGCCTCCTCGCTCACCCTGGCCTGCGGCATGAACAACAGCAGCGCCGGCGCCGTACTGATCACCTCTGTGCTCCCGGACAAGCCACACCTGCTGCTCCCGGTCCTCGCCTACGGCCTGCTCCAGAAGACGGCCGCCAGCCGAGTCGTACGGGTCCGGCCTCCCGCGGTGTGGCGTCCGGTCGCCTAGAACATCGGCCGTCAGGCGGTTGACCTGGGAAGATGGAGAACTGGGCGGGGAGTATCTAGGGTCGGCCCGTGGCTTTCATCATGGTGTGCGAAGACGACGCGGCGGTCCGTGGCGTCCTCAAGCGCGCCCTGGAGCACGACGGGCACACCGTCTCCGTCGCCGCCACGGCCGACAGCCTGCTGCGGCAGCTCGCACCGGCGCCTCATCTGGTCGTGCTGGATCTCGGGCTCCCGGACGCCGACGGCCGCGACGTCTGCCTGGCCCTGCGGGCCCGCGGCGTCGACGCGCCGGTGTTGATGCTCACCGCCCTGGACGGACTGCATCACAAGGTGGGCGGATTCGAGGCCGGCGCCGACGACTACATGACCAAACCCTTCGACATCCCGGAACTGCTGGTCCGCGTCCGGGCGCTGCTGCGCCGGGCCACCGTGGCGCCCGCACCGCGCGAGGTCGTCCTCGATCCGGCGAAGCACGTGGTGACCTACGATGCGGCGAGCATGAGCCTGACCCCGACCGAGTTCCGGCTGCTCGGCCGCCTGATCGCCTCGCAGGGCGACGCGGTGCGCCGGCACGCCCTCATCGCTGCCGGCTGGCCGCACGGGGCGCAGGTCAGCGACAACACCCTCGACTCCTATGTGCGCCGGCTGCGGGCCAAGCTCGGTCCGCTGGGTGTGGCCGAGCGGCTGGCGACCGTGCGCGGTGTGGGCTACCGATGGCAGTGACGGGATTCCGTAAGCGGGTCGTCGCCCTCACCGTGCTGATCGCCACCGCCGTGGTCGCGATCCTGGTCGTCGTCTCGCATGTGCTGCTGAGCCGGGTGACCGACGCCGACGCGCACGATCTGGCACGGACGCGCGCCGAGGCGGTCGCGGCGAACGTGACCACCGTGGGCGGCCGCGTCGTACTGACGGAGAACAGCAGCGAGGCGCTGGACGAGGTCGCCTGGGTGTATGCCGACGGCCGCCTGATCGACGGAGACGTCCCGCCGAGCCTGGTCAACCGCGTCGAGCAGCTCGCGGACTCCGGGCGACCGCAGACCGCGACGGTCGGCGACTACCTCCTGTACGCGCGGAAGGTCCCGGTCCACGGCCATCACGTCATGGTGATCGTCCGGGTGGACCTCACGCCGTACGAGACATCCGAGCAGCGCAGCCTGGCCCTGTCCCTGATACTGGGCGGCCTCACGATCCTGCTCGCCGGCGGTGTCGCCCACCTCGTGGTGCGCCGTGCGCTGCGGGTCGTGCACGAGATGGCCGCCCTCGCCGACGACTGGGGCCAGCACGAACCCGGGCGCCGCTTCGACCTCGGCGTCCCCCGCGACGAGTTCGGGGAACTGGGGCGGACCCTGGACCACCTCCTGGAGCGCGTCGACAACGCGCTGGCGGACGAGCGCCGGCTCACCGACGAGATCGCCCACGAGCTGCGGACACCGCTCACGGTCCTGCGGGCCGAGGCGCAGCTGGCGCAGCTGTCCGGCGAGCCGGTGCCGACGGAGGCGGTGCTGAGCGAGGTGGACCGCCTCGATGCGGCGATCACGACGCTGCTGCGCGCCGCGCGCGCACGGACGGACAAGGGAACCCGGTGCGACCTGCGCTCCGCCGCGCGGCAGGCGATCGCCGGCCGCGCGGTCGAGGTCGCCTTCCCCGCGAAGGTCGAGGTCGCCGTCGCGGCCGACGTCGCCGTGTCGCTGCTGTCCCCCCTGCTGGACAACGGCCTGCGGCATGCGAAGTCCCGGGTGTGGATCACCGCCCGCAACCAGGGCGAGGCCGTGGTGGTGGATGTCCTGGACGACGGCCCCGGATTCGATCCCGCGGACGTCGACCGGGTCTTCGAAGCGGGGGTGACCGGCGGCGACGGGTACGGGCTGGGGCTGCCGGTGGTCCGGCGCATCGCCGCCTCGGCCGGTGCGGAGGTGCGCGCGATCGCGGACGGCCGCGGGCACGTCGAGGTGACGCTCCCGGCCGCCGGTGCCACCGCGTAGTCAGGTTATGTGCAGGTTCCCGGCGTAAACCTCCCCGCATGACAACGACAACGGAAGCACGCCCACGCAGCGGGCGTCTCATGCTCAACAAGGTTCCCGAGGTCACCATCTGGTTCTGGGTGATCAAGGTCCTGTGCACGACCGTCGGTGAGAGCTTCGCCGACTGGATCGACATGAAGCTGGGCGTCGGCCTGGTGAACACGGCCTGGATCTTCACCGCGGTGTTCGCGGTGGTCCTGGCCGTCCAGCTGCGGCTGAAGCGGTACGTTCCGTTCCCCTACTGGCTGACCGTGGTCGTTGTCAGCGTCACGGGCACCCTCTACACCGACATCCTGACCGACCAGCTGAACGTGCCGCTGTGGATCAGTTCCGCGGTCTTCTCGGTGCTGCTCGCGGTGGTCTTCGGCGTGTGGTGGCTGCGCGAGCGCACCCTTTCGATCCACTCGGTCACGACGCTGCCGCGGGAGTCGTTCTACTGGCTGGCCGTTCTCGTCACCTTCGCGCTCGGCACCGCGACCGGCGACTGGACCCTCGAGCTCACCGGCTGGAGCCCGGGGGTCTCGGTCCTGCTGCCGCTCGGCCTCATCGCGGCGATCACGCTGCTGTGGAAGTTCGGCGCGAACCCGGTGCTGTCCTTCTGGCTCGCCTACATCCTGACCCGCCCGCTGGGCGCGAACATCGGCGACTGGCTCGCCTCCCCCAAGGTCGCCCAGAGCCCGGGCGACCCGACCGGTCTCGACCTGGGCACCTTCACCACCAGCCTGATCTTCCTGGGTCTGATCCTGGCGACGGTGGTCTACCTGACGGTGACGCGCTCGGACGTGGCCGAGACCCACGAGGCCACCCACGCCGCACCGGCCGCCGGCGATCCCCGCAAGGAGCGCATCGCGCTGGGCTGCTTCGCACTGCTCGCCGTCGCCACCGTGGGCCTGCTGGTCTGGGCCCACGGCCAGCCGCACGTCGGTCCGGCGCCGGAGGAGGACAACACCTCCGCCGTCCAGATGGCTCCCGGCCAGGCGGTGAAGAAGTTCCCGCCCGCCAAGGTCGCCGCGCTGAAGACGCTCGCGTCGACCTCGCTCAAGGACGCACGCTCGGGGAACGCGGCCGGAGCCCATGCGGCCGCCCAGAAGCTGCGTGACCTGTGGGACGCCGATCAGGACTCGCTGCAGCCGCTGGACGGAACCGGCTGGGACTCCATCGACGCCCAGATGGACAAGATGCTCAAGACCTTCGGCATCGACCACTCGAACCCGCCGATGTCGCCCGCGCAGCAGGAGAAGGAACTGAAGGCCCTCCTGACGGACATGGGCTGACGGACATCGGCTGACGGACATCGGCTGACGGACATCGGCTGACAGACCGCGCAGCGCCCGGCCGGCCCACCCGGCCGGGCGTGGTCATTCCTCGGCGGCTCCCGAGGGGGCGTCGGTCAGGCTGGCGGCCAGCCACTGCTCCACGGCGGTGATGTGGACGGTCGCGGCGGAAGCGGCCAGCAGGGCGTCGCGTGACTGGAGCGCGGCGAGGATCTGCTCATGGTCGTGGTGGGCGTTGTCCAGGGCGTCCCGGGTCTTGATGCCGCGGACGATGCGGACCCGCTGGGTTCGGGTGGAGAGCACTTGCAGCAGCATCGACAGGACGGGATTGCCGACGGCTTCCACGATTCTGAGGTGGAAGGCCGTGTCGTGGGCGACGAACTCCTCCACGGTGGCGACGGTCCGGGACCGGTCGAGGATGTCGCGCAACTCCTGGAGGTCCTCCGGTGTCAGGAGCGCGGCGGCCAGTCCTGTCGCCTGCGGTTCGAGCAGCCGGCGCACCTGGAGCAGCTGGAGAGCCGTCCGGCCCTGGGAGACGTCGGCGGCGAAGGAGAGGCTCTCCAGCAGGAGGTGGGGCTCCAGGCTGGAGACGTACGTGCCGTCGCCCTGACGGGTGATCAGGATGCGCATGGCGGTCAGCGCCCGAACGGCCTCGCGCAGGGAGTTCCGGGACAGGCCGAGTTGTTCGGCGAGGATCTCCTCCTTGGGCAGGCGGGAGCCGGGCGCGAGTTCGCCGTTGACGATCATTGACTTGATCTTGTCGATCGCGTCGTCCGTCAGTGCCACGGGCAGGCCTCTCCGTGCCGGGGATGAGTGGGGCGAGCCCCGCCGGGCCCGGTTCGGGAGGTTATCAGGGCGACGATGATGACGATCCGACCACGCCTTTGGGCCATTCATCCGATGTATCTCGGATATCGAGGAGTCACCCCCACGAAGGGAGGCGACAATCAGGTGCCCGGCCTGCACGGCCAGGAAAATACACCCGATGAATCCATTGCCAGCAGTGACAGCCGCATCTTAAGGTCGCGGTGCGCCATGCATCCGATGACCAGGGGGGCTTGCCCGGTGAAACTGCTACGCGTCGGAGCCCACGGACAGGAGCGGCCCGCCGTCCGCACCGACGACGGCCGGCTGCTGGACCTGAGCTCCGTGACCCACGACATCGACGGGACCTTCCTCGCGTCCGGCGGAGTCGACCGGGCCCGCGCGGCCGTCATGGCGGGAGAGCTGCCCGAGCTGGACGCGGACGGTCTGCGGATCGGCGCACCCCTCGCGCGCCCCGGCAAGATCGTCTGCATCGGCCTGAACTACCGCGACCACGCGGCCGAGACCGGCGCGGCGATCCCCGCCCGCCCGGTGGTCTTCATGAAGGACCCGGGCACGGTCGTCGGCCCGTACGACCAGGTGCTGATTCCCCGTCACTCGGCGAAGACCGACTGGGAGGTCGAGCTCGCGGTCGTCATCGGCCGCCGGGCCCGCTACCTGGACGGCCCCGAGGCCGCGCGGGACGTGATCGCGGGGTATGCGATCAGCCATGACGTCTCCGAGCGGGAGTTCCAGCTGGAGTACTCGTCGCAGTGGGACCTCGGCAAGTCCTGTGAGACCTTCAACCCCCTCGGCCCCTGGCTGGTCACCGCCGACGAGGTCGGCGACCCGCAGAACCTCGGACTGCACCTGAGCGTCAACGGCGTGAAGCGGCAGGACGGCCACACCAGCGACATGATCTTCCCGGTCGACCACATCGTGTCGTACCTGAGCCAGTACATGGTCCTGGAGCCGGGTGACGTGATCAACACCGGTACCCCTGCGGGCGTGGCCCTGGGTCTCCCCGGCACCCCCTTCCTGCGCCCCGGCGACACGGTCGAACTCTCCGTCGACGGCCTCGGCAGCCAGCGCCAGACCTTCGCCGAGGCGTGAGGGGCAGCGCCCTCGTGACGGCAACCTCCGCCCGGATCACCGCGGTCGAAACGGCCGACTTCCGGTACGTCGCCGACGGTTTCACCCAGATCAAGCCGGCGCTGTCCGGTACGACCGAGAACCGTGTGATCGAGTTCGTCGACCACCCCCATGAGCACGTCACCACGCTGGTGGTGCTGCGCGACGGCCACTACACCGCGCCGTTCGCGCCCGGCTTCTCCGCCACCATGAAGAAAGAGTCCATCACCGCATCCCGCTACCCGGACGGCTCGTTCTGGGTGGCCGACCGCGCTGCACAGGGTGGGACAGCATGACCGATCTCTCAGGGCTCCGCGCCGTCGTCACCGGCGGCGCCTCCGGCATCGGGCTCGCCACGGCCCGCACGCTGGCGGACCGCGGCGCGGCGGTCGCCGTACTCGACCTCGATCCGGACCCAGCCCCCGCACCGCTGCTCGGCATCACGGCCGACGTCACGGACGACGCCTCGGTGCGCGCCGCCGTGGAACAGGCCGCCCATCGGCTCGGCGGCCTGGACATCCTCGTGAACAACGCGGGCATCGGCGCCATCGGCACCATCGAGGACAACCCGGACGAGGACTGGCACCGGGTGCTGGACGTCAACGTCCTCGGCATGGTCCGCACCACCCGCGCCGCCCTGCCCCATCTGCGGCGCTCGTCCCACGCGGCGGTCGTCAACACCTGTTCCATCGCCGCCACCGCGGGGCTGCCGCAGCGCGCCCTGTACTCCGCCAGCAAGGGCGCGGTCCTCTCCCTGACGCTCGCCATGGCCGCCGACCACGTCCGCGAGGGCATCCGCGTCAACTGCGTCAACCCCGGCACCGCCGACACCCCGTGGGTCTCCCGGCTCCTCGACGCCGCGGACGACCCCGCGGCCGAGCGCGCCGCCCTCAACGCCAGGCAGCCCATGGGACGCCTGGTCACCGCCGACGAGGTCGCCGCGGCCATCGTCTACCTCGCGAGTCCGGCCGCCGCGTCCGTCACCGGCACCGCCCTCGCGGTGGACGGCGGCATGCAGGGACTGCGGCTGCGTCCGGTGGAGGGGTCGTGAGAACCACCACGCTGGGCGGCAGCGCGGTACCGGTCTCGGAGCTGGCGCTGGGCTGTGCCGCCCTCGGCAACCTCTACCAGCCGGTCGGTGAGGAGGCCGCCCATGCCACGGTGGACGCGGCCTGGGACGCCGGCATCCGCACCTTCGACACCGCACCCCACTACGGTCTCGGCCTGTCCGAGCGGCGGCTGGGTGCGGCACTGCGCGGCCGCCCCCGGGACGCGTACACCCTCTCCACCAAGGTGGGCCGGCTTCTCGTGCCGCATCCGGAGGGCGCGGCCGGTGACGACCTCGCCCAGGGCTTCGCCGTCCCGGCCACCCACCGCCGGGTCTGGGACTTCAGCGCCGACGGGGTACGGCGCTCCCTGGAGGCGAGTCTGGAACGCCTCGGCGTCGACCGCGTCGACGTGGCCCTCCTGCACGACCCGGACGACCACGCCGAGCAGGCATTGCGCGAGGCGTACCCGGCGCTGGAGCGGCTGCGCGCCGAAGGCGTGATCGGGGCGATCGGCGTCGGGATGAACCAGTCGGCGCTGCCCGCCCGGTTCCTGCGCGAGACCGACATCGACGTGGTGCTGCTCGCCGGCCGTTACACCCTCCTGGACCAGGACGGGCTGACCGAACTGCTCCCGGAGGCGGCCGCCCGCGGCCGTAGCGTCGTCATCGGCGGCGTGTTCAACTCCGGGCTGCTCACCGCGCCCCGGCCCGGCGCCACCTACGACTACGCGCCTGTCCGGCAGCCGGTGCTCGACCGGGCGCTGCGGCTGCTGGCGGTCGCCGAACGCCACGGCGTGCCGCTGCGGGCCGCCGCCCTGCGCTTCCCTTTCGGCCACCCCGCGGTGGCGAGCGTCCTGACCGGCGCACGGTCGCCGGAGGAGGTGCGCGACACGGTGGAACAGCTGCGCCGCCCCCTCCCGCACGTCCTGTGGGACGAACTGCGCGCCGAGGGCCTGCTGGACGTGGACACCCCCGTGCCGACGGCCACGTGGGAGCCGTCATGAGCATTTCCCTGCACAGCAAGGTCCGCGCCCACACCGCTCGGCAGGGGCTGCCATGCGCATAGCCCTCTTCATCACCTGCTTCAACGACACGATGTTCCCGCGCACCGGCCAGGCCGTGACCCTGCTGCTGGAACGGCTCGGCCACACCGTCGAGTTCCCGCAAGGCCAGACGTGCTGCGGTCAGATGCACTTCAACACCGGCTACCGCCCCGAGACCCTGCCCATGGTGCGCCGCTTCGCCGAGGTCTTCGCGGGCTACGACGCCGTCGTCGCCCCCTCCGGGTCCTGCACCGCGATGGTGCGCGACCACCACGGCGTGGTGGCCTCCCAGTACGGGGACGCCGCCCTCGCCAAGTCGGTCGAGCACGTGGTCCCCAGGGTGTACGAGCTGTCGGAACTCCTCGTCGACGTACTCGGCGTCACCGACGTCGGCGCCTACTTCCCGCACCGTGTCACGTACCACCCGACCTGCCACTCGCTGCGCATGCTGCGGGTGGGCGACCGGCCGTTGCGGCTGCTGCGCGCGGTGGAGGGCATCGACCTCGTCGAACTGCCCGCCGCGGAGTCCTGCTGCGGCTTCGGCGGCACCTTCGCGCTGAAGAACTCCGAGGTGTCCAACGCCATGCTCGCCGACAAGATGCGCCATGTGCAGGACACCGGTGCCGAGTTCCTGTGCGCGAGCGACAACTCGTGCCTCACCCACATCGGCGGCGGCCTGTCCCGGCTGCGTACCGGCGTCGGCACGCTGCACCTGGCCGAGATCCTGGCCTCCACGGAAGGGGACGTACGGTGAGCGGCGCCGACAACGTCGTATGGCTGGGCACCCCGGCCTTCCCCGAGGCGGCGCGCACCGCGCTCGCCGACACCCGGCTGCGGGCGAACCTGCGCCGGGCGACCGGCACCATCCGGGACAAGCGGCTGGCGGTCACCGCCGAACTGGCGGACTGGGAGGACCTGCGGGAGACGGCCGCCGCGGTCAAACGCCACACCCTGCGCCATCTCGACCACCATCTGCTGCGCCTGGAGAAGGCGGTGACCGCCGCGGGCGGAGTCGTCCACTGGGCGGCGGACGCCGCCGAGGCCAACCGCATCGTGACCGCGCTGGTGAAGGAGACCGGCGAGGAGGAGGTCGTCAAGGTCAAGTCGATGGCGACCCAGGAGATCGGTCTCAACGAGGCGCTGGCAAAGGCGGGCATCCGCGCCTACGAGACCGATCTCGCGGAACTCATCGTGCAGTTGGGCGGCGACCGGCCGTCCCACATCCTGGTGCCGGCCATCCACCGGGGCCGCTCCGAGATCCGGGAGATCTTCCGCCGGGAGATGGGGAAGCGGGGCAGGCCGGCTCCCGAGGAACTCACCGACGACCCCCGTGACCTCGCCGAGGCCGCCCGGCTCCATCTGCGGGAGAAGTTCCTGCGCGCCAGGGTCGCCGTCTCCGGCGCCAACTTCGCGGCGGCCGACACCGGCACGGTCGTGGTCGTGGAGTCGGAGGGCAACGGGCGGATGTGCCTGACCCTGCCGCAGACGCTGATCACCGTCATGGGCATCGAGAAGGTGCTGCCGTCCTTCGCCGACCTGGAGGTCTTCCTCCAACTGCTGCCGCGCTCGTCCACGGGCGAGCGGATGAACCCCTACACCTCGCTGTGGACGGGGATCACCGAGGGCGACGGTCCGCAGAACTTCCATCTGATCCTCCTCGACAACGGCCGCACCGCGACCCTCGCCGACGAGGTCGGGCGCCAGGCACTGTCCTGCATCCGCTGCTCCGCCTGCCTGAACGTCTGCCCGGTCTACGAGCGCACCGGCGGCCACGCCTACGGCTCGGTGTATCCCGGCCCGATCGGCGCCGTGCTCACCCCGCAGCTCGTCGGCGTCCACAACGCGGCCTCGCTGCCCTTCGCCTCGACTCTGTGCGGTGCCTGCTACGACGCCTGCCCCGTGAAGATCAACATTCCCGAGGTGCTGGTCCACCTGCGGGCCGAGGCGGTGGAGGCCAGACGCCGCGACCGGCTGCTGCCCACCCCTGAGGCGCTCGCCATGAAGGCCGCCGGCGCCGTCCTGTCCTCCCCCGGGCGCCTGTCGGCGGCCCAGAGGCTGGCCGCCCTGGGAGCCCGGCTGGTGGCGCGCGACGGCCGGATCGGCGCCCTGCCGGGCCCGCTCGCCCGCTGGTCCGCCACCCGGGACACACCCGCCCCGGCCCGGGAGTCGCTGCGCGCCTGGTGGCGCCGTACCAGAACGCCCACCCGCGAAGACGGCCGTACGACGGCGGGAGGGAAGCGATGACGGGGAACGACCGCGAGACGGTCCTGAGCGCGGTCCGGGGGGCGCTGTCCGGTGTTCCCGGCTCCGAGCGTCCCGATGACCGGCCGGGTCCGCACGGTTGCCGCGCCGACCACGCGGGAGAGGACATCGTCGGGCTGTTCGCCGAGCGTGCCGCCGAGTACCGCGCCACGGTGGTCCGGGTTCCGGCGTCCGGTGCCGCGGGCGCCGTCGCTGACGCGCTCGCCCGTACCGGAGCCCGGTCCCTGGTGGTGCCGCCCGGGCTGCCCGACGGTCTGGTCCCCGACGGGCCCTGGTCGCTGCCGGCGGACGTCCCGCCGCTGACCGTCGGACAGCTCGAGGCGGCCGACGCCGTCCTCACCACGGTCGCCGTGGCCATCGCCGTCACCGGCACCGTGGCCCTCGACCACGGCCTGGGCCAGGGGCGCCGGGCCCTGACGCTCCTCCCGGACCAGCACATCTGCGTGGTCCGAGCCGATCAGATCGCACCCGACGTGCCCGAGGCGCTGCACCGCCTGGACCCGTACCGTCCGCTGACCCTGATCTCGGGCCCCTCGGCGACCAGCGACATCGAACTGGACCGGGTGGAGGGCGTGCACGGGCCGAGGACCCTCGACATCGTCGTGGTGGAGGGCGCGTAGCCGCACACATCCGATGTCCGCGATCCCGAAGGAGTACCCCTCCATGTTCCGTTCCAGAGCCCGCGGTTTCTACGGTGCGCTGGGGGCAGTCGGCGCGGTCGTCTGCGCCGCGCTGTCCCCGGCCGGTCCGGCGTACGCCGCCACGCCGACCGTGCTGTACGCGTCGCCTTCCGGGTCCGGCAGCACCTGCTCACCGAGCGCGCCGTGCAGCCTGGACGGCGCCAGGAGCAAGGTGGCGGGCCTCGCCCCCGCCATGGCCGCCGACATCGACGTCTTTCTGCGCGGCGGCACCTACCGCCTGTCCCAGGCGTTCACCCTGGGCGCGTCCGACTCCGGGCGCAACGGCCACAAGGTGGTCTATGCCGCCTATCCGGGTGAGAAGCCCGTCCTGAGCGGGGCGACGAAGGTCAGCGGGTTCTCCCTCTTCGACAGCGGCAAGAACATCTACCGCGCCGCCGTGCCGGCCGGCACGCGGAGCCGGCAGCTGTTCGTCGACGGGGTACGGGCCCAGCGCGCACGCGGTCCGCTGAACCCCTCGGGTTTCACCCTCTCCGGGTCGAGCTTCACCACCGGCGACTCCTCCTACACGTCGTTCACCAACGCCTCCTCGGTGGAGATCGTGGACAACAACGCCTGGAAGCAGATGCGCTGCCCGCTGGCGAGCATCACCACGCCCAGTGGCGGCGGGTCCAGCCTCGACGTCGACCCGGCCTGCTTCAGGAACAACAACACCTCGGTGCCCAACCGGGGCTTCCCCTTCAACGGCGCCGGACTGCCGAAGCTGACCTCCATCACCTCCGTGGAGAACGCCTACCAACTGCTCGACTCCCCCGGCGAGTTCTACCTCGACAGCTCGGCGGGCTACCTGTACTACAAGCCGCGCAGCGGTGAGGACCTCACCACCGCCGACGTGGAGCTGCCCACCACCGAGACGCTGCTGAACGTGCAGGGCACGCCCGGCCACCTCGCGCCGGTCGACGACACGGACCCGGCCATCACCTACACCGGATCCTGGAGCTCCTCCAGCGGGCGCAACCTGGGTGACCTCTCCAACGACGTCCACGCCACCACGGCCAACGGCGACTCGGTGAGCTACACCTTCACCGGTACCGGGATCGACGTGCTGTCGGAGACCAACACCGACGAGGGCGGCATCGACGTCTACGTCGACGGCGCCAAGGTGCAGAGCGTGTCCGCCTCCGGCTCGTCGCGGCTCGCCCAGCAGGTCGTCGCCTCCGTCAGCGGCCTCGCCAAGGGCCGGCACACCATCAAGCTGGTCAAGACCGGCGGGACAACCATGCTCCTGGACGGCTTCACCGTGGTGCCGGACGCGATCACGCCCGCGCACGACATCACCTTCCAGGGCCTGACCTTCGCCTACACCACCTGGACCCTGCCCTCCACGGCCGGCTACATCGACAACCAGGCCGGCGTGCTCTGGGACCCCGGCAACGACAACGCCCCCCTCCGCATCCCCGCCGCCGTCCAGGTCCACCGCGGATCCCACATCACCTTCACCGGCAACGAGATCACCCACACCGGCGGCACCGGCATCGACCTCGCCGACGGCACCCAGGACTCCACGATCACCGGGAACGTCATCCACGACACCTCCGGTGGCGGCGTCTCCGTGGGCGAGGTGGACGACTACTACCTCACCGACACCCACCGCATGACCACCGGCGACACCGTCACCCAGAACTGGATCTCCGACGTCGGCCGGGACTACTCCGACGCGGTCGGCATCTGGGCCGGCTACACCCGCGGCCTCACCGTCTCGCACAACGACATCGGCCACACCCCCTACTCCGGCATGTCGGTCGGCTGGGGCTGGGGCTACGCCTCACCGTGCTCCATGCAGTCCGCCCAGGGCCTGCACACCTGCGCACACGGCACCCTCTACGCCGGCGCCAACCAGGTCCTGGACAACCACGTGCACGACGTGATGAACGTCCTCCACGACGGCGGCCCCATCTACACCAACGGCGGCCAGGGCAATGGCGACGGCTCCACCACGTCCGTCCTCGCGGGCAACCTGGTCGAGGTCGGCAACCACACCAACAACATGCTGTACCAGGACGAGGGCAGCTCGTACTGGAACACCCACGACAACGTCTCCCGCATCGTCGGCGGCAACTGGATCGGCATGTGGACGCCGACCATCCACGACATCGACATCCACGACAACTACTCCGACACCGCCACCTACCGGAACAGCGGGACCGGCATCACCTTCAGCCAGGCCACGATCGTCTCCGGCGGCGCCTGGCCCTCCGCCGCCCGGGACATCATCGCGGCCGCCGGCCCCGACGCCGCGCACAGGCCGCTGACCGGCTGGATGGACGACGACGACACCGCGATCTCCTACACCGGCAGCTGGACGGCGAACGGCAACCGCGGCGTGGGCGACCACGAGGACGCCGTACACGCCACGAAGACCGACGGCGACGGCGCCTCGCTGACGTTCACCGGCACCGGTGTCTCGGTCATCGGCGAGAGGAACACCGACCAGGGACAGGCCGAGGTCTTCATCGACGGAACCTCCAAGGGCCTGGTCGACACCCACGCCACCACCCGCCAGGCCCAGGCGGTGCTCTACAGCACCGGCGGACTGAGCCCGGGCAGCCACACCGTCCGGTTCGTCAAGCGCAGCGGCACCTGGGCCTCCCTGGACGGCTTCGAGGTCACCGGCGTCCACAACGACACCGACTCCTCCCTCACCTATACCGGCGCCTCCTGGCGCTACTCCGCCAACCGCGGCTTCGGCGACTACCAGGACGACGTCCACGCCACCACGGCCGACGGCGACTCGGCCACCGTCACCTTCACCGGTACCGGGATCAGCCTCGTCACCGAGACCAACTCCGACGAGGGCTCCCTCGCGGTCTCCCTCGACGGCGCCTCCCGGGGCACCGTCAACGCGTCCTCCGCGAGCCGCCAGGCCCAGCGGACCGTATACTCCGTCAGCGACCTGCCCCTCGGGCGCCACACCCTCACCCTGACCAAGACGGGAGGCAGCTGGCTGGTCGTCGACCGGTTCGACGTGCGGTGACGCTTCGCCGCAGGCAGGAGCGGTCGTACGAGAGGGCCCCGGCGAGGTCTCGCTATCCGAACAGGCGTCGCTGGATCTCCCGCCGGTAGTCCTCCAGCGTCCTGTCGAGATGTGCCGCCGTGGCCTCGGCCGCCTCGTCGGGGCGGCCGTCGCGAATGGCCCGGTAGATCACCTCGTGTTCCACGACCGCGGACTCGGTGCCCTCACCGAAGGTGTCATGGATCCCGATCGCGCTGGACTGCCGCTGGAGGCGTCGCGCGTCCCGCACCGCGCTGACGAGGAAGGCGTTGTGCGAGGCCGCGGCCACGGCCCCGTGGAAGTCCTCGTCCGCCTGGTTGAACTCCTCGACCTGACCGTGGACGAAGCCGTGCCGGCACCGCTGCACGGCCACCTCGATGGTCCGCAGCTCGGCGGGGGTGGCCCGGGTGGCGGCCAGACTGCTCGCGGCCATCTCCTGCACCCTGCGGAACTCGAACAGCATGAGCACGTGATCGAGGTCGACCGGGCGGAAGAAGCCGCCCCAGCGGCTGGTGCTGAGCAGGCCCTCGTCGTCCGCGACGAACAGTCCGCGCCCCTTGTGCGCCCGGACCCGGCCGAGCGCCGAAAGGATCTTCACGGCCTCCCGCACCACGGCCCTGCTGGTGTTCAGCCGCTGGGCCAGATCGTTCTCCGTGGGCAGCCGGTCGCCCGCCACCAGACGCGACTCGGCGATGAACTCGAGAATCCGCTCCGCCACGACCTCGTAGCCGGGCCGGTACTCGGGCCGCGCGTCCGCACCGTTCACCGTCTCTGCCGCAGCGGTCGCGGGTGTGTCGTTCATCTGTCCTGCCTTCGGGATGACTGCCGCGAGGGCGGTTGATCGATGTGGAGCCATGCTCATCGTATCCCCACCCCCCAATGAGTCGTACTCATCGAGGGAAGGTCTACACCGCAGAAGTGCAGCAAGTCCAGGGCTCGTAAGCGGATATGAGGGACTTTTCCCATGTCGATACGGGGCATCAGCCATAGGTCATAAGGAAGAGCCTGCTCACACCCTTGACTGATCCCTTGATAAGGCGCCTAATTTCTTCCGCGGCGGCAAGCGGCACGGCCGTCCGAGGTCCCCGACGCCCGACCGGTACGGCCCGGCGTCGTCCCCATACACGCGCCACCTACCCGCCTACTCGGGGCGCCCTGTGAAACCAGTGGAGTCGCACATGACCGTCAACAAGCCTTCGTCCGGCCAGGAGAGAGCGTCCAGCAGGAGGCGTGCGACGTTGCTGGCCGGCTGCGCGGCCACCGTGTTGCTTACCGTCTCCGCCTGCAACGGCGGCGCCACGGCCACGACGAACAAGGACGGCTTCGCGCAGGTGCGCCAGACGGACGGTGCGCTGACCGTCTGGGTGGACGCGACCCGGATGGATGCCGCGAAGCTGTACCAGCGGCAGCACCCGAACGTGAAGCTGAACATCGTCAGCTACGACGGCGACGCCAACGGCTCGAACTACCTCCAGACGAAGGTCCAGCTGTTCAACCGCACCGGCAAGGGCTGGCCGGACGTGGTCTTCAGCTCCCAGAACAACGAGGTGAGCTGGGCGGTCGACGCCGGCTTCGCCGCGCCGCTGAACAAGGGGCTGATCCCCTCCGCGACCCTGGCCGGTTTCGCCAAGGGCGCCAACGACGTCTGCACCGTCAACGGCACCGTCTACTGTCTGCGCAACGATCTCTCCCAGGCGGTGCTCTGGTACAACGCGCCGCTGCTGAAGCAGTTCGGCTACACGGTGCCCACGACGTGGGAGGAGTACCAGGCGATCGGCGAGAAGGTGGCCAAGGAGCACCCCGGCTACCTGGTGGGTGACGCGGGCGACTCCTTCGCCCCCGAAATCTACCTGTGGGCGAGCAAGTGCGGCGCCAACCACATCACCGGCCCCAAGTCGGTGTCGGTGAACACCACCAGCGAGGCCTGCACCAAGATGGCCAAGCTCATGGACACGCTGATCAAGGCGAAGTCCATGTCCATCAGCGGCGTCTTCAGCACCGACTTCAGCAAGAACAAGGCGAACAAGGTCCTGCTCATGCCGGGCCCCGCCTGGTACGGCGGCGCGGTGTTCAAGGACGGCCTCAAGACCCCGGCCAAGCAGATCGCGGCAGCGCCCATGCCCCAGTGGCAGGGGGACGCGTCGCCGTCCACCGGCAACGTCGGCGGCGGCACCTGGCTGCTGTCGAAGCACTCCGCCCACATCAAGGCGGCCACCGACTTCCTGAAGTGGGTCACCACCGACAACGCCTACCAGGGCGCCAAGGCCCCCGGCTTCCCCGCGTACGCGCCGGCCGCCGAGGAGTGGCTGAAGGGGCAGGCCGCCTCCGGATACTTCGCCAGTGACCTGAGCGCCCTCAAGGCCGCGTCCACCCAGGTCTGGCCGGACTGGGGATCGGGCCAGTTCAGCCAGGAGGCGATCTGGGCCGCCACCGTCAAGCCGGGCCTGACCCAGGGCAAGTCCATCGCCTCCATGCTGCCCGCCTGGCAGGACTCCATCACCAAGTACGCCAAGTCCAACGGATACAAGGTCTCCCAGTGACCCTCACCCACTCCCCGGCCGGCTCTGCTGCCCGGCGCCCTCGCGGCACCGCACGGCAGAGCCGGGCCGGTGTGGCCTTCGTCGCCGCCTACGTGATCCTGCTGATCGCCTTCGGCGTCCTGCCGACCGCCTACGCGATCTACTTCGCCTTCACCGACGCCGGGGGCACGTTCACCGGCTTCTCCAACTTCGTCACCACGGCGCAGGACTTCCGCTTCCTGGACGCGGTGAGCCATGTCGCCGTCTACCTCGTCTTCTGGCTCCTGTCCCTGGTGGTGTTCGTGGTCGGCCTGGCGCTGCTGCTGCACCGCCTGACCTCGGCTCCCGCCGGCAAGGCGCTGCGCTTCCTCTACTACATCCCGGGAGCGCTCGCCGGCGCCGCGAGCGTGCTGGTGTGGCTGTTCATGCTCGACCCGACCGTCAGCCCGGTCAGCTCGCTGCTGGGCGCGCTGGGCTTCCACACCTTCGGCGAGGTGATCGCGCCCGGCAACCTGCCCCTGCTGTTCACGATCATCGCGTTCTGGACCGGCGCGGGCGGCTGGATCGTCGTCATGTACGGCGCGCTCAACAACATCCCCAAAGATGTCATGGAAGCCGCGCGCATCGACGGCGCGGGCGCCTGGCAGACCGCCTGGCACATCCAGATCCCGATGCTCCGCAAGTGGATCGTGTACATGGTGATCCTGGCGTTCGCGGGCGGAGCCCAGCTCTTCGTGGAGCCGCAGTTGCTCTCCCTCGCCAGCACCGGCGTGGCCGGCCGCGACTACTCGCTCAACCAGCTGACGTACGACTTCGCCTTCCAGATGAACAACATCAACGGCGCCGCCGCGGTCTCGGTGGAGCTCCTGGTCGTCAGCGTGTCGGCCGCCGCAGTATTCGTCGCACGGTCGGGGTTCTTCGATGCCGAATAAGTCCTTTGCCACCCCGGTCGCCGCCACCCGGCCTGCGAAGGGGGAATCATCCGTCATGAGCGGCACGCACCAGGGGGCTCCGGAGCGGCGGCGCACCCGTCCCCAGCGGCGCGTGGCCTCCCGGCTGCTGACCGGCGCCGTACTGGCCGTGTTCGTGGTGTTCTTCGTCCTGCCGGTGCTCTGGCTGCTGCTCGCGGCGACCAAGACCGACCAGCAACTGGTCCACGACAGCCCGCTCTCCTTCGGCTCCTGGCACGCGCTGAAGGCCAACTGGCACGCGCTCACGGCATTCCAGGACGACGCGATCCTGCTGTGGCTGCGCAACTCCGCACTGTACGCGGTGATCTCGCTGGTCATCACGCTGTGCGTCGCCGTTCCGGCGGGATACGCGCTGGCGATGACCGAGTTCCGCGGCCGGCACACCCTGCTGATCGCGACCCTCGTCGTGATGCTGATGCCGAACGCCACGCTGGTGGTGCCGCTGTTCCTGGAGATCAACGCGGTGCATCTGATCGGCACGATGTGGTCGATCATCCTGCCGTACTCGTTCTACCCCTTCGGTGTGTATCTGACGTACATCTACTTCACCACCGCCGTACCGAAGGACCTGCTGGCGGCCGCACGGATCGACGGCTGCTCGGAGTTCGGCGTCTTCCGGCACATAGCGCTGCCGCTGGCGACGCCGGTCATCGCGCTCGTGGGCTTCTTCAGCTTCGTCGCCAACTGGACCAACTACTTCCTGCCGTACGTGATGCTCCCCGACAGCAGTCAGATGCCGGTCCAGGTGGGCGTCGGCAACCTGCTCAGCAACGTACCGTCGTTCAATCCGACCGTGGGTGACCTGGCGATCCAGCGCCCGCAGCTGGCTCTGGCGACGCTCGTGGCCATCACGCCCGTGCTGGTCGTCTTCCTCTTCGCCCAGCGCTTCCTGGTCAGCGGGATGCTCGCCGGCGCCACCAAGGAGTGACACCGGCCTCGTCCGCCCGGCCGTCGTCCCCGGCGTGCGCCGTCCCCGCAGCCCGTCCCGAACGGAGATCTCCCATGCCCTTCAGCCCTGCCGACCGCACCCCGGCCGAGGACGCCCCCCGCGACCAGCCGGCCGCGCCACCCGAGATCGAGGCGGGGGTGCCGCTGCTCGAACCCCCCGGATGGGCCGTGGCCCAGCGGTCGCTGTTCGACCTGCTCGACCACGGGTGGCGGCGCTTCGCCCGCGACTTCACCGGCCCGGACGGGCGGCTGAACTACACCGGCCCGCTGACCACCCGCGACGGTGTGGACGACTTCTACGAGGTGTTCTTCAACTGGCCCCAGCTCTACCTCCTCGGCGGCGCCGACGACCTGCTGCCCGCCAGTGAGAAGCACTGGGAGGGCGTCACCCGCCAGCTGACCGAACTGGACATGCTGCGCGACGAGTACGAGCGCGGCTACGACTGGTTCCACCAGGGCGAGAGCCTGCTGCTGCTCTACTTCCTGTGCATGGCCGCCCCCGACCGCTGGCGCGAGCGCGCCCTGCGCTTCGCCGAGCTGTACGTCGACCCCGCCAAGGGCAACTACGACCCCGAACACCGCATCATCACCCGCCCCCACAACGGCAGCGACCCCGACCGCACAGGCCTGTTCGACGGCGACGTCTACCCCTGGCTGCCGAAGGAGGCCGAGACCTACGGCTTCCCCCTCGAATGGATCCCCGAGGCGGCCGACGGCGGTCCCTTCCCGCTGTCGGCGGACCCGCGGCTGGGCGACCAGATGCGGGACCGGATGGGCGTCGGCGACACCGCCGTCAACCTCGCCGCGGCCGGGCTGGTCCTCAACGCCTGGATCCTGTCCGGCGAGGAGCGCTACCGCGACTGGATCGTCGAGTACGTCGGCGCGTGGCGCGAGCGGACCCGGGAACACGGCGGCCTGATCCCGGACAACGTCGGCCCGGACGGGGTCGTCGGCAGTCTGCTGGAGGGCCGCTGGTACGGCGGCCACTACGGCTGGTCCTGGCCGCACGGCTGGCACAGCCTCGGCCACGCGGCCTGCGTGGCGGCGCTCGCGGCGGCCACGGTCACCGGCGACGACGACTACCTCGCCATGGTCGCGACCTCCCTCGACACCCTCATCGACGAGGCCAAGGTGATGCCGCACACCGAGGCGGACTCCAGCCTGCCCTCCAAGTGGGCGGTCGAACTCGGCCCCGACGTCCACACGCCCACCCCGCACCTGCCGTTCCGGCACAACGACTCCGGCTGGTTCGACTTCAACCCGGCCACCCCGCCGGTCCCGGTGGCCCTGTGGCACCACACCTCCTCCCAGGCCGACCGCGCCAGGCTGGAGCGGCTGCGCGAGGCCGACGGCATCGACTGGCGCACCGTACGGCCGTTCCGGGCCAAGGAGGAGTCCGGGCACGAGAAGGCCTGGTTCGCCTTCCTCGCCGGTGACGACCCCGACTACCCCGAGCGCATCCTCGCGGCCGCCCAGGCCCAGGTCCGCCACCGGCTGCGGCGCATCGACCGCTACCGCGACCTGGACGTGCCCGAGGCCGACATCCACGTGTGGCAGCTGTGCAACCCCGTGGTCACCGAGGCCCTCGTCCAGCTGACCTGGGGCGGCCCCCAGGTGCTGTACCAGGGCGGTCTCCAGCAGGCCCGGCTGCGCTACCACGACGCCGAGGCGCGCCGCGCCGGCCTGCCGCCGGACGTGGCCGCCCTGGTCACCTCCATCGACCCCGAGGCCACCACCGTCGAACTGGTCAACCTCGCGCCCGAGACCGACCGCACGGTGATCGTCCAGGCGGGCGCCTTCGCCGAACACACCATCACCTCCGTCCGCTACACCACCTGCGAGGACGACGGCTGGATCGGCGACATGTACGACTACGGCCACACCGAGCCGGTCGTCACCGAGAAGGAACAGGACTGCGACGGCGCCTACCTGACGGTCCGGCTGCCCGCGTCCACCCGCATCCGGCTCACCCTGAGCCTCCGGCTGCGTGCCCACACTCCCAGCTACCGGACCCCCTTCACCCCTCAGGAGGGTGCGTGATGCGACGCATCGCCCAGACCATCAGGCTCCGCCCCGAGCACCGCGAGAAGTACCTCGAACTCCACTCGGCCGTCTGGCCCGGCGTCGAGGCCGCCCTGCACCGGGCGAACATCCGCAACTACAGCATCTACCTGCACGGCGATGTGCTGTTCGCCTACCTCGAATATCACGGCGACGACTTCGGGGCCGACATGGCCGCACTCGAAGCCGACCCCGAGACCCAGAAGTGGTGGAAGCTCACCGACCCCTGCCAGGAGCCGTGGCCCGACCGGGGCGACTCCCGCCAGTGGACGGAACTCACCGAGATCTGGCACCTGAGCCCGCTCCCCGGACCCGCGTCATGACCGCCACCCCCGTCCCGGGCATCGTGGACGCCCACCACCACCTGTGGGACCTCGACCAGCGTCCGCAGCCCTGGCTCGACGACCCCGCCCTGACGACGATCCGCCGCACCTTCACCCCCGCCGACCTGCGGACCACCGCCACCCGGACCATCGCCGGCCGCCGTCTGCACCGCGCGGTGGCCGTGCAGTGCATCCCGGACCTGCCCGAGACCGAGGACCTGCTCGCCCTCGCGGAACAGGAGCCGCTGATCGGGGCCGTCGTCGGCTGGGCCGACCTGACGTCCCCGGCGATCGGCGACGATCTCGACGGGCTGCTCGCCGGGCCGGGCGGGACGTATCTGCGGTCCCTGCGCCATCTCGTCCAGGGCGAGACGGAGCCGGGGTGGCTGCAACGCCCCGACGTCGAACGGGGGTTGGCGGCCCTCCGGGACCGCGGGCTCGGCTACGACGTGCTGGTCCGCAGCCACCAGCTCGACCAGGCGATCCGGCTGGCCGAGCGCTTCCCCGACCTGCCCCAGGTCCTCGACCACGCGGGCAAGCCGCCGATCGCCGACGGCGACCTGGCCGAATGGGAACGGCAGGTGCGCCTGCTGGCCGCACACCCCCACGTGGTCTGCAAGGTGTCGGGACTGATCACCGAGGCCGACCACGACAGATGGACCACCACCGACATCCGCCCGGTGTGGGACGTACTGCTGTCGTCGTTCGGCCCCGACCGCCTGATGTTCGGGTCCGACTGGCCGGTCGCGAACCTCGCGGGCGGCTGGAACCGCTGGGCCGCCACCGTGGACGAGCTGCTCGACGGATGTTCCGCCACCGAGATCCACGCGGTGCTCGCCGGCACCGCGACCGCCTTCTACCGCCTCCCCGTCTCCGGCTGACCTCCGTCGGCGCTCGTGCTGAAGGACCGTGTCACCGCACTGACCCCACCCTCGGAGCCGCCGTATGAACGCATCCCCGACCGCCCGCCCCCAGCACAGGAGGGGCAGGCGATGAAGCCCGGCACCTCCCCCACCCGCACGGTGTCAGCAGCGCTCGCGACGGGCCTCTCCGCGGTGCTGCTGACCTCTCTCACGACGCCGACCCCGGCCACGGCCGCGACCCAGGCGACCTACTACGTCGCCCCGAACGGCAGCGACACCAACCCCGGGACGATCAGCGCGCCGTTCAAGACGCTCCAGCACGCACGGGACGTCGTACGCACGGTCAACGACAACATGACCGGGGACATCACCGTCTATCTCCGCGGCGGCACCTACCCGGTGAGCAGCACCATCGACTTCACATCGGCCGACTCCGGGACGAACGGCCACCATGTCGTGTACGCCGCCTACCAGAACGAGAAGCCGGTCCTGGAGGGAGGTGTTCAGGTGACCGGCTGGACCCAGCACAGCGGGAACATCTGGAAGGCCACACTCAACCGCGACGACAAGCTCCGCGCCCTGTACGTCAACGGCAAGCGCGCCCAGATGGCCTCCAAGACGATCAACTCGGCCGGCTGCTACGGGACCTACAGCGTCACGGCCGGTCAGGCTCCCTGGGCCTGGGAGTCGGGTTCGCAGTGCGACGGTGCCAAGTACAGCCTCTCCGACCTGCCCGCCGTCGCCGCCAACCAGGACGACGTCGAGATCAAGTCGGCGACGACCTGGACCACGGCCATCGTGGGGGTCCGGCAGATCACCACGAGCTCGGACGGTGCCAACCGCGTGGCCCTGTTCCAGCAGCCAGGGGCGGCCATCGCCCAGGCGCCGCCGTACGGCCCCTTCAAGGCGGACGGCACCCACACCTTCATGAACGCGTACGAATTCCTGGACCAGCCGGGGGAGTTCTACTTCGACAGGGCGAAGCACACCCTCTACTACTACAAGTCCGGCTCCGAGGACATGACCACGGCGGATGTCTTCGCGCCGAACAACGTGTCCACCCTGCTCAAGATCGCCGGGAAGTCCACGAGCGACCACGCGCGGAACATCACGTTCTCCGGGCTCACGGTCGAGCACTCCGACTGGAACCTGGTCAACGTCGCGGGCTCCGTGTTCCGGCAGGGAACGCAGGGCAACGCCAGCTCGAACGTGTACGCCAGGCAGAACTTCCACGCGTACACCTACCGCAACGTCGACCTGCCGCCCGCGGCCGTCCAGATCGAGAACGCCGACGGGATCGTCCTGTCGCGCAACACCGTGCAGCACACCGGCGCCGACGGCATCACCCTGGCCAACGACGTGACGGACACACAGCTGACCGGCAACGTCACCAACGACATCGCCGGATCCGCCGTCACCGTGGGGCACCCCCAGCACGTGTACATCGGGGACTACACCTCGACCAACCACGAGAAGTACCCGGTGAACGTCGAGGGCGTCTGCAAGAACATATCGGTCACGGACAACTACCTCTACGACAGCGCCGTGTTGTTCCAGGGGTCGAGCCCCGTGTCGGCGTACTTCGTGGACTCCCTGTCCGTGCAGCACAACCGGATCGAGAAGTCCCCCTGGGCGGGCATCACGCTCGGCTGGGGATGGTGGAACTTCGACGGTTCGGCGAACTCCGTCAATCCCGGGAACCCGACCACCACGGCCAGGAACAACACCGTCAAGTACAACGAGATCGTCGACACCATGCAGGTGCTCGGCGACTCCGCTCCCATCTACACGCTGGGCAGCCAGCCGAACACCGAGATCAGCAACAACTACATCCAGGGTGTGCCGGCCGGCCACAAGTACGGAATGCACCCGGACGAGGGTTCCGCCTACCTCAACGAGCACGACAACGTCCTCGACGTGGACCCGAATGTCGCGTACACCATCAACTCCGGCACCTGGGGCCGGCAGCACGACCTCACCATCACCAACACCTACGGCACCCTCAACAAGATCTTCAGCAAGAGCGTCCCGAACAGCACCATTCAGGACGTGCACGCGTACCCGGACAAGGTGTGGCCGTCGCAGGCGTACGGCATCGCCGTGAACGCGGGCCTCGAGGACGCCTACAAGGACCTCGTCCCGCGGAGCAACCTGGCGCTCCAGGACTACGCCCTGCCCGCCAGCACGTTCACCGGCAAGGGCATGTCGTCCATCCCTGTCCGCCCCCTCGGTGACGCGACCAGGACGCTCTGGCTGGCTCCCGCCGGTACGACGACGTTCGCCGTCGGCCCGACCATGACGAAGGCGGCCGGAACCGCGACGGCCATCGCCGTCCCGCCGAAGCCCGGTGACTACCGCCTCTACGTCGTGGACGCCCAGGGGAACGCGTCCGCCGCGTCGAAGGCGCTGGTCCGCCAGCGATGGACCTACGTCGACGACAAGGACTCCGGTCTCACCTACTCCCCCAGCTGGTCGAGCTGGAACGACTCGCAGGACTTCAAGGGGTCCGAGAGCTACACCAACAGGGCGGGCGACTACGTCCAGTACGCGTTCACCGGCTCAGGCGTCCGGTACCTCGGCATGAAGCAGCCGAACATGGGCAAGGTCGACGTCTACCTCGACGGCACCCTCGCCCAGTCGGGCATCGACGCCTATGCCTCGACGGTGACGAAGCAGGTGCCGCTGTTCGAGAAGACGGATCTCGCCGCGGGCTCCCACACGATCAAGGTCGTGTGCACCGGAACGAAGAACACGGCCTCCTCCAACACCGTCTGCGCCCTGGACGCGTTCGCCTCCATCCCCTTCCCCAGCGCGAGCGTGCTCTACAAGGTCCTCAACAAGAACAGCGGCAAGGTGATCGACATCTCGGGCGCGTCGACCGCCGCAGCGGCGAACGCCATCCAGTGGAACGACACCGCAGGGCAGAACCAGCGCTGGCTGTGGCTCCCGGCCGGTGGCGGCGCCTACGAGATCGTCAACGAGAACAGCGGTCAGCTGCTGGACGTCACCGGCGGGTCCACCACGGACGACGCGACCGTCGTCCAGCAGCCCGACAGCAACGCCGCGAGCCAGCACTGGACCCTGGTGGCCGCCGGAAACGGCTACTACAAGATCAAGAACGTGAACAGCGGCAAGCTGCTCGCGGTGTCCGGCTCCTCGACATCGGCAGGCGCCCAGCTCGTGCAGACGACGGACACGAACGCCGACAGCCAGCTGTGGCAAGCCGTGAGCGCGGACTGACTCCCTGACAGGAGGGACATCGTGGACATCACCAGAAGAAAGTTCGGCCGGCTCGCCGCAGTCGGCACCGGGGCCCTGCTGCTGCCGGGGCTGCTGCCCCCCGGCAGGGCCGCGGCGGCCACACCTCCCGCCGGCACCTGGGGGGACCAGGGCGACGGCACCTATGTCAACCCCGTCCTCCCGGGCGACTTCAGCGACTGGGACTGCATCCGGGTCGGCGACGACTACTACGGCATCACCAGCACGTTCGGGTACTCGCCCGGCGTGGCCGTCCTGCACTCGAAGGACCTGGTCAACTGGCGGACGCTGGGCGGCGCGGTCGACGATCTGACCCGTATCGGACCGGCGCTGAACTGGGACCAGATGAACCGCTACGGCCGTGGTGTGTGGGCCGGGGCCATCCGCTACCACGCGGGGCGGTTCTGGGTGTACTTCAACACCCCCGACGAGGGCTTCTTCATGACGTCGGCCCCGTCGCCGGAAGGGCCGTGGGATCCGCTGACGTCGGTGTGGCGGACCTCCGGCTGGGACGACCCGTGCCCGTTCTGGGACGACGACGGCCAGGGCTACCTGGTCAGCTCGCACTACGCGGACGGCTACAAGATCAACCTGTTCAGGCTGTCCGGGGACGGGAAGTCGCTGGTCGGCTCGCCCACCGTCATCCACCAGTCGCCGGGCAGCGAGGCCAACAAGCTGTACAAGATCAACGGTCTCTACTACCACCTGTACAGCGAGGTGAAGTCCGAGGGCCGGGTGTTGATGATGAACCGCGGCTCCAGCCTGTACGGCCCCTTCGAGACCCGGCAGCTGGAGCACGTCAACGCCTCGGTGGACCGCGAGCCCAACCAGGGCGGGCTGGTGCAGACCCCGGACGGCGCCTGGTACTTCGTGACCCACCACGGCCACGGCGCCTGGGAGGGGCGGCCGCTGTCCCTGCTGCCGGTGACCTGGGTGGACGGCTGGCCGATCCTGGGCCAGGTGGGCGCGGACGGCATCGGCACCATGGTGTGGACGGGCAAGGTGCCCGCCGGCGGCACCCCCGGTCTGCCGGTCGACGCGCTGCCGCCCGTGGTGACCAGCGACCTGTTCACCGACAGCCGCCTCAAGCCGCAGTGGGAGTGGTACTACCAACCGCGCGCGGACCACTGGTCGCTCACCGAGCGCCCGGGCTACCTGCGGCTGAAGGCGTTCGCACCGCTGGTGGCCGACAACCTGACCAAGGTCGGCAACACCCTCACCCAGCGGGTGCTGCGCACGTCGGGCGCGACGGTGACGGTCCGCCTCGAACTGGCCGGCCTCGCCGACGGCCAGCACGCCGGACTGTGCCACTACGCGGGCACCTACGCCGGGCTGGGCGTGCGGCGCTCGGGGACCACCACCACGCTCGCGCACAACGCCGGCGGCACCCTGACCTACGGTCCGGTGGTCGCACAGGACGCCGTGTGGCTGCGTACCACCTGGGACGTCAACGGGGTCAGCCAGTTCTCCTACAGCCTCGACGGCAGCACGTTCACCTCGTTCGGCGGCACCTACCAGCTCTCCTGGGGCGGCTACCGCGGTGACCGGGTCGGCCTGTACACCTACAACCCCAACAACGCCGGCTACGTCGACTTCGACTCGGTGCAGTACGCCCTCGCGCCCACCAGGGCCTACACATGTGTCAGCGTGCGCAGCGGCAAGGTCGCCGACGTCTCCGGCGCCGCCACGGCGGACGGCGCCGCCGTGATCCAGTGGCCCGGCAACGGCAGGCCGAACCAGCAGTGGGCCTTCCAGTCGACAGCGGACGGCTACCACACCATCATGTGCGTCAACAGCGGCAAGGTCCTCGACGTGGCGGGGTCCTCGACGGCGGACGGCGCGCGGGTCGTGCAGGCGACCGCCGACGGCCGGACGAGCCAGCAGTGGCAGCTGCGCCCGCAGACCGGCGGCGAGTTCGTCCTGGTCAACCGCAACAGCGGCAAGGTGCTCGACGTCGGCGGAGGCAGTACGGCCGACGGCGCCGCGCTCATCCAGTACCGCGACACCGGCGGCTCCAACCAGCGGTGGACCTTCCGGCGCGTCACCGGTTAGCCTCGCGCAGCCACCCGGCCGGGCCGTCGGCCGGGCCGGGTGGCTGCGCGTGCCGGAGGCTCGTCAGCTCCAGGGAGATGCGGCGAGCCAGCTGGTGTCCTGGGCCCACGACGACGACGTGTCCCAGGCGTTGGTACCGCCGTTGCTCGCGATGTAGCCGGTGAAGCGGTAGTGGCGGATGTACCTGGCCGGGTAGTTGAAGGACTGCAAGGAATAACCCGTTCCGCTGTTCCCCGGCTTGGGGCAGAACGTGGCGTCGGCGGCGAACTGGCTGGTGCCGGCGTCGGGCTGGAGGTGGAGCTGGAACGCGTAGTGCCTGAGGTAACGGCCGGGTGCGTCGGCCGACTCGAAGGAGACGCAGCTGCTGTCGGCCAGGCCGGCGCGGACGATCCAGGTGGCGTTGCCCTTGTCGGTGACCGAACTGCTGGAGGTCACCGGCGCGATCACGACGTTGTCGTCGCTGGTGTCGTGCTTGAGGTAGTCGCCGGTGCAGCAGGAGGTGGTGGCCCGCAGCGACACCTTCGCGCCCGGGGTGAAGGGGGTGGTGGTGTCGGTGCTGTAGCCGGCCGCGGCGATGTTGGCCTGGACCGCGGCGTCGGTGGCGTCGGAGGGGTAGCCCTTGACCATGGCGCCCTCGTAGAAGGTGCCCGCGCTCGCGTTGCGGTTGGTCTGGCAGCAGTCGCCGCCGCTGCCGAGGATGATGGCGCCCTGCTTGTGCATCGGGTTGTAGCCGGTGGGCAGTGCGCCGCTGTAGAGCTGGGTCAGGCTTCCGGACTGGGCGTCGGCGGCGTTGAGTGCCATCCGGGTGGTGCCGTCGTTCTTGAGCATCGCGGTGACGAAGCGGCTGGTCTGGGAGACCTGGTGGGGGTTCCACGTCTTGCTGCCGCCGGAGAACAGGCCGTTCTCCAGGTCCGCCTGCACCCACGGCCCGGTCCCGCTACAGCCGCCGAACCAGCATTCCGTGCCGAAGTTGATCGCGTCCATGGCGCCGTTGCCGTCGGCCTTGTGGTCGGTCTCGGTGTTGCCGTAGTCGAAGCAGCAGCCGTTGTTGACGTGCGTGCCGCTGGTGACCATGTACGCGCCCTCGGGCGAGCTGCCGGTCGGCACGCCCCCGGTGGAGTTGTACGCGAAGTAGCTGTTGCCGGGGCTGATGTACAGCGCGTAGGCCTTCCGGCCGCCCACGCCGAGCGCTTCGGTGGTCGCGGTGGCCGCGGTGTCGGCGCCGCCGGTCCCGCCGGGTCCCTGGTAGACCAGGGTGTTGCCGCCGCCGGTCTGGTCGTAGACACGGGTGATGGTGCAGGTGGTGCCCGCGCAGAACGAGTCCTGGGCCGCCGCGTCGGCGACACCTCCGGCGGACAGCACCCCGATGTTCTGCACCGTGTTGTCCGACGCCCGCTGCACCTGGTAGAGCGGGCCGTTGTAGGCGGCGAACAGCGCGCGGGTGGTGCTGTGCGCCGCCACGCACGGCGTGCCGCCCGCCGCGTAGATGTCGCAGGGTCCCTGCGTGGCGGCCTGCGCGGCGCCGCTGAAGGCGCCGAGGCCGGCGAAGGCGAGCGCCACCGCGGCCAGGCAGACAACCACCCCCTGGCGCAGTCGTCGAAGCGTGATCAGCACAGGCACAGTGAACTCCCTTGTTCGTCGCTGCGGGTACGGCAACCCGGTCACTGGATCGTCCAGGTCCGGTCTGTCGCTATGTGTCAACGCACGGGTGCACCGTCACAGCCCCACTGGCTGCCATTCCTGGTTGGAGCCGCCGTTGGCGGGCCACTGGATGACCTTGGCGCCGTCGGCGGTGGAGCCGCTCTGCACGTCTGCGCACAGGCCGCTCCTGACGTTGACGAGGCGGTAGTAGCCGCTGGTGGCCGCCGGCACGAGCTTCCACCACTGGAGGGTGCCGTTGGTGTCCGACGACTGGTCCAGGGCTGTGCCGGCGCTGGTGGAGCCGCCCGGGACGTCGAGCAGCTTGCCGCTGTGGACGTTGGAGAGGCGGAACGAGCCGTCGTAGTCGGGGAGCAGTTTCCACTGCTGGTTCGCGCCGCCGGACCACGTGTACTGGATGACGGGCCCGCCGTCGGAGGTGGAGGCGCCGGAGACGTCCAGGACCTTGCCGCTCTTGCGGTTGACCAGCTTGAAGGGGCCGGTCAGCAGGCCGATCGTGATCGTGGTTTTCGTGCCGGCGGTCAGCGACACGGTGCGGGCGTGGTTGCCCAGCGACGACGTGGTGACGCTCGCGCCGGTGCTGATGGATGTGATGCCGCGCCGGCAGATGAAGGTGATGTCCTGGTCGATGGCGGAGGTGAGGGTGACGGTGGCGGTGCGGGCCGCCGCCGTGTCCCAGGACAGCGACTGGATGGTGATCCGGTTGCGGCCGCGGACGCCGTTGACGGTGCCTTTCGGGAGCTGGTCGGGGAGGGCGGGGAGGATCTCGAGGACACCGGGGCGGGTGTAGACGAGTGCTTCACCGAGGACGGCGGGGATGGTGTTGGCGGCGTCGCAGTTGTAGGTGGTCAGGTCCGGGTTGTGGGAGGTCATCAGAGACCGCCACACCATGTTCTTGCCGTAGATCTTCAGCAGGTTGGCGTAGACGCCGGGGCCGTCCTTCAGGCGGGCGCGGGCCAGCGCCCGGTGGAGGCTGCCGTGGGCGGAGTAGTTCTGGTCGCCTCGCTTGTCCAGGGCGGTGCGGGCGTACTGGACCAGGTCGGGCTTGTCCTCGGGGTTGATCTCGTGCAGCGGCCAGGCACCGTACAGGTGCTGGGCGTGCCGGTGGTCGTAGCGGTCGGTCAGGCCCGGCCAGGACCACTCGGCGAGCGCCCCGTCGCTGTTGACGGTGTAGTCGGGCAGCTTGGCGAGCAGGGCGGTCCAGCGTTGCACGCCCTGGCCGCTGCCCTGCTCCAGGCCGAGAATGGTGGCCGCGTCGATCGCGGTCTGGAGCGCGTGCCGGCCGGCCATGATGTCGCCGGTGGCGTTGATGGAGAACGCCTGGCCGGTGCTGGTGGGGGTGTTCTCCATGGAGTAGGAGGGGACGAAGACGGCCTTGCCGCGGGAGTCGGTGCGGGTGAGGAAGTCCTCGTAGAACAGGGCCAGTTCCATCAGGGCGGGGCCGAGCTTGTTCTTCAGGAAGGCGCTGTCGCCGGTGACCTGGTAGTACTCCAGAAGCGGGTGGAGCAGCCAGTCGGCGCCGCCGGTCCAGGCCTCGCCGGGGAAGCTGCCGCTGTTGAAGTGCAGCATGTGCCCGTACTCGCCGTCGGTCCGGGACGGGGCGAGGAAGCCGCGGGCGCCGTAGAGGTTGGTGGCGTTGTCGCGCCAGTGGGCGAGCTGGCCGAGGATGAGGTCGAAGTAGCCCTGCATGGCGTCGGTGAGGTCGAGGATGTTGCCGCCGGCGACCTGGAGGTTGATGTTGGCGTCGGTGGTGAAGTCGTCGGCCCAGGAGCCGTTCCAGGTGCCGGTCCAGATGCCGGTCAGGCGTGGTGGCAGGACCCCGCTGGAGCTGATGAAGAGGTAGCGGCCGGAGTCGTACATCCGCTCCAGCAGTGCGACGTCGATGGCGGACGCGTTGCCGTTCTGGCGGGCTATGAGTTCGCTGGTGGCCAGCCGGCGGTCGGCGGCGGGGACGTCGAGGTCGAGGCTGGAGCGGTCGTACATGGCCTGGTGTCTGGGGGCGTGGCGGCCCAGGAGGGTGGCGTAGTCGGCCGTCAGCGCGGCGAGGGCGGTCTGCAAGGGCCGGCTGTTCCAGCCGGTGGAGGTCTCGTACCGGGCGAGCTTGGTCAGCAGCAGCACCTTGGTGGCCTTGGCGACCACCAGGGTCTGTCCGTCGGCGGTGACGGAGGAGCCGCTGCCGGAGACGACGACGCGGGTGGCGCCCTCGTAGCCGTAGGCACCGCCGGAGGGGTAGGTGCCGCGCAGGTTCAGGTAGCCGTCGCCGTTGGTGACGGTGGCGGTGGTGGAGAAGGACACACTGGTCGGCACGCCTGTGAGAGCGGTGTTGACGCTGATGGTGGTGTCCACGGTGCGGCCGGTGGCGGGCAGCAGCTCGTGCACGATGACCTGGTCGGCGCGGGAGACGAAGACATGGCGCTTCCAGGTGCCGTACGGGTCGGTCCAGGTGTGGGTGATCTCTCCGGTGCGGAAGTCGGTGATGCGGGCGAAGTCGTTGACGGTGGTCATGCCCGGGGTGCTGAGCTGGAGTTCGTAGCCGGGGTGGAAGGTCTGGGTCCAGCGCAGGCTCCAGCCGTGGGCGAAGGTGGCGGAGGCATCGGAGTAATTACCGGCCAGCGCCTGGTCCCGGGCGGTCTCGAGATACGGCGCGATCACCGGGGGCATGACGTTCCGGCTGCCGTTGGGCAGCACGAACCGGTGATGATTGAAAATCATCTTCTCGAGCGTCGGCGCCCCGTAGTAGACGGCCCCGTACTCGCCGTTTCCGCTCAGGAACCCGTCGGTCCAGGCCGAGGCGGTGTCGTTGTCCCAGATGCCGCGGTCGGGGAGGGTGACCTGGGGCGGTACGGCGGCCGCAGCCCGGTCGGCCAGGACGAGGCCGGGCAGGGCCGTGGCGCCGGCGGCGAGGGCGGCCGCGGTGAGGAAGCGCCGGCGGTTGAGGGGAAGGCCGTGCAGTGACATGGGGGGACTCCGTTGTCGGACGGTGAGTACCACGGGGACCAGGGGTGCCACCGGTGCGGGTGCGGTGGCGGACAACAGCGCTCTGTCGGACATGCGGTGGCTGGATCGGCCGTCGACGGCGGACCCGGACGGCTGAGGCCGGCCCGCCCCGCGGGGACGGACCGGCCTCGGGTGGCTACGGGGTCACGGTCATTCCGGGCGCCATCTCGGCGGTCCCGTGGGTGAGCTTTCCGGAGCCGGTGGCGCCTTCGGAGCTGACGAAGCGCAGCTCGTGGTTGGTGCCCCCGGCGTTGCAGACGGCGAGCAGGAGCGTGGACCGGTTGGCCGCGTAGGCGTCCTGGACGAAGGAGGTGATGTCGACGGTGATGTCGCGGCCGTCGACGGCGTTGTCCTGGTGGGTTCCGCCGCCCTCCGGGATGACGGTCGAACCGAGCGTGAAGGTGGCCGACGTGGCGACGGAGGAGGTCGTGGCGGTGAAGCTCGGCCGGTTCTGCCAGGTCATGGTGGTGACCGGGCAGGATGTGCCGCCGCCGGTGCAGGTGGTGTCGCTGACGGGTTGTACGAGGAGTTGGTCGGTGTCGGTCGACGGCACCGTCGCATAGCGGTGGCCGACGTAGGTGAGATGGAGTGTCGCCCGGCTCGGTGCCCTGGTGAGGCCGGCGAGGGGGAACTGGATGTAGGTGAGCTTTCCGTCCCCGGATCCCGTGGTGTACTGCTCGCCCATCAGGCCGGCCCCGGTGTTGCGCGTGACGAGGGTCAGGTCCGCGGAGTTGTTCGTGGTCTGGTCGCCCGTCCACGCACCCACCCAGGTGTCACCGCTGGTGAGGGCGCCGGCCTTGACGTTCTGGGTCTGGCCGTTCGCGTCCGTGTAGGTGGCGGTCAGCGTGCCGATGCCACTCGTCGTCAGCGGAAGCTGGCCGGTGTATTCGACGAGCCGGCCGGCGACACGGATGTTGTTCAGGGTCACGTTCGTGGCGCCGTTCAGCGTGCTGCTCGTGTTCTGCTGCGAGAACCACACGTTGTCCAGGTCGAAGGTGCCGATCGGGGCCCTGGTGTACGTGTACGTGGTGCCCGACCCGTCGGGGTTGGGGGCGTACCCGTAGGTCGCCTGCTGGTCGGCGGTGATGGTCTGGGTGGATCCGTTGCCGCCGTTGAGCCCGATCGGTCCCTGGGTGAACCGGGAGGTGTCGATCGAGCTGTTCTTCACCACGATGCTCTGGATGCGCGGGTACGGGTTGGGGCTGTTGTGCGTGAAGATGCCGCCGGCCGCCGGCGACACGGAGTTGAAGTTGTCGAAGGTGTAGTTCGTCAGCCGGTACCCGTACGAACTCCATCCGATCCGGATCGCGTTGCCGGCGGCGACCGACCAGTTCAGCGTGTTGCTGACCGAGATGTTCTTCGAGTCCTCGTGGTCCCAGTGGTAGGAGTCGAACCCGAGATCGTCGGCGACGGCGTCGTGGGCGGCCACCGCGTTGACATAGCCCTGGACGTCGGCGCTGGAGGTGCCGAGCTGGAAGTTGGTCCACACGCCGGAGGCCAGGGGGGCGAATCCGTCGCTGGGGTTGTAGTGGCCGGAGGCGAACGCGTCGTCGTTGCCGAGGGTGAAGACGCCGTTGGCGGTGATGTCCTGGCCGCTCGCGAAGTCCGTCCCGTCGATCCACGGCTGGCGGTACGGGGTGAGGGCCTTGATGTTGTTGAACGTCACCCTGTTGGCCGTGTGGGTCTCGTAGTTCCACTGCTTCGCGTTGCGCTCGTAGGTGTCGTTGAACGTGATGTCCGACGAGTGCATGACCATGACGCCGCCCTGGTGCTGGCTGCGGTAGGCGTCGTGCGAGTCACTGCGGTAGTTCGCCACGCCGTTACCGTCGAAGACGCCGCGGCCGTCGATCTCGATGTTGCTGGAGTTGATGATCCCGATCGCCGGCTCGAACGCCTCCATGTACGCCTGGACGCGGTTCTTCAGCAGGGCCCCTTCGGCGGTGTAGATCTTCAGCTTGCCGCCCTTGAGCTTGCTGCCGTCCAGGCCGTTGACCAGGAGACCGGACCACACATACGTGCCGTTCGGGAAGTAGAGCGTGTTGAGCGCCGTGGGGTGGGCTTTGATGGTGTCGAGGGCGGCCTGAAGGGCGTAGGTGACGTCGTCGGCGGCCATCACCCGCACATTCGGGTACCGCACATTGACGCTGCTCGCGCTCACCAGGCTCCCGGCCGAGGTCTTCTGACCGGCGGGGACGGAGGTGCCGTCGACGGTCTTGCCGGCCATGGAGCTGGTCGTCGCGGCGGGAGCCTTCTGGGCCGCGCTGTTCGGGTGCGCCGCGAGGTACTTCGCGGCGAACTCCTGGAAGTTGAGGACACCGGTCTGCATGTTGACGCCGGAACCGTCCGGTGCGCTCGTGGTGTCCGGGCGCTGCGCCGGGTCCTCCAGAGGGTCGTCGACGACCGCCAGGTACGGCTGTCCCGTGGCGTTGGTCGAGTCGCCGTTCACCATCACGATCGCCTGGTTCAACCCGGCGGCGGCTGACATCCGGAACGTCAGGGTGTGCTTGTCCGTGCTCACCGAGACGCTGCCGACGGGGTAGTAGCGCGCCGGGTAGACGTTCACCGTGTCGATCGTGGTGCCGGGCAGCGTGACCGTGATCGTCGGTGTCCGGGAGTCCGAGGCGAAGCGGGCGATGTCGAAGTTGTGGCCGTTCTCGGTGTACTGGACAGCCTGGACGGGCGTGCCGGCCACCTGCACCTGGTACTTGGTGGACGCCACGTCCGGGGACGTCGTCGTACCGCCTCCCACTCCCGTCGGTGCGTAGGTGTGGACGGTGGTGGCGGCGTGGGCGGGGACGACGCCGGTGAGCAGGAGGCTCGCCGCCGCGATGACGGCGCCGGCGGCGGCCGCGAGGAAGCGCATCACGCGCGAGGCGCGTCGCGCCGGGGCGGGGTTCGGGTCGACGTCGCCGCCGGCCGGTCTGGTCATGTCTGTCATCTCCTCAGGACGAGACCCCTCCAGGCCTGTTCAGGCACTCGCCGCCTGCTGGAGAGGGCGCGGAGCATGCGCGAAACCGGCGCCACTACGTGGACCGATCCAAGGGATCGGCGTGGCGGGGACGTTACTGCCGTATTTCTGGAGGCGTCAATGCTCCGTGCGCCGCAACTCGTTGAAAGCCGCCGTAACTTGCCCGGCGCGCCCTCACCGTGCGCCGTAACGGCTGAATTACGGCCATGGTGCGAGGACTTGCCCTGCTGCGACAGCCGCCCTACGCTGACGCCACTTTCGTGGATCGATAAATGTTTCGGGGAGCCTACGTGGTGACAATGGCGGATGTAGCCGCGAGGGCGGGGGTCACCAAACAGACCGTCTCCAACGTGGTCTCCGGTAAGAAGGTGCGGCCGGAGACCCTGGCGAAGGTGAACAAGGCGATCGCCGAACTCGGTTACAAGCCGAACCTGGTGGCGCGCTCACTGCGCACCGGCAGCACGTCGACGGTGGGCCTGTTCGTGCCGTCGGTGGCCAACGCCTTCTATTCGGAGGTGGTCGAGGAGGTGGAGAACCTCCTGGTCGGCCACGGATACAACCTGCTGCTCGCCACGACCCGCGACGATCCCGACTACACCCGGGCCCACCTGGAGAACCTCACGGCCCGCTCGGTGGACGCCCTGCTGGTCGCCGGGGACAACGGCGTCGAACAGCAACTGCCGATGCTCGCCGCGGCCAGCTTCCCGGTCGCGCTGTTCGCCTGGGAGGGCGACCCGCCGACCACCCTCCCGGTGGTGTCCATCGACTACCAGCACGCGGGCTTTCTGGCCGGGTGCCACCTGCGGGATCTCGGCCACCGGAATGTCGCGGTGATCGCCGACCTCCCCGCGCACACACCGCGCGTCGTGGGCTTGCGCCGGGCGTTCGCCGCCGACGGGCTGGACGACCGCAAGGTGTTCGCCTGCACCAGCGACGACGCCGCAGGCGGGTTCGCCGCGGCCTGCGCGGCGCTGGAGGCGGATCCGGAGCTGACGGCGATCTTCGCCACCCATGACGTCCTGGCCGTCGGTGCCGTCGAGGCGGTGGTCCGGTCCGGGCGGCGGGTCCCCGAGGACGTCAGCGTCGTCGGCTTCGACGACATCGCCCAGGTCGGGCGGATCCGACCGGCGCTGACCACGGTCACCTTCCCCAAACGAGAGATGGCCCAGCAGGCCGTGGAACTCCTGCTGCGAGCCGTCGACTCCGGCCGGCCGCCGACCAACGCCGTCACGCTGCTGCGCCCGACGCTGACCGTGCGGGACAGCAGCGGCCCCGCCCGGGGCGACCGTGTGCCGCCCGGCACCGCCTGACCTGCCACGGCACACCCCATGAGCCGTCGGCGCAGTCCTTCCCAGCCGGTTCCCGCCACCACGGGGGCATGTCGAGAGGAAACACCTTCACCGTGAACGGCCTCGACCCCAACGCCTACGTCGAAGACCGGTCGCCGGGCACCGGACGGCTGCGCCCGCGCGCCGCGTTCGCTTCCGACCTGCCCACGATCTCGCTCGACGGCACCTGGAGATTCCGGCTGGCGTCGGGGGTGGACGACCTCGCCGGGGACTTCGCCGCGCCGGACTTCGACGACGCCGCCTGGGACCTGCTCGCCGTGCCGTCCTGCTGGCAGATGACCGGTCTGCCCGGCGAACCGCGCTACGGCGCCCCGGCCTACACCAACATCCTGTACCCGTTCCCGGTCGACCCGCCACGCGTGCCCCGGCGGAACCCGACCGGTGAGTACCGCCGTGTGTTCGAGGTTCCGGACGGGTTCCCGGCGGCGGCTGCGGTGCTCCGGTTCGAGGGCGTCGACTCCGCGTTCGCGGTGTGGCTCAACGGGATCCGGCTCGGCGACGGCAAGGGCAGCCGCCTGACCACCGAGTTCGACGTCTCCGGCAGTCTGCGGCCCGGCCGGAACGTACTCGCGGTCCGCGTGCACCAGTGGTCGTCCGGCAGCTACCTGGAAGACCAGGACATGTGGTGGCTGTCCGGGATCTTCCGGTCGGTGACCGTGGCCGCCCGCGGTGTCGAGGACTTCTTCGTCCACGCCGCCTACGACCACACGACCGGGCAGGGCACCCTGTCCGTCGAGGTCACCGCCCCCACCCCGGTATCCCTGTCGGTGCCCGAGCTCGGCATATCCGCCGCCGATCCGGCCGGCCCGCATCTGATCGACGGCGTCGAGCCCTGGTCGGACGAGCAACCTCGGCTGTACACGGGTGAATTGGTCTCCGAAGCCGGGGAGCGGATACCGCTGCGCATCGGCTTCCGCTCCGTGGCCGTCGTGGACGGCGTCCTGACCGTGAACGGCAGGCCGATCTCCCTGCGGGGCGTCAACCGCCACGAATGGCATCCGCTGACGGGACGGACCCTGACCGAGGACACCATGCTGACCGACGTGCTGCTCATGAAGCAGCACAACATCAACGCGGTGCGCACCAGCCACTACCCGCCCGACCACCGCTTCCTGGACCTGTGCGACGAGCACGGCCTGTGGGTGTTCTGCGAGGGCGACCTGGAGACGCACGGCTTCGAACCCGGCGGCTGGCGGCGCAATCCCAGCGACGACCCCGCGTGGCGCGAGGCCTACCTGGACCGGGCCGCGCGGCTGGTGGAGCGCGACAAGAACCGCCCTTCGGTCATCGTCTGGTCGCTGGGCAACGAGTCCGGCACCGGAGCCAACCTGGCCGCCGCGGCTGCGTGGATCCGGCAGCGCGACGACAGCCGCCTGATCCACTACGAGGGCGACCACGCGAGCTGCGCGTACGTCGACCTGTACTCCCGCATGTACATCGGTGTGGACGAGCTGGCCGCCGTAGGACGCGGCCAGGAGGCACCGACGGCCGATCCGGCCGACGACGCACACCGCCGCGCCCTGCCGGCCGTGCTGTGCGAGTACGGCCACGCGATGGGCACCGGCCCCGGCGGGCTGTCCGAGTACCAGCAGGTCATCGAGGCACATCCGCGCCTGGCCGGTGGATTCGTCTGGGAGTGGATCGACCACGGGATCGCCCGGCGCACCGGGCAGGAGGACTCCCCCTCGTTCTACGCCTACGGCGGAGACTTCGGCGAGGAGGTCCACGACGGCAATTTCGTCGCCGACGGGCTGCTGTTCCCCGACCGCACGCCGTCGCCGGGCCTGGTCGAGTACAAGAAGGTCATCGAACCGGTCCGGATCCACATCGACCCGGCGGCCGGGCGGATCCGTGTGCAGAACCTGCACCATGTCCGCGACAGCGGCTACCTGGACTTCCGGTGGACCGTGGAGGACGGCGGCGAGCCGGTGGGCTCCGGCGACCTGACCGTGCCCGCGACCGCTCCGGGTACGACGACCACTGTCGCATGGCCCGCCGAGGTCACCGCCGCGCTCGACGCGGCGCGCAAGAACGACTCCGGCCACGAGGTGTGGCTGACCGTGACCGCGGTGCTCGCCGCCGACGAGACCTGGGCCGCGGCCGGTCACGAGATCGCCTGGGCCCAGGGGCTGGTCGTGGCCCCGGCCGCCTCGCCCGTCCCCTTCGCGCCGGTGCCGGCTTTCGCCCATGAGGGGTACATCGCCCTGGGTCCCGCGCGGTTCGACGCCCGCACGGGGGTGCTGATCCGGCTCGGCGACCTGGACCTCGACGGTCCGAGGCTGGACATCTGGCGGGCCCCGATCGACAACGACCTGCTCAACGCCTTCGGCGAGCCGCTGTCCGACGCCTGGTTCGCCGCCGGACTGCACCGGATGCGCCACGATGTGCTGGGTGTCGAGCCCGACGCGTCGGGACTGACGGTCACCGCCCGGCTGGCCGCCGCCGGGTCCTCCTCCGGGCTCGGCGTGGTCTACCGCTGGTCGGCCTGCGACACACCGCACGCGGGCCGGGCGCGGCTCCGGCTGGACGCCGTCGTCACCCCCGACGGCCCATGGCCGGTGCCGCTGCCCCGGCTGGGGGTCGCGATGTCGCTGCCCGGCACCGACGCCGACGTCGAGTGGTTCGGTCCCGGTCCCGGTGAGGCGTACCGCGACTTCCGCGCCGCGGCTCGCGTCGGCCGCCATCTGTCGACCGTCTCGGCGATGCAGACCCCTCAGGTCCGCCCGCAGGAGAACGGCAACCGGCACCAGGTCCGCCGCGCCAGGATCACCACCCCGGACGGCACCCTGCTCATCACCGGCGACCCGGTCATCGACCTGACCGTTCGCCCGTGGAGCACCGAAGCCCTGGCCGCCGCGACTCACCCGTACGACCTGGTCCGCGACGGCAGACTCCATCTGCACCTCGATCACGCCCACCACGGCCTGGGCAGCACGGCCTGCGGCCCGGGGCCGTCGGCACCGCACGTCCTGGCCGCGGTCCCCACCGCGTTCGGCATGGAGTTCGGCACCGGCCGGTAGACGGGCCCTGCCCGCCCGCCCACCGGTCATCCAGCAAGTCAGCCCTTGTCACAGAAGGTTGCCTCACATGAACAGCACCACCATACGCACCCGCAGACTCCTGACCATCACCACCGCGGCGCTCCTCGTCGCCGGCCTCGGCGCGTGCAGCAGCACCAAGAGCACCTCCGACGACTCGGAGAAGAGCCAGGCCGGCCCGGTGAACATGCAGTTCTGGGGCTGGGCTCCGTACGAGAAGATCGTCGACCAGTGGAACGCCTCCCACCCGAACACCAAGGTCACCTTCAAGAAGATCCCGTCGGGCGGCAAGGGCGGCTACACCCAGATCAGCAACGCGATCACCGCCGGCCAGGGCCCGTGCCTGGCCCAGATCGAGTACCAGACCATCCCGTCGATGCTCGTGAAGAACACGATCATGGACATCACGAAGTACGCGAGCGCCGACATGGCCAAGTACATCCCGTCGGCCGTCTCGGCCTCCAGCATCGGCGGCAAGATCTACGGCGTACCGGTGGACGTCGGCCCGATGGTCCTCTTCTACCGCAAGGACCTGTTCGCCAAGTACGGCATCACCAGGCCGCCGGCCACCTGGGACCAGTACATGGCCGACGCCCAGAAGGTCGCCGCCGCCGATCCGAGCGTGAAGTTCGGCACCGCGCCCGGCGACGCCAACGATCTGGCGGCCTACAGCCTCCAGACCGGCCAGTCCTGGTACTCGACCAAGGGCAGCAGCTGGACCGTCAGCATCGACAACCCCGGCACCCGTAAGGTCGCCGCCTTCTGGCAGGGCATGAAGGACAAGGGTCTGGTGACGAAGACGGGCAACGCCTGGGACCCGCAGTTCGACAAGGCCTCCGAAGCCGGCAAGGTGCTGACGTTCGTCAACGCGTCCTGGGCCTCCTACGGCCTGAAGTCGGACCTGAAGGACCAGGCCGGCAAGTGGCGGGTCGCCCCGATGCCGACCTGGAAGGCCGGCGACGGCACGAGCGCCAGCAACGGCGGCTCGGCCACCTCGGTGATGACCGGGTGCAAGACGCCCCGCGAAGCCGCGCAGTTCGCCGCGTTCCTGTCCAGCGACCCGCAGGCCGTGAAGGCGGGGATCGAGGGCGGCCTGTACCCGGCGTCGAAGGCCGGACAGGACGACGCGTCGCTCACGGGGGGTGACCCGTTCTTCGGCGGCCAGAAGGTCGGCGACCTGTACAAGACCTCCGCCGCGCAGGTCCCCACCACCTGGACCAACGGTCCGACCTACCAGCAGGTCGAGACGGACTTCACCGGTGCCATCGGCTCCGGCACCTATCCGGACGCGGTCACCAAGGTCCAGGCCTCGACGGTCGCCGCGATCAAGAAGCTCGGACTGTCCGTCACCAACGGCTGAGGCAGCGGCACTTCAGCCGCCCCAAGGGTTCCCGCGGCCGCCCGTACCCGGCGCCGCGGGAGCCCGCTCCCCGACGACGAACCGCCCAGCGAGGTTTCCATGAGCAGTCCCAGCAGCGCCCGGACCGCGTCGCCGCCGCGGCCGGTGCCCGCGGTCACCCCCCGCGTCTCCCCCGCCGGCCGGCCTCGGCGCGGCACCGGTCGCCGTACCGCGTTGACCGCGTCGGGTTTCCTGGCGCCGTTCGCGGTGCTCTTCCTGACCATGATGGTCGCGCCGATCTGTTACGCCATCTACCAGAGCTTTTTCACCGTCCACCGCGCGGGGCTGTTCGGCGGTACGCAGTCCACGGAGTTCGCGGGACTGTCCAACTACGCCGATGCCTTCGGCGACCACGACTTCATCGCGTCGATCGTCCGGGTCGTGCTGCTGGGCTGCGTCCAGGTCCCGGTCATGCTCGGCCTCGCCCTCCTGCTCGCGCTGCTGCTGGACTCCCGCTCGGCCCGGCTGCGGAAGACCTTCCGGCTCGCGTTCTTCCTGCCTTACGCGCTGCCGGGTGCGATCGCCGCGGTGATGTGGTCCTTCCTCCTGGCGAAGAGCCTGTCGCCGTTCACCGGGCCGCTGTCCCGCATCGGGATCGACGTCGACTTCCTGTCGCCGTCGTGGGTACCGGTCTCGATCGGGAACATGATCACGTGGGGCTGGACCGGCTACAACATGCTGATCATCTATTCCGCGTTGCAGACGCTCCCCGCCGAGGTGATGGAGGCCGCCGCGCTCGACGGCTGCACCGGATGGCGCCTGGCGTGGGCGGTGAAGATCCCGCTGGTGCGTCCCGCGCTCGTGCTGACCACGGTCTTCTCCATCATCGGGACGGCGCAGCTGTACACCGAGCCGGCGGTGCTGGTCGGCGCGCGCGTCCCGGGCGTCTCGCCGACGTTCTCCCCGATCATGAACACCACCCTGGGCATGGACACGGGCAACCAGAACCTGGCCGCCGCCCAGTCCGTCGTCCTCGCGCTGCTCACCCTCGTGCTCTCGTTCGGATTCCTCAAGTACACCCAGCGCAAGGGAGCGATGGCATGAGCGTGACCCGGGCCAGCCGACCGATCCGACCGGCCCCGCGCGGCACCGAGATCGCGAGCAAGGTCGCCGTCAACGGGGTGCTGGGCCTGATGGCCGTGTACACGCTGATCCCGCTGTGGTGGCTGTTCGTCTCCGCGACCAAGGGCTCGGGCTACCTGTACACCGGTGCGCCGCTGTGGTTCTCCCACTTCGACCTGCTCGCCAACGTCCGAACCGTGTTCAGCTTCGAGGGCGGCATCTTCTGCACCTGGCTCGCCAACAGCGCGCTGTACAGCCTCGTCGGCGCGTCCGTCAGCACCCTGCTGTCCGCGATGGCCGGCTACGCGCTGTCCAAGTTCAGCTTCCGCGGCCGGGAAGGCGTGTTCAACGTCATCCTCGCCTCGGTTCTCATCCCGGCGCCGATGTTCGCGCTGCCGCTGTTCCTGCTCATGGCCAAGCTCGACCTCACCAACTCCTACTGGTCGGTGCTGCTGCCCAGCTGTGTCAGCCCGTTCGGCGTCTACCTGTGCCGGATCTTCGCCGCGGCGTCCGTCCCGGACGAACTACTGGAGGCCGCACGGCTGGACGGAGCAGGCGAACAGCGCACCTTCTTCCAGGTCGCCCTGCCGCTGATGGCCCCGGCCCTGGTGACCGTCTTCCTGTTCCAGTTCGTCGGCATCTGGAACAACTACCTGCTGCCCTCGCTCATGCTCAACTCCTCCTCACTCCAGCCCGTCACGGTGGGCCTGGTGCAGTGGCGCTCGGAGTTCGCCAACGGCGTGCCGCCGCTGCTGTCGATCACCGGTGCGGCGCTGTCGCTGGTCCCGCTGCTCATCGCCTTCATCAGCCTCCAGCGATACTGGCGAAAGGGCCTGACCGCAGGCTCCCTCAAGTAACGCGTCCGCTGCCCGTGCAGTCGAACCCGCGGCGAAGCCGCACCGGAGCGTTCCGGTACGGCTTCGCCGCACCCCAGTCGATCAGGGCCGGCAGGACGGCCGGACGCTGAGCAGTTCGGTCCTCAGCGCGGGCGTGCCGTCGACAGGCGCGGGGTCCTGGCCGGTCGGCTCGATTCCGCCGGCAGCGATCTTGTCGAGCGTCTTCAGGCCGACGGCACCGACCGTGCCGAACACCGTGTAGTTCGGTCGCAGCGCGGAGTCGCCGTAGACGACGAAGAACTGCGAGCCGTTCGTGTTCGGCCCGGCGTTGGCCATCGCCAGCAGACCGCGCCCGTAGAGGCGACGGGTGCCGGTCGGATCGGTCGGTGCCGGCGGCAGGTCCACCGGCAGCTCGTCCTTGTACGCGTACCCCGGCCCACCCTCGCCGGTGCCGGTCGGATCGCCGCACTGGAGGACCTTCAGCGTCGGATACGCCGTCAGCCGATGGCACACCGTACGGTCGAAGAACCGGTGCCGCGCCAGGTGCAGAAAGCTCTGGACCGTGCACGGCGCCTTCGCCCGGTCCAGACGCAGCGGGAGCGGTCCCTGGCTGGTCCGGACAGCCACACCGACGGTGCCGCGGCTGGGGGTGTGCCCCGGGTCGGGCGGCAGGGGAACCGGCCGCGCCGCCGGCTCGTCCGGTGTCTCGGTGTACTGGCAAGGACCGTGCGTGGTTCGCGGCGGGGCATCGGAAGCGTAGGCGGTTGTGCCACCCCCGGACACGACCAACGCTGCTGCCGCCAGTGCGGTCGTGAGAGCTCGGTTCATCCTGCACACCCTCCAGAACATCGTCAGATCTCGGAGCGGTCGCAGTCTAGAGCGCGTCCCGGCGGCCGAGCACCCGTCCGCAAGCCACATCCGCTGCCGGCCCTGGGCTCGGCGCAGGGCACTTCGTTCGGATGCGGCACAACCCACTGTCAGGCGGTGGAGGGGAGAGCCGCCTGATCTCCGGCACGGCCCGTGGCCAGGGCCGGGCCGTCGACGCCGATGCCGGGGCGGTCCGCTGTGGGGGGGGGGTCGACAGCCGGCCGTACGAGGACTTGACCAGGACCGTCGGCGGCGTGTTCAGCCGCCGTCCAGGCGCCGTCGGTCGTCCTCGTCCCACTTCCGGGTGTCGCGGGGCTGGGTGTAGGGCTCGGTGTCGGGCGGGAGGCCGCCCGCGATGGCCCGCTGGCGGACGGTCTCCGCGTCGAACTCCAGGCCCAGCAGGATGGCCAGGTTGGTGATCCACAGCCACACGAGGAAGACGATGACGCCGGCCATGGTGCCGTAGGTCTTGTTGTAGGAGGCGAAGTTCGCGACGTAGAACGCGAACCCGGCCGAGGCGATCATCCAGATGACCAGGGCGAGCAGGCTGCCGGGCGTGATCCATTTGAAGCCCTTCACCTTGGCGTTCGGGCTCGCCCAGTACAGGATGGCGATCATGACGGTGACCAGGATGATCAGGACCGGCCACTTGGCGATCGACCATGCCGTCAGCGCCGCGTCACCGACACCCAGCGCGGCTCCTGCGCGGCGGGCGAGGCCGCCGGTGAACACCACGATCAGCGCGCTGGCCACCGCCAGCACCATCAGGACGATGGTCACGCCCAGCCGTACGGGAAGGATCTTCCACACCGGGCGGCCTTCCGGCATGTCGTAGACGGCGTTGGACGCGCGGATGAACGCGGCCACGTATCCGGAGGCCGACCACACCGCCAGTACGATGCCGACGACCGCCATGACGGAGCCGACCCCCGCGTTGTTCTGCAACTGCTCCACGGCCCGGGTGATGATGTCCCTGGCGGAGCCGGGGGCGAGCTTTCTGACGTTGGCCAGCAGGGCATCGGTCGTCGACCTGCCGGTGAGGCCCAGAAGTGACACCAGCACCAGCAGCGCCGGGAACAGCGCCAGCACGCCGTAGTACGTCAGGGCGGCGGCGCGGTCGGTCAGCTCGTCGTCCTTGAACTCCCGCAGCGCCCCCCTGAGCACACCGCGCCATGCGCCCTTGGGCAGCTTGGTCGGCGTATCGGGTGCCCGGCGCTCCACCTCGGGCGCGGGTCCGGCCTCCTCGGGCGCCACCCGGCGAGCCTGCGACTCGTCGCGGCTGTGGTGCGCTTCCCGCCCTGGAAGATGCAACTTCGCCATACCCGTCGGGTAACCCTCACGGCCCCGTCTACGCCCCCGGTCGTTCCACAGGGATACGGAATTCGAATTCGGGACGGTCCCACGGTACGGCGGGCGGGTTCGCGGGCGCGGTGCCGGTCCGCACCGCGCCGATGCGGTGGTAGAAATCCGCGGCGGGGAGATGCGACACGACCCTGACCCGGTCGAGCCCGGCGGCGCGGGCCTCGGCCTGCATGTGCGCGACGAGCAGCCGGCCGATGCCCCGTCCTTGCGCCTCGTCGGCGACGAACAACAGGTCCAGCTCCGGTGGAGCGAGGACGAGCGAGTAGAACCCGAGAACCCGGCCTCCCTGCTCGTCGGCGCCGACGGCCACGAAGGTGCGGTGGGCCTCGATGTAGTCGGGACCGACCCGGTAGCCCGCGACTGCGGACGCGTACATGCCCTCGTAGGCCCCTGAGCCGCGCACGAGCCGCGTGAGCCGTTTGGCGTCCCCTGCGACGGCCCTCCGTATGGTGACCGGCTGACTCGACCGGGACGTGCGTGAACCCATCGGGAGAGTATCCCGCACCGGGAGGAGCCTTCGTACGGCGGGGCGGCTGCGCGGGACCCCACCGCGACGGCGATCACACCCCGGGCAGCCGACTCCGCTGGAGGGCGGCGATCCGGCCCATGCGAGTGATCGCCTCGGTGAGGACGGACCGGGAGGTGGCGAAGTTCAGGCGGACGTGCCCGGCTCCCCCGCTTCCGAAGATATGACCGGAGGAGAGTGCCACCCTGGCGTGCTTCAGGAAGAGCTGGGCGGGGCCGACCAGGTCGGTGATGACGGCGAGGCCCGTGCTTCCCTCCTCCGGGTCGACGCCGAGGCACCGGCAGTCGAGCCAGGCCAGATAGGTCGCCTCCGGCCGGGCGTAGCCGATCCCGGGCAGGTGTTCGGCGATGAGCCGGCCGAGCAGGGCCCGGTTGGCGTCGAGCCCTGCCAGCAGTGCGTCGAGCCACACCTCCCCGTGGCGGTAGGCCGCCGTGTGGGCGATGACGCCCAGGTGGCTGGCACCGTGGTGGACCTCCTCCGGGATCCGGCGCAGATCGGCCGCCGCCTCGGGCCCGGCGAGGGCGAGGGCCGCCTTGATCCCGGCGAGGTTCCAGCCCTTGCTCGCCGACATGAGCGAGAAGGCGTCCTCGGCCCCGGGCACGCTCAGGTACGGCGTGAACCCGGCGCCCGGCAGCACGAGCGGAGCATGGATCTCGTCGGCGACGACACGGACCCCGTACCTGCGCGCCAACGCCGCCACGGCCGCCAGCTCCGCGGAGGTGTGCACCGTGCCGGTGGGGTTGTGCGGACTGCTGAGAAGGTAGGCGATCCCGCTGTCGCCGCTCTCCTGCCGGGTACGCCGGAAGGTCTCCTCCAGCGTGTCCAGGGCGATCCGCAGATCCGGTCCGAGCGGCGCCTCCACGATCCGGCGGCCGTCATGCGCGACGAAGGCGTAAAAGGGCGCGTAGACAGGGGAGTTGACGACGACCGGGTCGCCGGGGCCGGTGACCAGTCGCAGCACCTGGACCGCGCCCGTCATCACGTCCGGCACCACCGTGTGGCGGTCGACCGCCACCCCGTCCCACTGCCAGCGCCGTGCGGCGAAGCCGGCCAGCGCCTCGGCGAACTCGGTCCCGGCGGGGTACCCGGTGTCACCGGCGTCGACGGCCTCGCGCAACGCGTCGGCGACCGGCGCCGCCAGCGGGACGTCCATCTCCGCCACCCACAGGGGCAGGACGTCCGCCGGATGGGTGCGCCACTTCATGCTCGTACGCCGACGGAGCTGCTCCAGCGAAAGCTCCTCGAGAGGGTTCCCGCACGCTCCGGCCCCGGCGCCCGGACAACGGTGCCCATCGGTGGTCACCCTCAGCATTGGACCGCCGTCCCCATCCCGGCGCAAGCGGCGAGCGGCTGAGCGGCGAGGTCAGAGGTCGTCCGGGGTGCCGAGGCCGGTCAGGGCGCCGACCGGGTCGGGGTCGGGGGTGCCGCGGGGCCACCAGTCGTCCTGGCCCGGTTCCGACTCGTAGGCGTACCAGAGGCCGTCGCGGCCGAGTCTGAGCTGGAGCCGGCCGCGCGGATGCGTGAGGCGGTTGCGCCACGGGCGGAACGCCGGGAAGTCGGCGGCAAGCAGCAGCGGGCGGGCCCGGTCGAAGCGGCCGGCCGGCGGGTCCCAGGGCTCCTCCAGCACGGCCAGCCCCTCGATGCCGCCCTGCCGCCACGCGGCGACCGCCCGCGCGAGGTCGGCCGGGGTGCGGCCGACCGCGGTGGCCAGGGTGGCGTACAGCGTGCGGGTGGCGGCGGTCAGGCCGGAGCCGGGGCGGGCGGCGGCGAGCCGCACCGCGTCCTGCCACAGGGTCAGTCCGCCGACCGGGTCGCATCCGGTGGCGAGCAGGGCATGGGCGCGGGCGGCGGCGTCGGTGGCCAGCTGGTCCAGCGCCAGGGGGTCCGGGCCGCCGGGCGCCGCCGGATACACCGGGGGCTGCTCGGGGTGCGGCGGCAGCGGCAACGGCGATGGCAGCGGCGGGAGTTCACGCGCGGCCAGGGCCTCCGACGCCCGTACGCCGGGCAGCGGCCGCGGCTGCCGTTCCTGGGCGGCGCGGGCCGCGCGGGCGGCGCTGCGCCGGGAGAGCGCGTCGAGCAGCTCCTGCTCGCCGCGGCCGCGCAGCAGGAGCAGGACGAACGGGTCGGCGTCGAGCAGCCGCGCGGTCTGGTAGCACAGCGCCGCCGCGTGCTTGCAGGGGTGACCCGAGTCGGGGCAGCTGCACCGCGGGGCGATGTCGCCGGGGCCGGGCAGCAGCGGCACCCCGCAGTCGGCGAGGGACTGGGGCAGCTCCTTGTCGAGGAGCGCCGCGATGTGCCCCGGCCGGTCGGCGGCCGTGTCCAGGAACCGCGCCCAGTCCGCGTCCTCCAGGGTGCGGATCCGCAGCTGCACCCGGTAGGGGCGGGGCCGGCTCCCGCGGACGTACGCGAGGACCAGTCCGGGTGTCACGGTGATCGCGTCCACCAGGCCCTGGTCGGCGTAACCGCGTCCGCGGGCGATCCGCTTGGGGTCCAGCGCGCCCCGCTCCAGCGCGGTGGTCCAGGCACGCCCCCACCAGGTCGCGGCGAACGGCCGCTCCTCCGCCCCGGCCGCGCGCGGCGGAAACGCCGGGAAGGTACGGCGCAGTTCGGTGTCGCGACGAGGGCTGGCCATGGTGGGTGGTACGGCGGGAGTGGGGTCGGTCTCGCCGGTGGGTCCGGTGGCGGGGTCGGTGGCGGTGTCGGTGCCGTTGTCGGATGGCGTGCGGGTGTCGCCGTGGTCCGTCGCCGGCTCCGTGCCCGTCGTCTCGTCGGAGGTCTCGTCGGGGGTCTCGGCCCAGGCGGGCATGCGGAAGGCGGTCGCGAGGTACTGCCGCATCTCCTGGGCGGCCTTGACCCGGGCGGTACCGGAGTCCGGCCCGGACACGGGCGCGCTGCGCGGTGCGTCGACACCGGGACGCGCGGGTGTACGACCGCGCCGCCGGGGCTCCGTCGCCTCGGCCAGCGCCGCCTCCCGCCGCGCGGCACGCAGCGCCTCCCGAGCGACATCCCCGGGCCGCCCAGTCTGCGCAGGCTGCCCGCTCGACGTGGCCCCAGCGGACCGCCCGGCCGACGCCAGGGCAGCGGACGGCGCGCCGGACCGGGCGGCATCGGAGCGTCCGGCCACGGCAGCGGCATCGGCATCGGCATCGGCGCCCGAGCGCGGTGCCGGCGGTGTGGCCTCGCCGCGGCCTTCCTCGGTCGCCGGGGCAGCGACATCGGCCGCCGGAACGTAGGCGTACGGCGACGGGGCGGACGCGTCCGCCGACGGGACGGAAGCATCCGCCGACGCGACCGAACCATCCGCCGCCGAAACAGCAGCATCCACCGACGCGACCGAACCATCCGCCGCCGAAACAGCAGCATCCACCGACGCGACCGAACCATCCGCCGCCGGAACCGATGGATCCGCCGCCGATGCTTCCGCGCTTCGGACACGCGCGTCCGCCCGCGGCGCAAGACCCCCCGTCACCGATGCCGCAACCTCTGCCAGCGCTGCCGGGCCCCCCGCCGCCCGCGCCGGGGTCTCCCCCGCCGCTCGGAGGGCCGCTCGTGCCGCGTCGGCGGGTCGGCTGGGCTGGGCGGCGGGTCGGCTGGGCTGGGCGGCGGGGCCGGGGGCCGCTGCGGTGTCGGCCGGGGCCGGGTCCTGCGCCGGCTGCTCCGGTGCGGCGGAGGCCGCCTTCCGGCGGGCCGCCCGGAGCGCCTCGCGGGCGGCGTCGGCGGGGCGGGGCCGGGTGGGTTCGCCGCCGGTGCCCGTGCCCATGCCCGTGCCCGTCATGACGTCCTCCGCAGCGAGACGAGGTCGGACAGCTCGCGGTCGGTCAGTTCGGTGAGGGCCGCCTCGCCGGAGCCGAGGACGGCGTCGGCCAGGGCGCGCTTGGCGGCGAGCATCTCGGCGATGCGGTCCTCGACCGTGCCCTCGGTGACCAGGCGGTGGACCTGGACGGGCTGGGTCTGTCCGATGCGGTAGGCGCGGTCGGTGGCCTGTTCCTCCACGGCCGGGTTCCACCAGCGGTCGAAGTGGATGACATGGCCGGCCCGGGTGAGGTTCAGCCCGGTGCCGGCCGCCTTCAGGGACAGCACCAGGACCGGGGTCTCGCCGTTCTGGAAGCGGTCGACCATGCGCTCGCGCTCCGGCACCGGTGTGCCGCCGTGCAGCAGGTCGACGGGGACCGCGCGGGCGGACAGATGGGCGGTGATGAGGCGGGCCATGCCGACGTACTGGGTGAAGACGAGCGCCGAGCCGTCCTCGGAGAGCACCGTGTCCAGCAGCTCGTCCAGCAGGGCGAGTTTGCCGGAGCGGTGGACCAGGCGCCCGGCCGGGGCCTCCTCCTTGAGGTAGAGCGCGGGGTGGTCGCAGATCTGCTTCAGCGCGCCGAGCAGCTTCAGGACCAGCCCGCGGCGGGCGATGCCCTCGGCGGTCTCGATGGCGAGCATCGACTCGCGCACCACCGCCTCGTAGAGAGCCGCCTGTTCGCGGGTGAGCGGGACCGGGTGGTCCGTCTCGGTCTTGGGCGGCAGCTCGGGCACGATGCCGGGGTCGGACTTCTTGCGGCGCAGCAGGAAGGGGCGGACCAGGCGGGCGAGGCGCTCGACCGCCTCCGGGTCCTCGCCGGTCTCCACCGCGCGGGCGTGCCGGGCGCGGAAGGACTGGAGCGGGCCGAGCAGTCCGGGGGTGGTCCAGTCGAGCAGGGCCCACAGTTCGGAGAGGTTGTTCTCCACGGGAGTGCCGGTCAGTGCCACGCGCGCGGGTGCCGGGATGGTGCGCAGCGCCTTGGCGGTGGCCGAGTAGGGGTTCTTCACGTGCTGCGCCTCGTCGGCGACGATCATGCCCCAGGGCTGTGCGGCCAGTCGGTCGGCGGTGGAGCGCATGGTGCCGTAGGTGGTGAGGACGAAGCCGCCGTCGAGGCCGTCCAGGGTGCGGTCCGGGCCGTGGAAGCGGCGCACGGGGACGCCGGGCGCGAACCGGGTGATCTCGCGCTGCCAGTTGCCGAGCAGGGACGCCGGGCAGACGACCAGGGTGGGCTCGGTGGGGGCCCGGGTGAGGTGCAGGGCGATGAGGGTGACGGTCTTGCCGAGGCCCATGTCGTCGGCGAGGCAGCCGCCGAGGCCGAGGGAGGTCATCAGGTCGAGCCAGGCCAGGCCGCGCAGCTGGTAGTCGCGGAGGGTGGCGTCGAGGCCGGGCGGCGGGACGGCGGGGCGCAGTCCGGCGGTGAGGCGGTCGCGGAGGGCGGCGAGGGCGCCGACGGGGACAGCCTCGACCGTCTCGCCGTCGACCTCGGCGGTGCCGGTGAGCGCGACGGACAGGGCGTCGACGGGGTCGAGCAGGCCCAGTTCGCGTTGCCGGGCCTTGCGCGCGAGGGCGGGGTCCACGAGCACCCAGCGGTCCCGCAGGCGGACGACGGGCCGGTGGGCCTCGGCGAGCGTGTCCATCTCGGTCTCGCTGAGCGGGTCGCCGCCGAGGGCGAGCTGCCAGCGGAACTGGAGCAGTTCCTCGCTCTCGAAGAAGCCGGTGCCGTCGGTGGCGGAGCCGGGTGCCGGGCGGACCACCGCGGCCGCGGTCAGGTCGCGGGCGAGGTCCCGGGGCCAGTGCACGGCGACCCCGGCGGCGGCCAGCCGGCCGGCCGCCGCCCCGAGCAGGTCGCCCACCTCCTCCTGGGACAGGGCGAGGACATCGGGCACGTCCTGCTCGGCGAGCCGCTCCAGCGGCGGCCAGACCCGGGCCGCGCGCCGCACGGCGAGGGCCGCGTCCACCCGGGCCCGGGGGCCGAAGGCGGTGTCGGCCTCGCCCGCCCACAGGGCCGCCGCGTCGGCCACCAGGGTGGGGTCGGCGAGGCTGTGCACCTGCACGATCGCCGCGCCCGCGTGCCGTACTCCGTCCTCCGCCCCGGTGTCGAAGACGTCGTACGCGGACAGGTCCAGGCGCAGGGAGACGCGGACGCCCGCGTCCATGCCGGCGGCGACCTCGGCGGCCCACGCGTGCGCGTGCGGCAGCGGCTGGGGCTCGCGGGCGGCGAAGGGCCGGCCGGCGGTGTGGGGGGCGGCCGGGGTGCGGGGCAGGGTGTCGGCCACCGCGTCCAGGAAGGCGCGGAGCAGGGCCTCCGGCTCGGGCAGCCGCAGCGGGCCGGGACCGGGCAGGGGCACGGCGTGGCCCTCGGGGGGCAGGGCCGCGGCGATGGCGCGCAGGTGGGCGAGGTCGGCGGGGTCGAGCGGGCCGGCCCGCCAGGCGTCGTGGCCGCTCGGGGTGAGGCCGGGCAGCAGCCGGCCGCGGGCGACCAGCCGCAGGGCGTGCAGCGTGGCGGCGCCCCAGCAGGCGGTGGCCGGGTGGGCGGCCGGGTCGCGCCGGGCGCCGACGAGCAGGGGCAGGGCGTCGGGGAGCGGCAGGGTCAGCGCGGGCACCTGCCGGCGGCGCACGGTGGCGCCCTGACGTCGTACGACGGTCAGCTCCTCGTACCGTACGGCGGTGGCCGGCCCGGGGCCCGCGCCCTCGGTACCGCCCTCGGGCAGGGGGTCGCCGGCGGGGTCCCAGAAGGCGACGCGGCCCTCGCGCGGGAGGGGCGCGGGCAGGTAGACGGAGGCGAGGCGCACCGGGACCGGGTGCCCGGTCCGCCGGGCCTCTCCCGTGCGCGCCGCCGCCGCGGCCGTGCCTGTGCTCATACGTTCTGCCACCTCCCGCCCGTGTGCCGGATCAGATGTCTTCGACTCTACGGGCGGGGTCTGACAACCGGCCCCGGGCACCCGGCCGGGCCGGCGGTCACGGCACGGTGCGGGAGACGACGTAGACCGTCGGGTACTCCGGGTCGGCCAGGTTCACGACGACGTCCTGGGTGGGCGCCGGGTTCTTCTGGGTGTGGGTGAGGCCCCACCAGGTGCCGGTGTCGGCGAAGGTCCAGCCGCTGACCTTCTGGTCGCGGTCGCTGATGGCGATGTCGCCCTTCTTCAGCTGGTCGCGGCGGACGCCCATGGACTCCAGGAAGACGTCCAGGCCGGCCGGGTTGGTGCGGAACTCCACATAGAGGCGGCTGGTCTTCCAGTTGTTGGTCTCGTAGGAGGCCACGTCGTCGGCGGGGTAGGGGACGGCCACCTGGTAGAGGCGGCGCTGCACCTTCGCGGGCATGCCCGGGGTCAGGCCCGTCGCCGTGTACTTGGCCTGCTTGTCCTTGCCGCTGTCCCGGCTGAGGTTGGCGGAGATCACCAGGTAGCGGGCGGGCACGCCGATCAGCAGCATGATGATCAGCAGGGTGAGCGCGCGGCGCCGGATCCGCCGGCCCGGGTTCTCGACGGGGCGGTGCGGTTCGTCCGGCGGGGCGGCCTGGCGGGGCAGGGACGCGATCATGCCATGTCCCGGTCGCGGCGGCCCTGGGTGTACCGCTCGTAGCGCTCGTACCGCTCCACCCGGCGCCGCTTGGCGCGGCGGAACCGGCGGGCGACCAGCCGGGCCAGGTCGGCGGCGCCCACCATGCCGGCCTCGGGGCCGAGCTGGGCGCGGGTGATCCGGGCCTCGGGGCGGTAGCCGCGGCCGGTGAGATGGCGCTTGAAGGCGTCCCGGGCGGGGCCGATGAGCAGGTCGTCGGCGGCCGAGACGCCGCCGCCGATGACGAAGCAGGACGGGTCGAGCGCGGCGGCGAGGTTGGCGATGCCGACGCCGAGCCACTGGCCGATGTCCTGGAGCAGCTCCACGCACATCGCGTCGCCCTCGCGGGCCAGCTCGGTGATGATCGGGCCGGTGATGTCGCCGATGTTGCCCTTGACGTGCTCGATGATCCCGTAGGCGACCGGGGAGTCGGCGGCGGCCAGCTCCCTGGCCTCGCGGACGAGGGCGTTGCCGGAGCTGTACTGCTCCCAGCAGCCGCGGTTGCCGCACGGGCAGCGGTGGCCGCCGGGCACGACCTGCATATGGCCGAACTCCCCGGCGACGCCGTACTTGCCCCGCTTGACCTGGCCGTCCTCCAGGATGGCGCCGCCGATGCCGGTGCCGAGGGTGATCATGACGAGGTGGTCCTCGCCGCGGCCGGCGCCGAAGCGCCACTCCGCCCAGGCGGCCGTGTTGGCGTCGTTGTCCACGAGGACCGGCACGGAGAGCCGGCCGCTGAGGCGGTCGCGGAGGGGTTCGTTGCGCCAGGACAGGTGCGGGGCGAACAGGACGCGGTTGCGGTCGGCGTCGACCCAGCCGGCGGCGCCGATGCCCACCGCGTGCACGTCGTGCCGGTCGGACAGGTCGAGGACCAGTTCGACGATGGTGTCCTCGACGACCTTGGGGCTCTTGGACTTGTCCGGGGTCTCCGTGCGGAGCTTCTCCAGGATGTTGCCGTCGGCGTCCACGACGCCCGCCATGACCTTGGTGCCGCCGATGTCGATGCCGACCGTCGGCACCCGGGGTGCGGTCAGGTGGGAGCGGCGTTCCCTGGTGCCGACCGTGCGGAGCACGGGGGCCCGGCGGGAGCCGATGGGGGCGGTGAGGTCGCGGTAGGTGCTCATCGCTTGTCGATTGTGCCGCACGCGCGCGTGGGGTGCCGCGCGGGTAGGAGGCGGGGGCGCGGGAGCGTCGCCGGGCGCGGGGTGCGCCGTGGTGGCCCGTCCGGCCCCCTGCGCCCCTCAACCGCGCTGGAGTTCATGGACCAGAGCGTCCAGGTCGGCTCCGCCGGCCATCTGCTTCGTCAGCTCGTCGAGCGTGATCTCGTCCCGTGTGTAATTGCCCACCATCGTGCCCCTGCGCAGCAGCACGAACCGGTCCCCCACCAGGTATGCGTGGTGCGGGTTGTGGGTGATCAAGACAACACCCAGGCCTTCGTCGCGTGCTGCGGCCACATATTTGAGGACCACACCGGACTGCTTGACGCCCAGGGCCGCCGTCGGCTCGTCCAGGACGAGGACCTTCGCGCCGAAGTGGACGGCCCGGGCGATCGCCACGCACTGGCGCTCGCCGCCGGAGAGGGTGCCGATGGGCTGGTCGACGTCGCGCAGGTCGATGCCCATGCGGAGCAGTGCCTCGCGCGTGGTGCGGCGCATCAGGTCGGTGTCCAGGCGCTTGAAGGGGCCGGTGCCCTTGCGCGGCTCGGAGCCGAGGAAGAAGTTCCGCCAGACCGGCATCAGGGGGACCACGGCGAGGTCCTGGTAGACCGTGGCGATGCCGCGGTCCAGGGCCTCGCGCGGGGAGCCGAGGTGGGTCTCCTCGCCCTCGATGCGCAGGGTGCCGCCGTCGTGCCGGTGCAGGCCCGCGATCATCTTGATCAGGGTCGACTTGCCCGCGCCGTTGTCGCCCAGGACGCAGGTGATCTCGCCCGCGTGGACCTCCAGGGAGACGCCTTCCAGGGCGCGGACGGTGCCGTAGTGCTTGCTGACGTCGGTCAGCTCCACGAGTGTCACTTGCTCGCCTCCGCGCGCTTGCGGACCCAGACGTTCAGCAGGGTCGCGAGGAGCAGCATCGCTCCGAGGAAGAACTTGAACCAGTCGGGGTTCCACTCGGCGAAGACGATGCCCTTGCTCGTCATGCCGAAGAGCAGGGCGCCCACGGCGGAGCCGACCGCGCTGCCGTAGCCGCCGGTGATCAGGCAGCCGCCGATGACGGCCGCGATGATGTAGATCAGCTCGTTGCCGACGCCCTCGCCGGACTGGACGGCGTCGAAGGAGAAGAGCAGGTGCTGGCCGGAGATCCAGGCGCCGAACGCGACGCCCATGTAGAGGCCGGTCTTGGTGCGGGCGACGGGGACGCCGACCGCGCGGGCCGCGTCCTCGTTGCCGCCGACGGCGAAGATCCAGTTGCCGGCGCGGGTGCGCAGCAGGATCCAGGAGCCGAGGGCGACCAGGCCCAGCCACCACAGGATGGTGACCTTGATGTCGACGCCGCCGATGGTGAGCGTCGAGGCGAAGACGGCGTGGGCGCTGGAGAAGCCCTCCATGTCGGCGATGGTCTTGGTGGAGACCGTGCCGTCGATCAGCTTGGTGAAGCCGAGGTTCATGCCGGTCAGCATCAGGAAGGTGCCCAGCGTGATGATGAAGCTGGGCAGCTTGGTGCGGCTGAGCATGAAGCCGTTGAAGGCGCCGATGGCGAGGGTGACCAGGAGGGAGACGCCGACGCCGACCCAGGTGTTGGCCGTCATCTGGTAGCTGAACATCGAGGAGACCAGCGCGGACGACGTCACCAGGACGCCCGCCGACAGGTCGAACTCACCGCCGATCATCAGCAGGGCCACGGGTACGGCCATGATCCCGATGGTGGAGGAGGCGTACAGGACCGTGCTGAGGCTGGCGGCGCGCAGGAAGCCGTCGGCGGCGCAGGCGAAGAAGACGAAGACCGCGAGGGCGCCGACCACCGAGCCCAGCTCCGGGCGGGAGAGCAGCCGGCGCGGCACGGAGGTGCGCAGCAGCCGTTCGTCCAGGATCTTGTCGTCGGTGGCCGCGCTCATCGGGTGCCCCGCTCGGTGTACTTCGCCAGCGTGGCGGCCTGGTCCTTGGTGATGATCTGCGGGCCGGTCAGCACCGGCTTGCCGCCGCCCAGGACGTCGCCGTTGTACTTGTAGGCCCACAGCAGGTCGACCGCCTCGTAGCCCTGGAGGTACGGCTGCTGGTCGACGGCGAAGCCGAGGGTGCCGTCCTGGAGTCCCGCCGCGACCTTGGCGTTGAGGTCGAAGGTGTCGATCTCGGCCTTGCTGCCGGCGTCGCCCTTGGCCTTCACGGCGGTGTCCGCGTAGGGCGCGCCGAGCGTGACGACGGAGTCGATGTCCTTGTCGGCCTGGAGCTTGGCCTCGACGGCGGACTGGACGTCGGGCATGTTGGTGCCGTTGACGTAGAGCTTCTGCAGGGTGCCGTGGAAGGTCTTGGCGACGCCGTCGCAGCGCTGCTCGTGGCCGACGTTGCCCTGCTCGTGCAGTACGCACAGGGCCTTCTTGCGGCCACGCCGGTTCAGCTCGTCACCGACGGCCTCGCCGGCCACGGTCTCGTCCTGGCCGATGTGGACGAGCGCGCCGAAGGCCTTGGACTCCTCGGAGCCGGAGTTGACCGTGATCACCGGGATGCCGGCCTTCTCGGCGCGGGCGACGGCGGCCTTCATGGCGTCCGGCTTGGCGAGGGTGAGGATGATGCCGTCGACCTTCTTGTCGACCGCCGCGTCGACGAGCTGGGCCTGCTGCTGGGCGTCGTCGTCGTGCGAGTACAGGAAGTTGATGTTGTCCTTGACGGCGGCCTGCTTGGCGCCGCTCTGCACGATGTCCCAGAAGGTGTCGCCGTCTCCCGAGTGCGTGATCATCGCGAAGGTCCAGCGGGGGGTGTTCACCGCCGCCCGCCCCTGGGCCGCGGCCGCCTTGCGGGCGTCCTCCGCCCGCTTGCCGCCGGTGCTGCTGCACCCGGCCAGGGACACGGAGAGTGCCCCCGCCAGCGCTATGCCTACCCAGGTCCGAAACCGTGCCACGAGGCCGTGCCCTTCTTCCTGTGCTCTTGTTCTGCTCCGACGTGCGTGAGGGGCGGGCGATCTCACCGTCGGCACACTCCGGCGGCGACCTCACCAGCCCCAAACACTTCAGTATCGAACACAGGGAACACCCATGACACGACCGGGTCGGCCCTCACCGGTCACATTGTCCGGACATTGGGACGAAGGCCGGGGCGGTCGTCAAGGGCGGACGAGCAGCTGGAACTCGAAGGAGTAGCGCGCCGGGCGGTAGATGTGGTCGCCGAACTCGACCGCGCGTCCGGTGTCGTCGAAGGTGGTGCGCTGCATGGTGAGCAGCGGGGCGCCCTCGGGTTCGGTGAGCCGCTCGGCCTCGGCGGCGGTGGCGCCGCGGGCGCCGATGGACTGGCGGGCGCTGTGCAGGGTGATGCCCGCCGAGCGCATCAGCCGGTACAGGCCGGTGGCCTCCAGCTGGCCGGTGTCCAGGTCGAGCAGCCCGGGCGGGAGATGGTTGACCAGGTAGGCCATGGGTTCGCCGTGCGCGAGGCGCAGCCGCTCGATGCGGTGCACATCGCTGCCCTCGGCGACGGCGAGGGCAGCGGCGACCGTGGCGGAGGCCGGGACGACGGTGTTGACCAGCACCTTGGTCGCGGGGCGCTGGCCGGCCGCCTCCAGGTCGTCGTAGAGGCTGCTCAGCTCCAGCGGGCGCTTGACCTGGCTGTGCACGACCTGTGTGCCCACGCCCCGGCGGCGCACGAGGAGTCCCTTGTCGACGAGCGACTGGATGGCCTGGCGGACGGTCGGCCGGGACAGGCCGAGCCGGGCGGCCAGCTCGATCTCGTTGCCCAGCAGGCTGCCCGGGGTGAGGCTGCCGTGCTCGATGGCGGCCTCCAGCTGCTGGGACAGCTGGAAGTACAGGGGCACCGGGGAGCTTCGGTCCACGCGGAGGTCGAGCGACACGGTCGGGTCCACATCTGGTTTCGGCACGGGGCCGAGCGTAACCCCGTGCATGGTTGACGGGAAGTTGTGAAGTCCGATTGTCCGGACATTTGCATTGACAGGGTACGGGGTTCGCCCTCACTTTGTTTCCATGCGCATCGGGGTCATCGGTACGGGCCGCATCGGCACCCTCCACGCCAGGACGCTCAGCCGTCACCGCGAGGTCGGGTCCCTGATCCTCACGGACGCGGATCCGGTGCGGGCGCAAGCGCTGGCGCACCGGCTGGGCGAGACCGCGGCGCCGGGGGTGGACGAGATCTACCGGTGGGGCGTGGACGCGGTGGTGATCACCACGGCGACGGCGGCCCACGCCGAGCTGATCGGCCGGGCGGCCCGCTCCGGGCTGCCGGTCTTCTGCGAGAAGCCCATCGCGCTGGACCTGCCGGGCACCTTGCAGGCGCTGGCCGAGGTGGAGGCGGCCGGGACGGTCCTTCAGATGGGCTTCCAGCGGCGGTTCGACGCCGGGTACACCGGGGCGCGCGAGGCCGTGCGCGACGGCCGGCTCGGCCGGCTGCACACGGTCCGGGTCATGAGCTGCGACCAGGCCCCGCCGCCCGCCGAGTGGCTGGCGGTGTCCGGCGGGCTGTTCCGGGACACGCTGATCCAGGACGCCGATGTGCTGCGGTGGGTGACCGGCCGCGAGGTGACCGAGGTGTACGCCACCGGCTCGGACGGCGGCCTGCCGCTGTTCCGGGACACCGGCGACGTCGCCACCGGCGCGGCGCTGCTCACGCTGGACGACGGCACCCTGGCCACGGCGACGGCGACCCGGCTGAACGGCGCCGGCTACGACGTCCGCATGGAGCTGGCCGGGGAGCGGGACACGGTCGTGGTCGGGCTGGACGACCGTACGCCGCTCGCCTCCACCGAGCCGACCGGGCCGCCGCCCGCGGACAAGCCGTGGACCGGCTTCCTGGAGCGGTTCGGGCACGCCTACGAGGCCGAGCTGAACGCGTTCGTCGATGTGGTGCGCGGCGAGCGGCCCAACCCGTGCGACGGCCGGGAGGCCTTGCAGGCGCTGCGGATCGCCGAGGCCTGCGAGGTCTCCCGGCGGGAAGGTCGCCCGGTGCCGCTCACGGAGATCCCGGACCGTCCGCGGCCGTCGTACGGCTGATCCCGCCCACGGAGATCTCCCACCGGGCGCGGCCGGGCATACGACCGACCCCGCGCACGGAAATCCCGGACCCGGGCACAACCGTCGTACGACCGACCCCGCGCACGGAGATCCCGGACCGGGCGCAGCCGGGCATACGGCCGACCCCGCTCAGGGAGCTGCCGGACCCGGGCGCGGCCGTGGTACGACCGCCCGCCCGGCCCCGCTCACCAGCGCACCGGCAGGCTGCGCACCCCCCGCATCAGCAGGCCCGGCAGCCACTCGCCCGGCGCGCCGTCCAGGGCCAGGCCGGGGGCGCGCTCCAGGAGGCTGCCGATCGCGATCCGGCCCTCCAGTCGGGCCAGCGGTGCGCCCAGGCAGAAGTGGATGCCATGGCCGAAGGCGAGGTGGCCGCGGCTGTCGCGGCGGATGTCGAAGCGGTCCGGCTCGGCGAACCGGGCGCCGTCGCGCTGGGCGGCGGTGAGGCCGATCATCACGTGGTCGTGCCGGCCGATGGGGATGCCGCCGATCTCCAGGGGCTCGGCCGCGAACCGGAAGGTTGCGGTGTGGACCGGGCCTTCGTAGCGCAGCATCTCCTCGATCGCGCCGTCCAGCAGGCTCATGTCGGCGCGCAGGGCGGCGAGTTGGTCGGGGTGGCTGAGCAGGGCCAGGACGCCGTTACCGATGAGGTTGACGGTGGTCTCGTGGCCGGCGATCAGCAACAGGAAGGCCATGCCGCGCAGTTCCGAGGCGGAGAGCCGGTCGCCGTCCTCGGCGGTGGTGCGGATGAGATCGCCGAGCAGGTCGTCGGAGGGACCGCCGGCGCTCTTGTCCTCGATCAGGCCGGTGAGGAACTCGCCGAGGCGCGCGATGGCCGCCTGCTCGCTCTCCGGGCTGGTCGGCGCGACCGTCTCCGTCGAGAGCTTGCGGAACTCCTCGCGGTCGATCTCGGGCACGCCGAGCAGTTCGCAGATGACGGTGATGGGCAGCGGGTAGGCCAGGGAGCCGATGAGGTCGCCGCGGCCGGCCGGGAGCATCTCGTCCAGCAGGTCGTCGGTGATGCGCTGGATGCGCGGGCGCAGTTGCTCGATCCGGCGCGCGGTGAACGCGCGCGAGACCAGCGAGCGCAGCCGGGTGTGCTGCGGCGGGTCGGTGATGAGCATGTGCCGGCCGACCATGTCCGTGTCGACGATGGTCACGCCGATCTTGCTGGGGTCCTTGCCCAGGCGGGGGTCGGCGAGCGCGGCGCGGGCCTCCTCGTAACCGACCACGAGCCAGGCCGTGTAGCCCTCTTCCGCGCCCGGCGGCCGCACCCGGTGGACCGGGCCCCGCTCACGCAACTGCGCGTACACCGTGTGCGGGTCGCTGAGCAGGGTGTCCCCGAACTCCCCCAGGTCGACGACTGGTTCCATGCTTGTGTTCCATCCTCCCGTTGAGGTCCCCCGAGGCCACGACAAGCACCCCGTGCACCGACAACGTACGGCACGCCGCTTCGGTGCCCGCCACCGCAGCTCGGGTTAACTTCCGGGAAACGCATGTGACTTGGAAGGAAACTTTTCAACTTTGTCGTTGACATGCCAACGTCTACGCGCGTCATCATGAGGGCATGAGATTCCCCCCACGCGCTTCGCGTATCGGCGCCGCAGCCGCGCTCCTGTCCGCCCTTCTCGTGGGCGGCACCGTCTCCGCCACCACGGCGGACGCCGCCACCTCGTCCGTGGGCAGCATCTGCTACAGCGCCCTGCCCTCGCAGGCCCACGACACCCTGGACCTGATCGACCAGGGCGGCCCCTTCCCGTACTCCCAGGACGGCACCGTCTTCTCCAACAAGGAAGGCGTCCTGCCCAGCGAGTCGTACGGCTACTACCACGAGTACACGGTCATCACCCCGGGCTCCCCCACCCGCGGCGCCCGCCGCATCGTCACCGGTGAGGAGTACCAGGAGGACTACTACACCTCCGACCACTACGCCACGTTCAACCTGGTCGACTTCGGCTGCTGACCCAGCGGCCCGCACCGCACCCCAAGGCCCGGCGATCTCTCGCCGGGCCTTCGGCCGTGCGCGGCCGGGTGGCCGGCCGCCGGACGCACCGGGCCAGTGGTTCAGGAGGTGCTGGTCACGCGCGGCGCCCCCACGCCGTCCCCAGCAGCACCAGGGCGCCCCCGGTCAGGCCGAGCAGGCCGGGCCGGTCGCCGCCCAGCGCGATGCCGGCCGCGGCGGCCCACAGCGGCTCGGTGCCGAGCAGCAGGCTGACCCGGGAGGGCGAGGTACGGCGTACGGCCCACATCTGGACGAAGAAGGCGAACAGCGTGCACAGGACGGACAGGAAGAGCAGCCCGGCCCACTGACCCGGGCCGAGGTCCGCCGCCGCGGTCCACGGCGCCGGGCCGCCGCCGACGGTCGTGAGCAGGGCGAAGACGAGGACGGCGGTGCCCAGCTGCACCGTGGTGAGCGGCAGCGCGGCGGCGCCCCGCACCGCCTTCAGCCGGGACATCGCGAGGACGTGCAGCGTGCGCGCGAGGGCGGCCAGCAGCATCAGCAGGTCGCCGGTGCTCGGCCGGGTGAAACCGGCGCCCTGGGTGAGCAGCACCACGCCGAGCACCGACAGGGCGGCCGCGCCGAGGAAGGCCGGGGTGGGCCGGGTACGGGTGACGGCGGCCTCGGCGAGCGGGGTGAAGATCATGGTGAGGCTGATGACCAGGCCCGCGTTGGTGGCCGAGGTGTGCACCACCCCGTAGGTCTCCAGCAGGAAGATGCCGCTCAGCACCAGCCCGAGCAGGGCCGCTCCGCGCCACTGGGCGCCGGTGAGGGCACGCAGGGCGCGGCCGCCGGCGACGGCGAGGACCGGCACCGCGAGCGCGAACCGCAGCACCAGGACGGCGAGGACGGTACGGGCGGTGGTGATGTCCTTCGCCGCGAGGTAGCTGGCGCCCCAGCAGACCGCGACGAGCAGCAGGGGCAGGTCGGTCTGCCAGGTACGGCGCGGCGCGAGGACGGCGCCCGGTACGGCGGTCGTGGTGGACATGCGGCGGCTCTCCCGGTGTGAGGCACGGAGTGCAAAGACGCCGTCGGCTCGCACAGGGCGCGATCATGCTACTGGCGGGAGAGCGCCGCCCGCCCCTGGTATTTCCGCGGCCCCTCGCTGCTCAGAAGGAGCCGTACTCGGGCTCGCCCGCCACGTCGTACGACTGGATGGAGACGCCGGTACCGGTGATGCGGCCGCCGGTGCGCCGGAAGCGGGTGGGGACCGTGCCCTCCGGGAACGCGCGGCGGCCGGTGCCGAGGACGACCGGGAAGGTCATCAGGTGCAGGGTGTCCACGAGCCGGAGGTCCAGCAGGGACCGGACCAGGGCGCCGCTGCCGTGGACCTGGAGCTCGCCGTCGGTGCGCTCCTTGAGGGACTGGACCTCCTTGGCGAGGTCGCCGGAGACGACGGTGGTGCCGGACCAGCCGGGTGCCTGGAGGGTGCTGGAGACGACGTACTTCGGAAGTCCGTTGAGCCGGGAGGCGATCGGGTCGGTCGGGTCGGTCATCTTCGGCCAGTAGGAGGCGAAGATGTCGTACGTACGGCGGCCCAGCAGGAAGGCGCCGGCGCGGTCGAAGGACTCGGTGACGAAGCGGCCGAAGTCCTCGTCACCGAACGGGAAGCTCCAGCCGCCGTGGGTGAAGCCGCCGCTGGTGTCCTCCTGCGGGCCACCGGGGGCCTGGTAGACGCCGTCGAGGGTGACGAAGAGGGTGGAGACGAGCTTGCCCATGACGGGTGCCTTCTTCCGGGTGCGGGGTCTGTGCTGTCATCAGCTCAGACCCCGCGCGCACCCGCAACTCATCGGTTCAGCCCGCGTGAGTCGAGAAGAGTCCGCCGGTCGGGCCCTGCTTGTCGCCGCCCTGGGCCTTCTTCAGGGCGTTGGCGAGGCTCTCGATGGTCATCGACTGGAGGATCACCCGGCCGTTGCCCTCCAGGGTGGCCAGGGACAGGCCCTCGCCGCCGAAGACGGCGTTCATGATTCCCTGGCGGTTGAGGCCGCCGACGCGCTGGACGCCGTACTGGATGCCCTCCTCGAAGGCGACCACACAGCCGGTGTCGACCTCGATGCGGCCGCCGAAGTCCGCCGGGTTCAGGTCGATGAAGTTGCCCGCGCCGGCGATGATCACCGTGCCGTGCCCGGTGAACTTCTCCAGGATGAAGCCCTCGCCGCCGCTCATGCCGGTGCGGCCGCCGGCGAAGGCGATGCCGAACTCCACGCTGGACTCGGCGGCCACGAAGGCGTCCTTCTCGGCGAACCAGGCGCGGTGGCCGTCGAGTTCCAGGGCGCGCATCTCGCCGGGCAGCACGCCCGCGAAGCCGACCGTGCCCTGGCCGCCCTGGGCGGTGAAGTACTGGAAGGCGAGCGACTCGCCGGCCAGCATGCGCTGACCGACCTGCATCGCGGTGCCCATGGCCTGGCGGAGCAGGCCGCCCATGCCGCCGCCCGAGCCGCCCTGTGCCTGCTGCCCGCCGTTGCCGGACGGGCTGGACAGACGCGTCTCCATGGTCACGTTCGTGGTCTTGAACAGGAACTTTCCGGCCTCGCAGTACACGGTCTGGCCGGGGTGCAGGTTGACGACCGCCATCTGCATGGCGTTGCCGACGATCTCTTGCTGAAGGGTCACACGGGGAGAACGCGGGAGGCGGGGCGGAGAGTTCCGCGCCCGGCCAGGTCGGTGTCCGTTCGCCGCCAGCGGCGGCGGGGCGGCTGGGATGGGGGCATGACAGCAGAAGAAGCAGAGCGGGAAGCAGGCCGCGAGACGGGGCGGGGCGCGGGGGCCGCGCTGCACGGCAGGGTGGCGCTGGTGACCGGCGGCAGCCGGGGCATCGGCGCGGCGGTCGCGCTGCGGCTCGCGCGCGGGCGCGGACGTGGCGGTGACGTATGTGCGGGACGAACGGGCGGCCGCGGACGTGGTCCGGGCCGTGCGGGCGCTGGGGCGCGGGGCGGTGGCGCTGCGCGCCGACGCGGCGGACCCCGGGCAGGCGGCGGGCGCGGTGGAGCGCGCGGCCGCGGAGTACGGCCGGCTCGACGTGCTGGTGAACAACGCGGGCGTGGGGCTGCTGGGCCCGCTGGAGACGCTCACCCCGGCGGACGTCGACCGGGTCCTCGCGGTGAACGTGCGCGGTGTGTTCCTGACCGCGCAGGCCGCGGCGGCGCGGATGCCGTCCGGCGGCCGGATCGTCACGATCGGCAGCTGTGTGACCCAGCGGGTTCAGGGGCCGGGTGTGACGCTGTACGCGATGAGCAAGGCGGCGCTGACCGGGCTGAACAGGGGCCTGGCTCGGGAGTTGGGCGGGCGCGGGATCACGGCGAACCTGGTCCGTCCGGGGCCGGTCGACACGGACATGAACCCGGCGGACGGGCCGTACGCCGACGGGCAGCGGGAGCTGACCGCCCTGGGGCGCTTCGGCACGGCCGACGAGGTGGCGTCGATGGTGGCCTACCTGGCGGGCCCGGAGGCCGCCTATGTGACGGGCGCGGAGTTCTCCGTCGACGGCGGTCACGCCGCCTGAGGCACACGTGGGGCGCACCGGTGCTGTCCAGGCCGGGTGCGCCCCACGCGCGCGTGTGGGGGCGGGTCAGCCGCCCAGCTCCTGGTGACGGGCGGTCAGCCGGGCGGCGCCGTCCTCGGTCAGGGAGCCGAACAGCCGCAGGCGGGAGATGCCGCCGTCGGGGAAGATGTCGATCCGCGCGTGCGTGCCGACGGCCGGGGCCGCGAGGACGAACCGGTGGTTGGTGTCGGGCTGGAGGCGGGTGCGCGGCAGGATCTCGGTCCAGTCGCCGTCCTCGCCGTCCCGTACGGACACCGACGCCCAGCCGGCGCTGTTGCCCTTGAGGTAGGCGGTGTCGATCTCGACCGCGCGGATCTGGGACTGCGCCACCAGCTGGTAGCGGATCCAGTCGTTGCCCTGGTCCCGGCGGCGGCGGGTCTCCCAGCCGTCGTCCATCTTGCGGGAGCGGCCCGGCTGGATGGTGTTGGTGGCCGGGGAGTAGAAGAGGTTGGAGGCGTCCTCGACCCGGCCGCCGTTCTCCAGCGCGACCACGTCGAAGGTGCCGAGCGCCGCCAGCCACCGCGGGTCCGGCACGACCTCGCCGTACACCCGCAGCCGGGCGATGCCGCCGTCGGGGTGCTGGTTGACGCGCAGGTGGGTGAAGCTCTGCTCGACGGAGACGGCGAAGCCGTTCGCCGCGTGGCCGCCGACCGCGGTGCGCGGGACGAGGGTCGTCCACTTCACGTCGTCGCCGAGCAGCTCCTCCGGGGACGGCGAGCCCGGTACGGACGCGCCCTCGACGGAGACCGCCTGCGGGTAGTTGCCGCGGAAGTGGGCGGTGTCGACGACGATCCCGCGGACGACGCCCGGCGCGCCGAGCCGGACCAGCGCCCAGTCGTGGTCCTCGGCGGTCGGCCACGGGTGCTCGGCGGAGACGCCGCGGCGGCGGCGGGTCTCCCAGCCGTCCATGATCTTGCCCTTGTGGCCGAAGTGCTCGGGGTCGAACTCGGCCGGCTCGGGGACCAGCAGGTTCTCCCGCTGGGCGAAGAACTCGTCGTTGGCGGCGATGACACCGGCGCCGAGCTGCCGGTCGGCGAGGTTGACGTACTGGGTGAAGGGGAAGTCGGCGGTGCGGTAGTCCGCGTACGGGTCGCCGCCTCCGTAGGGGTTCGCGTCGCCGGTGAAGCTTGGTATCGCCGTCACGGTGATCAGGGGGTCCTTTCGGGGAGTCGGCCGGTTGCGGATGCGGGGGTGGCTTACTGGGGCCGGGCGAGCAGGGTGCCCTTCGGCTCGGTGAACTCGCCGTCCACGACGATGCGTTCGCCGCGCAGCCAGGTGGACTTCACGACGCCGTACAGGGTCTTGCCGGCGTAGGCGGTGACCCGGTTGCGGTGCTGGAGGCCGGCCGGGTCGACGGTGAAGGTCTCGTCGGGGGCGAGGACGGCGAAGTCGGCGTCCCGGCCGGCCTCGATGGCGCCCTTGGCGTCCAGGCCGACGAGGGCGGCCGTCCGCGTGGACATCCAGCGGACGACGTCCTCCAGGCCGTACCCGCGCTCCCGGGCCGCGGTCCACACGGCGGACAGGCTCAGCTGGAGGCCGGAGATCCCGCCCCAGGCGGTGGCGAAGTCGGCGGTCTTCAGGTCGGCGGTGGAGGGCGAGTGGTCGGTGACCACGCAGTCGATGGTGCCGTCGGCGAGGGCCTCCCAGAGCAGGTCCTGGTTGGCGGCCTCGCGGATCGGCGGGCAGCACTTGAACTCGCTGGCCCCGTCGGGGACTTCCTCGGCGGTGAGGGTGAGGTAGTGCGGGCAGGTCTCCACGGTGATCCGCACCCCCTCCGCGCGGGCGGCGCGGATCAGCGGGAGGGCGTCGCTGGAGGACAGGTGCAGCACGTGCACACGCGCCCGGAGCCGGCGGGCCTGCGCGATCAGGGCGGCGATGGCCGTGTCCTCGGCGTCGCGCGGGCGGGAGGCGAGGAAGTCGGCGTACCGGGGGCCGCCGTGCTGCGGGGCCGCCGCCAGGTGGTGCGGGTCCTCGGCGTGCACGATCAGCAGGCCGTCGAAGCCGGCGATCTCCGCCAGGGACTGGGCGAGCTGGTCCTGGTCGAGGTGCGGGAACTCGTCCACGCCGGACGGCGACAGGAAGGCCTTGAAGCCGAAGACCCCGGCGTCGTGCAGCGGGCGCAGGTCCTTGACGTTGTCCGGCAGGGCGCCGCCCCAGAAGCCGACGTCGATGTGCGCCTTGTCCCGGGCCACGTCCTGCTTGATCCGCAGGTGCTCGACCGTGGTGGTCGGCGGCAGGGAGTTGAGCGGCATGTCGACCAGGGTGGTGATGCCGCCGGCCGCCGCCGCGCGGGTGGCGGTCCAGAAGCCCTCCCACTCGGTGCGGCCCGGGTCGTTCACATGGACATGGGTGTCGACCAGGCCGGGCAGCAGCACCTGGTCGCCGAGGTCCTCCAGGCGCGCCGTGGCGGGGACCTCGGCGTCGTACGGCAGTACGGCCGTGATCTTCCCGGCGGCCACGGTGACCGTGGCGGCCCGTGTCCCTTCCGGAGTGATGACGCGCGTCGAGCGCAGCACCAGTTCAGCCTCGGACACCCGAACCCCTCTCTGTACCGCCGTTTTACGCCCAGGAAAACGGGATTTACACCCACGTAACGGAATTCAACGTTCTGTTGAAGGAGTCTTCACTCCCGCCCTGTCGCCGTCAAGAGGCACACTTCTGGGCAGCGGTCATTCCGCCTACGGTCTGGACGTTTCCACAAAGCGGAATTAGAATTCCAGCAAGCAGAACGTAGCTACGTACAAGCGGGGAGTCAACCGGCCGCCGGGTAGGCTTCTGCCCTCCCGCCAGCCCCGAAAGGAACGCGCCGTGCCGACGTCCAGCGCCAGCACCACCGACGCCGCCAAGTCCGCCAACGGAGGCGGGGTCCAGTCCCTCGAGCGCGCCTTCGACCTGCTCGAGCGGATGGCGGACGCGGGCGGCGAGGTGGGTCTCAGCGAACTGTCCGCGACCAGCGGCCTGCCGCTGCCCACCATCCACCGGCTGATGCGCACGCTGGTCGCGTGCGGGTACGTCCGGCAGCAGCCGAACCGGCGGTACGCGCTCGGCCCCCGGCTGATCCGGCTCGGCGAGTCGGCGTCCCGGCTGCTGGGCACCTGGGCGCGGCCCTATCTCGCGCGGCTGGTCGAGGAGACCGGCGAGACGGCGAACATGGCGCTGCTGGACGGCGACGAGATCGTCTACGTGGCCCAGGTGCCGTCGAAGCACTCGATGCGGATGTTCACCGAGGTGGGACGGCGGGTCCTGCCGCACTCCACCGGGGTGGGCAAGGCGCTGCTGGCCGGGGTGGCGGACGACGAGGTGCGGGCGCTGCTGGCGCGCACCGGGATGCCCGCGGCCACGGAGAAGACGATCACCACACCCGAGGCGTTCCTGGCGGCGCTGGACGAGGTACGGCAGGCCGGATACGCCGTCGACGACAACGAGCAGGAGATCGGGGTGCGCTGCCTGGCGGTGTCCGTGCCGGACTCCCCCACGGCCGCCGCCATCTCCATCTCCGGGCCGGCCGGGCGGGTCACCGAGGCCGCGACGGACAAGATCGTGCCGGTGCTCCAGCAGGTGGCCAGGGAACTGTCCCAGGCGCTGGCCAGTTCGGGGGCCTGAGGCCGTCCGGCAGGGCGCCGCCCGGTGCACCGGGCGGCGCCTTGTCGCATCGTGGGGGCACAGAGGTCAGCGGTGCGGCGGCGGGCCGAACAGGTTCACCGCCTCGCGGACCTCCCGCAGCCCCCGCGCCAGCGCGCTCACCGAGCCGATCGCCCCCGCGATCAGCAGCAGGGAGCCGCGCAGCCGCGGTATCTCGGGCGTGCCGTCCGCGGCCATCGCCGCCAGGGCCGCCAGTTCGTCCTCGGCTATCGCCCGGTCGGGGAAGTCCGCCGGTAACGCGGCGAGTTCGCGGCGCAGGCGGGACACCGCGGTCCGCAGCTCCGCCACTCTCGGGTCCTCGTCGCTGCCGGTCACCGGCCTCTGCCCAAGACTCCGCAACCCGGCCCTCCCCTCCCCACGCCGTCGTGCGCGGGTCAGTAAACGCCACCGGGCCCGGGAGCGCCACAGCGCGGACCGAAATTCAGCCCAAGGGAACAGGCCCCCGCGGCCGCCGTCGGGTATGCAGGAGCCATGACGGAGATCGAGGGGCACGAGGGGCATGAGGGCGTCGCCGGGCTGGTGCTCGCCGCCGGCGGCGGACGACGGCTCGGCGGGCGGCCCAAGGCGCTGCTGGAGCACCGGGGGCGCCCGCTGGTCGAACACGCGGTCGGCACCCTGCGGGCGGCCGGCTGCGGGCGCATCCACGTGGTGCTGGGCGCGCGGGCCGAGGAGGTCCGGGAACGCGCCGAGCTGACCGGCTGCGTACTGGTGGACAACCCCGCCTGGGACGAGGGCATGGGCTCCTCGCTGCGGGCCGGACTGGACTCGCTCGCCGGTACGGGGGCCGGCGCGGCGCTGGTGAGCCTGGTGGACCAGCCCGGGATCGGCGCGGCGGCGGTGGCCCGGGTGCTGGCCGCGTACGAGGGCGAGAAATCGCTGGTCTCCGCGGCCTACGACGGGGTGCGCGGGCATCCCGTGCTGTTCGGCGCGGCCCACTGGACGGGGATCGCGGCCACCGCCACCGGGGACCGCGGGGCGCGCGCCTACCTGAAGCAGCACGAGGGCGGGATCCGGCTGGTGGAGTGCGCGGACGTGGCCGAGCCGTACGACATCGACACCGAGGCCGACCTGCGCCACCTTGAGTGAGCGGGGTGGCACCGGGCGCCACCTTCCCTCGACTCAGAGAATCTCGACATCAACAAACCATTGAAGTTCCACAATGAGGAAACTACTATCCACTGTTCAGAAGCGCCTGCCCGCACAGTCGGCGCTGTTCGCCCTATTCGTGCCTCTTGGCACTTGGTGCCACCGCTGAAGGAAGTGACAGCTCATGTCCGCACCAGCGCCGTCCCCGCTGGCCATCGTCGACGCCGAGCCTCTGCCCCGGCAGGAAGAGGTCCTCACGGACGCGGCGCTCGCCTTCGTGGCAGAGCTGCACCGGCGGTTCACCCCGCGCCGTGACGAACTCCTCGCCCGCCGCGCCGAGCGCCGCGCCGAGATCGCCCGCACCTGCACGCTCGACTTCCTCCCGGAGACCGCCGCGATCCGCGCGGACGACTCCTGGAAGGTCGCCCCGGCCCCGGCCGCGCTGAACGACCGGCGCGTCGAGATCACCGGCCCCACCGACCGCAAGATGACCATCAACGCGCTCAACTCGGGCGCGAAGGTCTGGCTCGCCGACTTCGAGGACGCCTCCGCGCCCACCTGGGAGAACGTGGTCCTCGGCCAGCTCAACCTGACGGACGCCTACACCCGGAACATCGACTTCACCGACGAGCGCACCGGCAAGTCGTACGCCCTGCGGCCGAACGAGGAGCTGGCGACGGTCGTTATGCGCCCGCGCGGCTGGCACCTGGACGAGCGCCACCTGGTCGACGCCGACGGCCGCCCCGTCCCCGGCGCCTTCGTCGACTTCGGCCTCTACTTCTTCCACAACGCCCAGCGGCTGCTGGACCTCGGCAAGGGCCCGTACTTCTACCTGCCGAAGACGGAGTCGCACCTGGAGGCCCGCCTCTGGAACGACGTGTTCGTCTTCGCGCAGGACTACGTCGGCATCCCGCAGGGCACCATCCGCGCCACCGTCCTGATCGAGACCATCACGGCCGCGTACGAGATGGAGGAGATCCTCTACGAACTCCGCGACCACGCCTCGGGGCTGAACGCCGGCCGCTGGGACTACCTGTTCTCCATCGTGAAGAACTTCCGGGACGGCGGCGCCAGGTTCGTCCTGCCGGACCGCAACGCGGTCACGATGACGGCCCCGTTCATGCGGGCGTACACCGAACTCCTCGTGCGCACCTGCCACAAGCGCGGCGCGCACGCGATCGGCGGCATGGCCGCGTTCATCCCCTCCCGGCGCGACGCCGAGGTCAACAAGGTCGCCTTCGAGAAGGTCCGCGCCGACAAGGACCGCGAGGCGAACGACGGTTTCGACGGCTCCTGGGTCGCCCACCCCGACCTGGTCCCGATCGCCATGGAGTCCTTCGACAAGGTCCTCGGGGACCGGCCGAACCAGAAGGACCGGCTGCGCGAGGACGTGCACGTCGAGGCCGCCGACCTCATCGCGATCGACTCGCTGGACGCGAAGCCGACGTACCACGGTCTCGTCAACGCCGTCCAGGTCGGCATCCGCTACATCGAGGCCTGGCTGCGCGGTCTGGGCGCGGTCGCCATCTTCAACCTGATGGAGGACGCGGCCACCGCCGAGATCTCCCGCTCGCAGATCTGGCAGTGGATCAACGCGGGTGTCGAGTTCGAGAACGGCGACAAGGCCACCCCGGAGCTGGCCCGCAAGGTGGCCGCCGAGGAGCTGGACGCCATCCGCAAGGAGATCGGCGAGGCCGCCTTCGCCGCCGGCCACTGGCAGGAGGCGCACGACCTGCTGCTGAAGGTCTCCCTGGACGAGGACTACGCCGACTTCCTCACCCTGCCCGCCTACGAGCAGCTCAAGGGCTGACACCCGCACCGGTCTCGCCGAGCGGCTCCGGGAACCTCCCGGGGCCGCTCGGGCGCGTTCAGCCCACGTGGCCCGACCAGTCCCGCTCCGCCGCGGGCTTGCCGTGCAGGTCGGGGACGTGCTTGAGCCAGTCGGGGCGGCCCGCCCGGGTCTGCCGCGCACGGGCCGCCTCCTCCGCCGCCAGCTGCTCCCGGCCCGGGAAGTCCGTGGGCAGCCACTCCGCCGAGCGGTCCAGCCGGGCGAGGAGATAGTCGACATAGGCCGCGCGCACGTCGTCCGGGCCGGCGAAGCCGGCGTCCTCGGCCAGCCAGGCGTCCGGGACCTCGGCGACGATCCCGCGCAGCAGCTCCTCGGTCACCAGCGGCGCCAGTTCCGCGTCCGCGGCGCGCACATCGGGGCCGTACTGCCCGAGGGCGTGGTGCCGGAAGTCGTACCTCTTGCCCGGGGTGGTGGTGTCCCAACGGTGGTGGAAGACCAGGGCGGCGCCGTGGTCGATGAGCCACAGCCGCGGCTGCGCGGTGCCGAACGTGGGCCAGACCATCAGGTTGGAGCTGTGCACCGTACGGTCCACGTTGACGGTCAGCGCGTCCAGCCAGACGATCCGGCCCGCCTCCAGCGGGTCCACCGGGAAGTGCGGCGCGATCTCGGGGGTGAGGTCCCGGGCGCCCGGCAGATAGTCCATGCCCAGGTTGACCCCGGCGCTCGCGCTGTGCAGGTCCCGCACCTCCTGGTGCGGCTCGGCCTCGGCGACGGCCGGGTCGAAGTGCACGAGCACCAGCTCGGGAAAGCGCAGCCCGAGCGCGCGGGCCAGCTCCCCTACGATCACCTCCGCGACCAGCGCCTTGTGCCCCTGCGCCGAGCCGGTGAACTTGACGACATACGTCCCGAGATCATCGGCCTCGACGACTCCGGGGACGGAGCCGCCGGAGTGCAGGGGTGCGACGTAGCGGGTGGCAGTGACCTGTCGCAGCATCTTCCCAAGCCCCCGGCAGTCCGTCGATGGCGGTGCGGCCCTGGTTACGGCCTCCGGCATGAGGTGAGCATAGTCGGGCCGGGGCGCGCCCAGAGCGTTCGGCCCGGGGGGCCGGGTGCCACGGCGCCGGGAGGGGCGGCGCCGTGGCGGGGGCGGGGTTACCAGGCCACCGGCAGGGACGTGACGCCGTGGATCAGGCGGCCCGCGGAGCGCGGTACCTGGTCGGCCGGGATGTCCAGTCGCAGCGTGGGGAACCTGCGCAGCAGGCTGCCGATGGCGATCTCCAGCTCCAGACGGGCGAGTCCGGCGCCGAGGCAGTAGTGGATGCCGTAGCCGAACGTCAGGTGCTGGGCGTCGGGGACGCGGGCGGTGTCGAGGGTGTCGGGCGCGGTGAAGTGGCCGGCGTCGCGGTTGGCGGAGGCCAGCGAGGCGAGGACCGCGGTGCCCGCCGGGACGAGGGTGTCGCCCAGCCGCACGTCCTCGGTGGCGATGCGCAGGGTCGCCTCGTCGCCCGGCGGGACGAACCGCAGCAGCTCCTCCACGGCGGCGGGGACCGCCCCGGGGTCGCGGCGGACCGCCTCGAACTGCTCGGGGTGGGTGAGCAGCGCGAGGACGCTGTTGCCGATCTGGTTGGTGGTCGTCTCGTGCCCGGCGATCAGGAGGGTGATCGCCAGGTGCAGCAGCTCCTCCTCGTCCAGGCGTTCGGCGTCCTCCTCGTGGATCGACACGAGGGCGGACAGCAGGTCGTCGCCCGGCTTTTCGCGCTTGGCGGCGATCAGGCCGCCCAGGTAGCCGGCCAGCCCGGTGTGGGCGGCGACGATCTGCTCGACCGGCAGCGAGACGGTCGACAGGACGGTGCCGGACCACTCGGCGATCTGCTCGCGCTCGTCCAGCGGGACCCCGAGCAGTTCGCAGATGACGGTCACGGGCAGCGGGAAGGCGAGGGCCGGGACGAGGTCGGCCGGGGACCCGGTCCGCTCCATCGTGTCCAGCAGCTCGTCCGCGCAGGCCTGGATGCGCGGCCGGAGCGCGGCGACCCGGCGGGCGGTGAACTCCCGCGAGACCAGTCGCCGTACCCGGGTGTGCTCCGGCGGGTCCATGCTGAGCAGGTTCTTGGCGTTCTGCGGCTCGGTGCCGATCCGGGGAGCGCCGGGCCGGGCGGTGGCGGCCCGGCTGAACCGGGCGTCGGAGAGGACGGTGCGCACCGCGTCGTAGTCGGTGACCAGGAAGGCGTGGTCACCGCTGGGCATCCGGATGTCCGCCACCGGGCAGCTCTCGCGCAGGCGCTTGTAGTGGGGACACGGTTCCAGGGCCGTGGGCCGCTCGAACGGGTAGTCGAGGGACTCCAGGGCGAGAGGGGTGTCGGTCATGCGACTCGGCCAATCTGTGAGTGGGGGGCGAGGGTCGGGCCGGGTGGCGGGTGGCCCGCTCAGCCGGTGCGGAAGCGGTTGATGGCCGGCTCGTGCCGGGCCCGCAGCTCGGGGTCGGTGACGCCGAGCCCCTCGCCGGGGGCGAGGCACAGCACGCCGACCTTGCCGTGGTGCCGGTTGGCGTGGACGTCGTCCACCGCCTGGCCGATCTCCGCGAGGGAGTAGGTGCGGGAGAGGGTGGGGTGGATGCGGCCCTTGGTGACGAGCCGGTTGGCCTCCCAGGCCTCGCGGTAGTTGGCGAAGTGGGAGCCGATGATCCGCTTGAGGTGCATCCACAGGTAGCGGTTGTCGAACTCGTGCCGGTAGCCGGAGGTGGAGGCGCAGGTGACGATGGTGCCGCCGCGGCGGGTGACGTAGACGGAGGCGCCGAAGGTCTCGCGGCCGGGGTGCTCGAAGACGATGTCGACGTCCTCGCCGCCGGTCAGTTCGCGGATGCGCTTGCCGAGCCGCTTCCACTCGCGCTGGTCCTGGGTGTGCTCGTCGCGCCAGAACCGGTAGTCCTCCGCGCTGCGGTCGATGATCGCCTCGACGCCCATGGCGCGGCAGATCTCCGCCTTCTGCTCGCTGGAGACGACACAGATCGGCACCGCGCCGCCCGCCAGCGCGTACTGGGTGGCGTACGAGCCGAGGCCGCCGCCCGCGCCCCAGATGAGGACGTTGTCGCCGACCTTCATGCCCGCGCCGTTGCGGGAGACCAGCTGGCGGTAGGCGGTGGAGTTGACCAGTCCGGGGGCGGCGGCCTCCTCCCAGGTGAGGTGGGCGGCCTTGGGCATCAGCTGGTTGGCCTTCACCAGCGCCAGCTGGGCCAGGCCGCCGAAGTTGGTCTCGAACCCCCAGATCCGCTGCTCGGGGTCGAGCATGGTGTCGTCGTGGCCCGCCGCGTCCTCCAGCTCGACGGAGAGGCAGTGCGCGACCACCCGGTCGCCGGGCTGCCAGCGGCGCACTCCGGGGCCGGTGCGCAGCACGACCCCGGACAGGTCGGAGCCGATCACGTGGTAGGGCTGGTCGTGCCGGGCGGCCGGGCCGCCGGTGCGGGCGTAGCGTTCGAGGAAGGCGAAGGTCGGCACGGGCGAGAACAGCGCGCTCCACACCGTGTTGTAGTTGACGGAGCTGGCCATGACGGCGACCAGGGCCTCGCCGGGGCCGGGCTCCGGGGTCGGTACGTCCTTCAGGTGCAGGGCCTTCGCGGGCTGCCGGTCGGCGAGCGGCAGCCCGTCGAACATGTGCTGCTCGTCCTTGAGCAGCACGGCGGCCCGGTAGGACTCCGGTACCGGCAGGGACGCGAAGTCGCGGGCCGCCGCGTCAGGCGACTCGATCGCGGCCAGCAGGTCGGCTATCACCACAGACTCCCGTGGGGCTAGGGGGTTCAGGTTCCGGCGGCGGTGGCCGTGCCGGCCGGCCACCGCCGTGGGCGGTCTCGCGGGGGGGGACCGCCCGGGGTGTCTACTGACCGAGCTTCACCGGCAGTTCGGTCAGACCGCGCATCACCAGTCCGGGCCGCCACTTCAGCTCGGCCGACGGGTCCAGGCGCTCCATCTTCGGGAAGCGCTCCAGCAGCTGGCGGAAGGCGATGTGGGCCTCCAGCCGGGCCAGCGGGGCGCCCAGGCAGTAGTGGATGCCGTAGCCGAAGGCCATGTGCTGGTTGGGGGTGCGCTCGGCGTCGAAGGTCATCGAGTCGTCGAAGACCTGCTCGTCGCGGTTGGCGGACAGCAGGGAGATGAGGACCAGTTCGCCCTCCTTGATGGTCTGTCCGCCCAGTTCCAGGGTCTCGGTGGCGACCCGGAAGCTGGCGCCGGGCACCGGGCTCTCGTAGCGCAGGAACTCCTCGACGGCGGCCGGGATCCTCTCGTGGTCGGCGCGCAGCCGGTCGGCCAGCTCGGGGTCGGCGAGCAGCAGGGCGGTGCCGTTGCCGAGCAGGTTCACGGTGGTCTCGTAGCCGGCGATGATGAGCAGGAAGCACATCGAGGTCAGCTCGTTCTCGGCGAGCCGGTCCTCGTTGTCCCGGGCGGAGATCATCGCGGACAGCAGCTTGTCGTCCGGCTCGGCCCGCTTCTGCTCGACCAGCTCGCGGACGTAGTGGACGAACTCGGTGACCACGTCGACCGGGAAGTTCTGGGTGCCGACGCCCGCGAGGTAGGCGTTGGACCAGGTGCGGAAGCGCTCGTGGTCGGCGACGGGCACGCCGAGCAGTTCGCAGATGACCTGCATGGGCAGCGGGTAGGCCAGGTCGTGGATGGCGTCCGGGTGCTCCTTGGCGGCCATCTTGTCCAGCAGGTCGCTGGTCATCTGCTCGATCATCGGCCGGAGCCGTTCGATCCGCTTGGCCGTGAACACGGAGGACACCAGCCGCCGCAGCCGGGTGTGGTCGGTGCCGTCGACCCGCAGCATGTGGGTGCCCATGCTGGCGCGGATCTCGGCGGGCAGCACGTCCTTGGCGACGATCCGGGTGCCGATCCGGTTGGACAGCCGGGCGTCGCCGAGGCCCGCCCGGCAGTCCGCGTACCGGGTGACCAGCCACAGCGGCACCCCGTTGGGCAGCTCGACCTGGAACAGCGGGCGCTGTTCGCGCAGCCGCTCGAACAGGTCGTGCGGGGACTTCACGCCGTACTCGGCGTAGAGGTCGGTGAAGGTGACCATGTGCGTTGTGCTCCTTGTGGTGCGTGCGGTCCTTGCGGTCCGAGCGGTGCGTGGCGGGAAGGGTGGTCAGTCGAGGGCGGGCTGCGGCTTCGCGGCCGGCGCGGGGGCCGGGGCCGGCGGCTTGAGCGGCGGGATGCCGAGCGCCAGCGCGCCGCCGGCCAGCAGCACCACGACGCAGATCCACAGGCCCGGGATGATGGCGTCGGTGAAGGCCGCCGGCGACTGGTAGTTGCCGCCCCGGCTGGTGAAGACGGTGGTCAGGACGGCGATGCCGAGGGCGCTGCCGATCTCGCGGACGGTGGCGTTGGTGCCGGAGGCCTTGCCGATGTCCTGCGGCTGCACCGAGGTGACCACGACGGTCGCGCTCGGCGCGAAGATCAGTCCGGTGCCGATGCCGCACAGCATGTACGGCACCACCATCTGCCAGTCGGCGGTGGCCGGGTCGGAGATCAGGGCGCACCAGGCCAGGCCGACGGCGGCGAGCGCCAGACCGGCGGCGATCAGCTTGCTGGCGCCCACCTTGGGGATGAGCTTGCCCGCGTACGGCGCGCAGATCGTCGGCATGACGGCCCACGGCAGGGTCCACAGACCGGCCACGAAGGGCGAGTGGTGGCGGACCACCTGGAGGTACTGGGCGAGGAAGAAGATCGAGCCGAACAGGCCGAAGTAGACGGCGAGCGAGGCGAGGTTGGTCAGGGTGAAGGCGCGGCTGCGGTAGATGCGCAGCGGGAGCAGCGGCTGGGCGGTGCGCCGTTCCCACAGCACGAACAGCACCAGCAGGACGGCGGCCGCGGCGTACTTGCCGAGCACCCGGGCGGAGGTCCAGCCGTACTCGCTGCTGTCCACGATGGCCCAGACGAGGGCGAGCACTCCGGCGGCGCCGAGGAGCAGGCCGAGCAGGTCGAGTCCGGCGGCCGCGCCCTTGCTCTCGCTGTGCACGCGCAGCACCAGCGGGACGGCGACGATGCCGATCGGCACGTTCAGCCAGAACAGCCAGTGCCAGCCGATGCCGGTGGTGATGGCGCCGCCGATCAGCGGGGCGATGCCGACGGCCAGGCTGCTGATGCTGGACCAGATGCCGATCGCGACGCCCCGCTTCTCGGCCGGCACGGCCACGGTGAGCATGGTCAGCGACAGCGGCAGTACGGCGGCCGCGCTCATGCCCTGGAGGGCGCGCAGGGTGACCAGGGCCGCGGTGGAGGTGGACAGGGCGCAGCCGATCGAGAACAGCACGAACAGCGACAGGCCGGAGACGAACACCGTGCGGCGCCCGAACCGGTCGCCGAGGCCGGCCGCGACGAGCAGCAGGCTGGCGAAGCCGAGGATGTAGCTGTTGGTGACCCATTGCAGGCCCTGGATCGAGGCGTGCAGGTCGTGCTTGATGGAGGCCAGCGCGTTGGTCACCACCAGGTTGTCCAGCGCCACCATGAACATCGGCAGGGACACGGCCAGGACGGTCAGTCCGAAGGACGGGCGAGCCGGGGCGGCCGGTTCGTTTGCCATAACGGTTCTTTCTGTGTCGGGGGATGCCCCGGCGACGGCGTCTGCGGCGTCGCCGGGAGGTCGGGAGAGGGTCCTATCGGCTGAACCGGGCCAGGTCCTCGGTCAGCGCCCGGGCCACCTTGGCGTTCTGCTCGGCCAGGTAGAAGTGGCCGCCGGGGAAGGTGCGCAGCGAGAAGCCGGCCTCGGTGTGCTCGCGCCACTTCTCCGCCTCGGCGGGGGTGACCTGCGGATCGTGGTCGCCCACCAGCACGCTGATGGGGCAGCGCAGCGGGGGTCCGGGTATGTACCGGTACGACTCCACCGCCGTGTAGTCGGCGCGGATGGCCGGCATGATCATGCGGATGATGTCGTCGTCCAGGAGCAGCCGGTCGTCGGTGCCGTTGAGCCGGCGGATCTCGGCGACGATGCCGTCGTCGTTCATGAAGCGGACGCCTCGGTCGCGCAGCCGGGGCGGGGCGGTGCGGCCGGAGGCGACCAGTCCGAGCAGCTCGGTGGCGGAGCCGGCTTCGAGGCGGCGGGCCACCTCGAAGGCCACGCAGGCGCCCATGCTGTGCCCGAACAGCACCAGCCGGCGGCGCGGGAGGGTCTCCAGCACGGTGACGATCTCGTCGGCGAGCCGGCCGATGTCGGTGATCGGCGGTTCGGCGCGGCGGTCCTGCCGGCCCGGGTACTGCACCGGCAGGACGTCCGCGACTCCGGCCAGGGCGTTGGCGAGCGGGCGGAAGTAGCTGGCGGAGCCGCCCGCGTGCGGGAAGCAGACCAGCGACAGGTCGGTGTCCTCGGGCGCCGGCTGGTAGCGGCGGATCCAGAGTTCTTGTGCAGTCAGGGAGTTGGTCATCCCCGTACCTCCGTGCGCAGCCAGGACGCGATGGCGTCGGCGGTTGTCCGATGGTGGGTGTCGAGCATCGAGAAGTGGTCTCCGGGTACGTCGACCACGTGGTGGGCGTGCTCCCAGCCGGGCCCCCGGCCGCCCGGCTCGGCGCCGGGGACCTCGGCGGTGGCGCGCAGGAGCAGCACGGGGGTGGTGAGCGGCTCCGGGGTCCAGTCCGCGAAGACCCGGAAGTATCCGCCCATCGCCACCAGCCGCTGGTCGTCGAGGAGTTCGGCGGCCTCCTCGTTCTCCAGCAGCTGGGAGACCATCAGCTGGGTGCTGGTGCGGTCCGCGCTGCGGGAGAAGGTGTCGGCGAGGACGACGGCGGCGGCCGGGGTGCCGAGCGCGGCCAGGTGCTCGGCGACGGCGTGCGCGATCCAGCCGCCGGAGGAGCGGCCGAGCAGCACCAGGGGGCGGCCGGCGGCGAGTTCGACGGCGGTCTCCGCGTGGGCGGCGACCAGGGCCGTGGCCGAGCGGGGCAGCGGCTCGCCGGCGGTGAAGCCGGGGTGCGGCAGCGCCCACACCTCGCCGGCGGCGCCGAGGGCCGCGCCGAGCCGCAGATATTCCTGTGGTCCCGAGACGGCGCTGAGCGAGGGCAGGCACACCACGGTGAGGTCGCCGGTGCCGGCGGTGATGCGCAGGGGTGCGGGCCAGCGGTCCGCGTCGGCGCGGGTGGCGAAGTCCGGGCGCAGCGCGGCGGCGGCGGTCAGCAGCTGGAAGCCCTCGGTGAGCCGACCGCTGTCGTGGGCCTGCCGGAACAGCGCGGTCAGCGGGTCGCCGGCGGGTTCGCCGGAGCTCTGGGCGAGCCGGTCGGCGAGGTGGGCGGCGAGCACGGTGACCGTCGGATGGTCGAAGACGAGGGTCGCGGGTAGGGACAGCCCGGTCGCGTCCCGCAGCCGGTTGCGCAGCTGGAGGGCGGTCAGGGACTCGACGCCCAGTTCGACGAAGGACCGGTCCGGGTCGATGTCCTCGGGTGTGGCGTGCCCGAGGACGGCGGCCGCGGCGGCGCGGACGTGGCCGGCGACCGCGGCGGCCCGCTCGGCGTCGTCGGTGAGACCGGCCAGGGTCCGGCGCAGCGTCTCGGTGTCCTCCTCGGCGGCGGGCGCGGGCGCCGGGGCCGCGGGGAGGGTGGCGGCGGGGGTGGCGGCCAGCCAGTACGAGCGCCGCTGGAAGGCGTAGCGCGGCAGTTCGACGCGCCGGGCGGGCGGCAGCGGCACGGTCCAGTCGACGGCGCCGCCGCGGACGTACAGCTCGGCGGCCGATTCCAGGAAGCGGGGCAGGCCGCCCTCGTCGCGCAGCAGCGAGCCGGTGACCGTGACGGCCCGGCCGGCGTCGGTGGTGTCGGCGGTCTCCGCGACGCCGCCGGTGAGCACGGGGTGCGGGCTGGCCTCCACGAAGTACCGGAAGCCGTCCTGGACCAGCAGCCGTACGGTGTCCTCGAAGCGGACGGTCTGCCGCAGGTTGCGGTACCAGTACTCGGCGTCCAGTTCCGTCCCGGTGAGCCGGGTGCCGGTGACCGCCGAGTAGAACGGCACGTCGGCGGGCTTGGGGGTGACGGCCGACAGCCGGGTGAGCAGCTCCTCGTGGACGGCCTCGACGTGCGGGGAGTGGGAGGCGTAGTCCACCGGGATCCGGCGCACCCGCACTCCGTCGGCCTCGCTCACGGCGAGGAAGGCGTCCAGGGCGTCGGCGTCTCCGGCGACCACGGTGGCGTTGGGTCCGTTGACCGCCGCGACGGCGATCCGGCCGTCCCAGGGGGCGAGCCGGGGCGCCACCCGGTCGGCGGGCAGCGCGACCGACACCATGCCGCCCCGGCCGGCCAGCCGGGTCAGTACCTGGCTGCGCAGGGCGACGACCAGCGCCGCGTCCTCCAGGGAGAGGGCGCCGGACACACAGGCGGCCGCGATCTCGCCCTGCGAGTGCCCGGCGACGGCGTCCGGGGCGATGCCGTACGACCGCCACAGCGCGGCCAGCGACACCATCACGGCGAACAGGGCCGGCTGGACCACGTCCACCCGGTCCAGCGAGGGCGCGTCCGGGTCGCCGCGCAGCACCCGGGTCAGCGACCAGTCGACGTGCGGGGCGAGGGCCTCCTCGCAGGCCGTGAGGCTCTCCCGGAAGACGGCGGAGGAGGCGGCCAGTTCGGTGGCCATGCCGGGCCACTGGGAGCCCTGGCCGGGGAAGACGAAGGCGGTACGGCCGACGGTCCGGGCGGCCGTCGTACCGCGCACGGTGCCCGGCGCGTCCCGGCCGTCCGCCAGGGCGCCGAGCCGGTCCAGCAGCTCCTCGCGGCCGTCGGCGACCACGACCGCGCGGTGGTCCAGCGCGGCCCGCCCGGTCACCAGCGACCAGGCCGTGTCGGCGCCGCGCTGCTCGGGGTGGGCGAGCAGATGGGCGCGGAGCCGGCCGGCCTGGGCGCGCAGCGCCTGGGGGGTGCGGGCGGACAGCACCCAGGGCAGGGGACCGGCGGCCGCCCCGGCCTCGGGCTGCTCCGCGCTCTCCTCCTCGGCCTGTTCGATGATGACGTGGGCGTTGGTGCCGCTCATGCCGAAGGAGGAGACCGCCGCGCGGCGGGGCCGGTCGGCCGCGGGCCAGGGGCGGGCCTCGGTCAGCAGCTCGACCGCGCCGGCCGACCAGTCGATCTGCGGGGACGGCGCGTCCACGTGCAGGGTCTTCGGCAGCGTCGCGTGCCGCATCGCCTGCACCATCTTGATGATGCCGCCCACGCCGGCCGCGGCCATGGTGTGCCCGATGTTCGACTTGAGCGAGCCCAGCCAGAGCGGGCTGCCGGCCGGGCGGTGCTGGCCGTAGACGGCGAGCAGGGCCTGCGCCTCGATGGGGTCGCCGAGCCGGGTGCCGGTGCCGTGCGCCTCGACGGCGTCGATGTCGGCGGGGTCCAGCCGGGCGTCCGTGAGGGCCTGCCGGATGACCCGTTGCTGGGCCCGGCCGTTGGGCGCGGTCAGACCGGTGCTGGCGCCGTCCTGGTTGACCGCGCTGCCGCGGACGACGGCCAGCACCGGGTGTCCGAGCCGCCGGGCGTCGGACAGCCGCTCCAGCAGCAGCAGTCCGGCGCCCTCGCCCCAGGAGGTGCCGTCGGCGGAGGCGGCGAAGGACTTGCACCGGCCGTCCGCGGCCAGGCCGCCCTGGGCGCCGAAGTCCGCGAACGCGCCGGGGGAACTCATGATGGTCGCCCCGCCGGCCAGGACCATCCGGCACTCGCCGCGGCGCAGCGCCTGGGCCGCCAGATGCAGCGCCACCAGCGACGACGAGCACGCCGTGTCGACCGTGACGGCCGGCCCCTCCAGACCGAGGACGTAGGCGATCCGCCCGGAGGCGACGCTGCCGGCGTTGCCGGTGCTGAGGTAGCCGAGGGCCTCGGCGGGGATGGCCTCGGCGCGGGTGGCGTAGTCGTGCAGGTTGAGGCCGGTGAAGACGCCCACCTGCTCGCCGCGGGCCGCGGACGGGTCGAGCCCGGCCGCCTCGAACGCCTCCCAGGCGGCCTCCAGCAGCAGCCGCTGCTGCGGGTCCATGGCGAGCGCCTCCCGCGGCGAGATGCCGAAGAAGTCGGCGTCGAACTCGTCCGCCTGGTGCAGGAATCCGCCGTGGCCCGCCCGGTCCTCGGGCCAGCCGCGGTTGTCCGGGAAGCCGGAGATGGCGTCCCGGCCGTCCGCCACCAGCTCCCACAGCCCGTCGGGGTCGGTGACCCCGCCGGGGTAGCGGCAGCTCATGCCGATGATCGCGATCGGCTCGTGCTGCCGTTCGGTCAGCTCGCGCACCTGCCTGCGGGCCTCGCGCAGGTCGGCCGTGGCGCGTTTGAGGTAGTCGAGGTACTTCGCCTCGTCGGTCACGGGCTGCGTGCTCACGGCGACTCCAGTTCGGCATCCAGCAGGTCGAAGATCTCCTCGGCGGTGGCGGACTCCAGGTCGGTGTCCGCCGCGCGGTCCGGCGTGCGGTCCGCCGGCCGGTCCCGGGGCCCGGTGAGGGCGCGCAACCGGGCGTAGATCTCCTCGTGTTCCGTGCCCTCGCCGGGCAGCGCGGCCAGCAGCGCCTCCAACCGGTCCAGTTCGCGGTGGAGTTCGGGCAGCCCGGACAGTTCGGCGGCCGCCTCCTCGGTCAGCCGGGCGGCGAGCGCGGCCGGGGTGGGGCAGTCGAACAGGACGGTCGGCGGCACCCGCAGCCCGGTGGCGGCCGTCACGTGGTCACGCAGCTCGACCGCGGTGAGCGAGTCGATGCCGATGTCCTTGAACGACTGCGCCGGGTCCACGTCGTCGGCGCCCGCGTGTCCGAAGACCAGGGCGGTGCAGCGGCGGACGATGTCCAGCAGGGTGCGCGCCCTTTCGTCCGGCGACTGGGCCAGCAGCCGGTCCCGGGCGCCGGGCGCGGCGCCGGGCGGCGCGGCCGCGGCGGCGCGCCGGGCCGGGCGGGCCGCCGGGGCGTCGCCCGGTCCCGCGCCGTGGGCCACGGACCGGGTCAGGCCGGCGGGGGCCGGGCGCAGTTCCACGGAGTCCGCCGACGCGACCGGCTGCCCGGCCGGGTCGGCGAGCAGCAGGGAGACCGCGTCCGGCCCGGCGGGGGCGATCCGGACACGTACGGCGGTGGCCCCGGTGGCGTGCACGGACACGCCCGTCCAGGCCAGGGGCAGCAGGCCGGCCCGGCCCGTCAGGCCGAGGGCATGCAGCGCGCCGTCCAGCAGGACGGGGTGCAGCCGGTACCGGTCCGCCTGCGGTGCCTCGGCCGGGTCGAGGGCCAGCTCGGCGTACAGATCGGCGTCGCGCCGCCAGGCGGCGCGCACGGTCCGGAACAGCGGCCCGTGGTCGAGCCCGGCCTGCGCCAGCCGCTCGTACAGGTCCTCGACGGCGGCGGGTACGGCACCCGCGGGCGGCCATACGGCGAGGTCGGCGTCCCCGGCCGGACCGGCGGGGCGCAGTGTGCCGTACGCGTTGCGGGTCCAGCCGCCGGGGCCGGGCGTGCCCTCGGGCCGCGAGTGCAGTTCGACGGCGCACCGGTCGCCGGTCGGGGTCGCGGTCAGCCGGAGCTGGAGAGCACCCTGCTCCGGCAGGACCGGCGGGGTCTCCAGGGCGAGTTCCTCGACGAGGGCGCAGCCGGTCTCGTCGCCGGCCCGCAGCACCATGTCGAGCACGGCGGAGGCGGGCAGCACGGGTGTCCCGGCGAGGGTGTGCTGGTCGAGCCAGGACTGGCTGGCGGCGCCGAGACGGCCGGTGAACAGCAGCCCTCCGGTGCCGGGCAGTTCGACGGCTGCGCCCAGCAGCGGGTGGTCGGCCGGGCCGAGTCCGGCGGCGCCGAGGTCCTCGGGCCGGTCCGGCAGCGCGTCCAGCCAGTACCGCTGCCGCTGGAAGGCGTAGGTCGGCAGTTCCGTGCGGGGCGGGCGGGGGCCGTCGAACGCGGCCGACCAGTCCACCGGGGTGCCGCAGAACGCCGGCCAGTCCACCGCGACGCCGTGCACATGCAGCTGGACGACGGCCCTGGTGAGGCTCTGCGTCTCGCCGGTGTTGCCGCGCAGGGCGGGGACGAAGGTGCCGGTCTCCGCATCCGGGGGCAGGCAGTTGGGGCCCATCGCGGACAGCACGCCGTCCGGGCCGAGCTCCAGGAAGGTGGTCACCCCGTCGGCGGCCAGTGCGCCCACGGCGTCGTGGAAGCGCACGGCCTGCCGGACATGCCGGATCCAGTACTCGGGGTCGGCGAGTTCCCCGGCCGTGACCGGGCCGCCGGTCAGGGTGGAGAAGAACGGCGTGTCGACCGGGGTGAACCGGACACCGCGCGCCACCTCGGCGAAGGCGTCCAGCATCGGTTCCATCAGCGGCGAGTGGAAGGCGTGGCTAACCTCGAGCCGCTTGGTCTTGCGGCCGGTCGCGCGCAGGTGTCCGGCGATGTCGAGGACGGCCTCGGCGGCACCGGACAGCACGACGGCGGACGGACCGTTGACCGCGGCGATGCCGACCCGGTCGGTGCAGTCCCCGATCAGTTCGAGCACTTCCGCCTCGGTGGCCTGTACGGCGACCATGGCGCCGCCGGCCGGCAGGGCCTGCATCAGCCGGCCGCGGGCCGCCACCAGGGCCGCCGCGTCCGCCAGCGGGAACAGCCCGATGGCATGGGCGGCCGCCAGCTCGCCGATGGAGTGCCCGGCCACGGCGTCGGGGCGGATGCCCCAGTGCTCGACCAGCCGGTGGAGGGCGACCTCCAGGGCGAACACGGCGGGCTGGGTGAAGCCGGTCTGGTGCAGCAGAGCGGCCTCGGGGCTGCCCTCGGCGGCGAAGACGATCTCCTTCAGCGGACGGTCGAGGTGCCGGTCGAGTTCGGCGCACACCTCGTCGAAGGCCGCCGCGAAGACCGGGTGGGCGTCGTACAGTTCGCGGCCCATGCCGAGGCGCTGGCTGCCCTGCCCGGTGAAGAGGAGGGCGAGCCGGCCGGTGTGCGGGCGGCCCTGCGCGACTCCGGCCGCGGGCTCCCCGGCGGCCACGGCGGCCAGGCCGCCGAGGAGCGCGTCGCGGTCCTCGGCCACCACCACGGCCCGGTGGTCGAAGGTGGTGCGGCTGGTGAGCAGCGTGTACGCCGCCGCGCTCAGGTCGAGTCCGGGGCGCTCGGCGACGAAGGTGTGCAGCCGCTCGGCCTGGGCGCGCAGCGCCGCCTCCGTCCGGCCCGAGACGATCCACGGGATCGGGCCGAGCGCCGCGTCGGCCGCCTCCTCCTCGGCCTCGGGGGCCTGTTCGAGGATGACATGGGCGTTGGTGCCGCTCAGCCCGAAGGAGGAGACGGCCGCACGGCGCGGCCGGTCGACCTCGGGCCAGTCCCGCCGCTCGGTCAGCAGCTCCACCGCGCCCGCGGACCAGTCGACGTGCGAGGTCGGCTGATCCACGTGCAGGGTCTTGGGCAGCACACCGTGCCGCAGCGCCATCACCATCTTGATGACACCGCCGACACCGGCAGCGGCCTGGGCATGGCCGATGTTCGACTTCAACGAGCCGAGGAACAGCGGCTGTTCGGCCGTACGCTCCTGCCCGTACGTCGCGAGCAGCGCCTGCGCCTCGATCGGGTCACCCAGACGCGTACCCGTGCCATGCGCCTCGACGGCGTCGACATCCGCGGCGCCCAGCCGGGCATCGGCCAGTGCCTGCCGGATCACCCGCTGCTGCGACGGCCCGTTGGGCGCCGTAAGACCGTTGCTCGCACCGTCCTGGTTGACCGCGCTCCCCCGGACGACGGCCAGGACAGGGTGCCCCTGCTTGAGGGCATCCGACAGACGCTCCACGACCAGCACGCCCACGCCCTCGGCCCAGCCGGTGCCGTCCGCGCCCTCCGCGAAGGCCTTGCAGCGGCCGTCCGGGGAGAGGCCGCGCTGGCGGCTGAAGTCCAGGAAGGCGGCCGGGGAGGACATCACCGTGACACCGCCGGCCAGCGCCATCCGGCACTCGCCGCGCCGCAGCGCCTGCACCGCCAGATGCAGGGTCACCAGGGAGGAGGAGCACGCCGTGTCGACCGTGACCGCCGGGCCTTCGAGGCCGTAGGTGTACGACAGCCGGCCGGCCGCCACACTGCCGGCGGTGCCGGTGCCGCGGAACGCCTCCAGCTCCTCGGGGATGGCGCGCAGCCTGGTCAGGTAGTCGCGGTTCATCAGGCCCATGTAGACGCCGGTACGGCTGCCCCGCAGCGAGGCCGGATCGATCCCCGCCCGCTCGATCGCCTCCCACGACGTCTCCAGCAGCAACCGCTGCTGCGGATCCATGGCAAGCGCCTCACGCGGCGAGATACCGAAGAACCCGGCATCGAACTCCGCCGCGTCGTGCAGGAAGCCACCCTCCCGCGTGTAGACCTTCCCCCGCACCCCCGGATCAGGGTCGTACAACCCCTCCAGATCCCAGCCACGATCCGTCGGGAAACCCGAGACGCCATCGGAGCCGGTGGCCACCAACTGCCACAGGTCGTCGGGTGAGTGGACCCCTCCGGGGTAGCGGCAGCCCATGCCGATGATGGCGATCGGCTCGTCCTCCGGGTGGGTGACGGTCTCCTCCGCGTCGGTGCCGCTCTCGGCGAGGAGTTCGCGGCGCAGGTGCTCGGCCAGCGCGGCCGGTGTGGGGTAGTCGAAGACGAGGGTCGGGGGCAGCGCCAGGCCGGTGCGCAGGCCGAGGGCGTTGCGCAGTTCGACGGCGCTCAGCGAGTCGACGCCGAGGTCGCGGAAGGTGTGCGTGGTGCCGATGGCGTCGGCGGTGGCATGCCCGAGGACGGTCGCGGCGTGCGTGCGCACCAGGTCGAGCAGCATCGCGTCGCGTTCGCCGGCGGGCAGTGCGAGCAGCCGGTCGCGGAGCGTCGTCGCGGGTGCGGCGGCCGCTCGGGCGGCCGGGCGGGGGGCCCGCACCAGGCCGCTGAGCAGCGGCGGCACCTGCCGGCCGGACCGCGCGGCGGTGTCCAGGCGCATCGGGAGCAGGGCGGCCCGGTCGGCGCCGAGGCAGGCGTCGAAGAGGGCCAGACCCTCCTCGACGGCGAGCGGGGCGAACCCGGCCCGGGCGATTCGGGCGAGGTCCGTCTCGGCCAACTGTCCGGTGATGCCGCTGCGTTCGGCCCACAGGCCCCAGCCGAGCGAGAGGGCCGGCTGTCCGGAGGCCCGGCGGTGGGCGGCGAGCCCGTCCAGGAAGGCGTTGGCCGCCGCGTACGCGCCCTGGCCCGCGCCGCCGAAGACCCCGGCGGCGGAGGAGAACAGGACGAACTGTGCGAGGTCCAGGCCCTGGGTGAGTTCGTGCAGGTGGAGCGCGGCGTCTGCCTTGGGGCGGAGCACCGCGTCGGCCTGTTCCGGGGTGAGGGACTCCAGCAGTCCGTCGGCCACGATCCCGGCCGCGTGGACGACTGCGGTCAGCGGGTGCGCGTCCGGGATCCCGGCCAGCAGGGCGGCGAGGGCGGGCCGGTCGGCCGCGTCGCAGGCGACGACCGACACGGTGGCGCCCAGCTCGCCCAGTTCGGCGGTCAGCGCCTCGGCGCCGTCGGCGGCCGGGCCGCGGCGGCTGGTCAGCACCAGGTGGCGGACGCCGTGCGCCGTGACGAGGTGCCGGGCGAGGGCAGCGCCGAGGGTGCCCGTGCCGCCGGTGACCAGGACGGTGCCGTCGGGCCGGAACCGGGCCGCCGCACCGGCGGCCGCTTCGGTGCCCGGGGCCGTGGTCCCGTCGGCGCCGGTCCTGAGGTCGGCGCGGGCCAGCCGGGCCACCGACCAGGCGCCGTCGCGGACCAGGAACTGGGGCTCGGGGCCGAGGACGGCGGTGGTGAGCGGGTCTTCCGGGCGGTCGGTGTCGACCAGGACGAAGCGTCCCGGGTGCTCGTTCTGCGCGGACCGCAGCAGGCCGTGCAGCGCCGCCCCGGCCGGGCTGGTGACCTGCTCACCGGTCGCGCCGCTGGTGACGAGGACCAGCCGGGCGGCGGCGCACCGCGGCTCGGCGAGCCAGTCCTGGACCAGGCGCAGGGTGCGGTGGACGGCGTCGTGCAGGGCGTCGAGCGCGGGCTGTTCGCGGACGACGACCACGTCCGGCACGGTGGCCCGGCCCGCGTCGACGGCGGCGAGGAGGGCCGCCAGGGTCGGGTGGTGGTCGTCCTGGGCGGGGCCGACCCGGATCCAGCTGCCCGGCGCCAGCGGCTCGGCCGCCTCGGCCGGTACCCAGTCGAGCCGGTACAGCGCGTCCGCCGTCGCCGTGGCGCCCAGCGCCTCGGCGGTGACCGGGCGGACCGTGAGCGACTCCACCGAGGCCACCGGCAGGCCGCTCGGGTCGGCCACCGCGAGCGCCATCGCGTCGGTGCCGGCCGGGGTCAGCCGCACCCGCAGGGTGTCCGCGCCGGTGGCGAAGAGCCGTACACCGGACCAGTGGAAGGGCAGCCGCGGGCCGCCGTCGCCGTCCTGTCCGGCCAGGCTCCAGGCGTGCAGGGCGCTGTCGAGCAGGGCGGGGTGGACGCCGTAGCCGCCGGTGGCCTCCGGGTCGGGGTGGACGCCGTGGCCGCCGTCGGTCTCCGGGTCGGGCAGGGCGACCTCGGCGAAGATCTCGGTGCCGCGCCGCCAGGCCGCGCGCAGGCCGCGGAAGGCCGGGCCGTAGTCGAGTCCGGCGGCGGCGAGACCGTCGTACAGCGTGTCCACGGGGACGGGCCGGGCGCCGCGCGGGGGCCACTCGGTGAGGTCGAAGCCGGGTTCCCCGGTGTCGGCGGCGAGGGTGCCGGTGGCGTGCCGGGTCCAGGGCCGGTCGGCGACGTCGTCGGGCCGGGCGTGGACGGTCAGCTCGCGCCGGCCCGCCGCGTCGGCGGCGCCGACCGCCAACTGGACCTGGACACCGCCCTGTTCGGGCAGGACGAGCGGGGCCTGGAGGGTTAGTTCCTCGAGCAGCCGGCAGCCGGTCAGGTCGGCCGCGTGGAGCGCCAGGTCGACGAGGGCGGTGCCGGGCAGCAGCACCGTACCGGCCACCGCGTGGTCCGCGAGCAAGGGGTGGGTACGGGGCGACAGCCGGCCGGTGAGCAGCAGCTCGTCGGCGCCGGCCACCGACACCGCCGCGCCCAGCAGCGGATGGTCGGCCGCGCCCAGGCCCAGGTCGGCCGGGCGGGCGGTACCGGCGGCGGCCGGGGAGCCGGTGAGCCAGTAGGGGGTGCGCTCGAAGGCGTACGTCGGCAGCTCGACGCGGCGCGGGCCGAGATGGGCGAAGAGGGCGTCGGCGTCGAGATCGGCACCGCCCACGTACAGCTGGGCGAGCGCGGTCAGCAGGGTGACGGGCTCGGGGCGGCCCTCGCGCAGGGTGGGCAGCAGCACCGCGTCGCTGTCGTCGGCCAGGCACTCGCGGCCCATCAGGGACTGCATGGCGACCGGGCCGAGTTCCAGGTAGGTGCCGACGCCGTCGGCCTCCAGGGTGCGCATGCCGTCCAGGAAGCGGACGGCGCCGCGGACATGGCGTCCCCAGTACTCCGGGGTGCGGAGTTCGTCCGGGTCCGCGAGCCGGCCGTCGAGGCAGTTGATGACCGGGAGGCGCGGCGGGTGGAACTCCAGTTCCCGGACGGCGGCCACGAAGCGGTCCAGGATCGGCTCCATGTGGGCGGAGTGGAACGCCCGCCCGAAGGACATCCGGTGGGTCCGCCGGCCGGCGGCCTGCCACTCGTCGCCGATCCGTGCGACGAGTTCCTCGTCACCGGAGATGACGACCTGCCGCGGGCCGTTGACCAGGGCGACGTCCACCGTGCCGGAGCGGCCCCGCAGCGAGGCGCGGACCTCCTCCTCGGACGCCTCGATCGCGACCATGGTGCCGCCGGGCGGTGTCTGCTGGAGCAGCCGGCCCCGGGTGGTGACGAAGGCCGCCGCGTCCGCCAGGCTGAGCATGCCCGTCACATGGAGCAGGGCGGAGTCGCCGTTGGAGCCGCCGAAGACGACGTCGGGGCGGATTCCCCAGTGCTCGATCAGCCGGTAGAGGGCGACCTCGAGGGCGAACACCGCCGGGTGCCCGTACTCGGCCTGGGCCAGCAGCGCGGCTTCCGGGCTGCCCTCGGCCGCGAAGACGATGTCCTTGATCGGCCGGCTCAGGTGCCGGTCCAGGGCGGCGCAGGCCTCGTCGAAGGCCGTCGCGTAGAACGGGAAGGCGTCGTACAGTTCGCGGCCCATGCCGAGGCGCTGGCTGCCCTGGAAGGTGAACAGGAAGGCCAGTCCGCCGTCCCGGCGCTCGCCCCGGACGACTCCGGGCGCCGGTTCCCCGGCCGCCAGCGCGGCGAGCCCGGACAGCAGCTCGGCCCGGTCCTGGGCCAGCACGACGGCCCGGTGCTCGAACCCGGGGCGGTGGCGCAGCAGGGAGTACGCCGTGTCGACCAGGTCGAGTCCGGGGCGCTCGGTGACAAAGGTGTGCAGCCGCTCGGCCTGGGCGCGCAGCGCCTCGGGGGTACGGGCGGACAGCACCCAGGGCAGCAGCCCGTGCGGCGGGCGTGCGGCGGCCTCCGGCTGCTCGGGCTCGGGGGCCTGTTCGAGGATGACATGGGCGTTGGTGCCGCTCAGCCCGAAGGAGGAGACGGCCGCACGGCGCGGCCGGTCGACCTCCGGCCAGTCCCGCCGCTCGGTCAGCAGCTCCACCGCGCCCGCGGACCAGTCGACGTGCGAGGTCGGCTGATCCACGTGCAGGGTCTTGGGCAGCACGCCGTTCCGGAGCGCCATCACCATCTTGATGACACCGCCGACACCGGCGGCGGCCTGGGCATGGCCGATGTTCGACTTCAACGAGCCGAGGAACAGCGGCTGTTCATTTGTGCGCTCCTGCCCGTACGTCGCGAGCAGCGCCTGCGCCTCGATCGGGTCACCCAGACGCGTACCCGTGCCATGCGCCTCGACGGCGTCGACATCGGCGGCGCCCAGCCGGGCATCGGCCAGTGCCTGCCGGATCACCCGCTGCTGCGACGGCCCGTTCGGCGCCGTAAGACCGTTGCTCGCACCGTCCTGGTTGACCGCACTCCCCCGGACGACGGCCAGCACCGGATGCCCGTTCTTGAGAGCATCCGACAGCCGCTCGACCAGCAGGACGCCGACGCCCTCGCCGAAGCCGGTGCCGTCCGCACTCTCGTCGAACGCCTTGCAGCGGCCGTCCGCGGACAGCCCGCGCTGCCGGCTGAAGTCCAGGAAGGACGCCGTGGACGACATGACGGTGACACCTCCGGCCAGCGCCATCCGGCACTCGCCGCGCCGCAGCGCCTGCACCGCCAGATGCAGTGCCACCAGCGACGACGAACACGCCGTGTCGACGGTGAGCGTGGGCCCTTCCAGGCCCAGGGTGTAGGCGATGCGCCCGGCCCCGATGCTGCCCGCGGTACCGGTGCCGAGGTGGCCCTCCAGGTCCTCGGGAACACCGGATATGTGCACGGCGTAGTCGTGGTACATCAGGCCCATGTAGACGCCGGTACGGCTGCCCCGCAGCGAGGCCGGATCGATACCGGCCCGCTCGATCGCCTCCCACGACGTCTCCAGCAGCAACCGCTGCTGCGGATCCATGGCAAGCGCCTCACGCGGCGAGATACCGAAGAACCCGGCATCGAACTCCGCCGCGTCGTGCAGGAAGCCACCCTCCCGCGTGTAGACCTTCCCCCGCACCCCCGGATCAGGGTCGTACAACCCCTCCAGATCCCAGCCACGATCCGTCGGGAAACCCGACACACCATCGGAACCCGTGGCCACCAACCGCCACAGCTCCTCCGGGGAGCGCACCCCGCCGGGGAAGCGGCAGCCCATGCCCACGACGGCGATCGGCTCGTGCGCCTTCGCGTCGACGTCGCTGAGCCTCTGGTTCGCCTGCCGCAGCTCGGCCGTCATCCGCTTCAGGTACTCGAGGAGTTTTTCCTGCTCTGCCATCGCCTTGTGCAACGCCTTTCAACATTCACAGTCAGGTGGTCCGGGGGCCGGTCGGGGTCAGACGGAACCGAATTCCTTGTCGATGAGTCCGAGCAGTTCGTCCGCTGTGGCCGAGGCGATCTCCTGGTCGATGTCCGCCGTGCCGCCGCTGCCGCCGCCGCTTCCCGCGACCTTCGTCGCGAGGGCGCGCAGCCGGGACGACACCTGGTCCGGGTCCGGGAGCCGGGACAGGGAGGAGAGCAGGGCCGACTCCAGGCGGTCGAGTTCTTGCAGCACGGCAACCGGGTCGAAGGCCGGCCCGTCGGCGGAGGGTGCGGCGAAGAGCTGTCCGCCGAGGTGTTCGGCCAGGGCCGCCGGGGTGGGGTGGTCGAACACCACGGTCGGCGGGAGCTTCACACCGGTCGCCGCGGCCAGCTGGTTGCGCAGCTGGACCGCGGTGAGCGAGTCGAAACCCAGCTCCTTGAAGGCACGCTCGGCCGGTACCGAACCGGTGGTGGAGTGGCCCAGCACCGCGGCGACATGGCTGCGGACGAGGTCCAGCAGGCCTGCCTGGCGCTCCTCCTCCGGCAGTGCCAGCAGACGCTCGCGGGCGGATGCGGTACCCGCCTCCGCAGCGTGCGTCCCCGTGTTCCCCGTGCGCCGCACCTCGTGCCACAGCACCGGAGGTACGTCCTGACCGCGCAGCGCCGCGTGGTCGAGGCGGATCGGCACCAGCACGGGCTCGCCGGCCCGCCGGGCGGCGTCGAAGAGGGCCAGCGCCTCACCGGACGACAGGCCGAGGACGCCGGAACGTCCCGTCCGCTCCCGCTCCGCCTCCGACAGCGACGCGGTCAGCTCGCTCCGCTCGCTCCACAGTCCCCACGGCAGGGACTGCGCGGGCAGTCCGTTCGCGGCCCGGTGGGCGGCGAGCGCGTCCAGGAACACGTTGGCCGCCGCGTAGTTGCCCTGCCCGGGGCTGCCGAGGACGCCGGCCGCCGAGGAGAAGAGGACGAAGGTGTGCAGGGGGTGGTTGCGGGTGAGGTCGTGGAGGTTGAGGGCCGCGTCGATCTTCGGACGCAGGACCCGCTCCAGCTGCTCGGGTGTCAACCCGGTCACCACCGCGTCGTCCAGCACACCGGCCGCATGGATCACCGCGGTCAGCGGACGCTCCTGCGGTATCCCCGACAGCACAGCCGCCAAGGCATCACGATCGGCCGCATCACACGCGGCAACCGACACCCGCGCCCCCAACCCCGACAGTTCCCGGGTCAACTCCCGTGCACCAGGCGCCTGTTCACCGCGTCGGCTGGTCAGCAGCAGATCCCTGACACCGTGCTCGACCACCAGATGCCGGGCCACCAACGCACCCACCGTCCCGGTACCACCCGTGACCAGCACCGTGCCCCCACCCATGGCCGGGGCAGCGGAGGGCTGCGGGGTGTGCCGTACCAGACGCGGCACGAACACCACCCCGTCCCGCACCGCCAGCTGCGACTCACCACCACAGGCCAAACGCGCCGCCAGCGCCTCGTCCGCACCGTCCACCAGCCACACCCGCTCCGGATGCTCCCGCTGCGCCGACCGCACCAGACCCCACACCGGCGCACACACCAGATCCGTCACGTCCTCACCCGGCCGCACCGCCACCGCACCCCGGGTGGCGAACACCAACCGAGACGACACCAACCGCTCATCCCCCAGGAACTCCTGAAGCAGAGACAGGGCCTGACGTGTCACCTCACGCGCGTTCTCCGCCGAGACAGCACCTCCGGCGAACGGCGCGACCACCACATCCGGAACCGACTCACCCAGAGCGCCCAGGTCGAGATCGGCGCCCAGGACGTGGTAGCGGTCCGTGGTCGTCCGTGCCGTTCCGCCGGGTGTCGGCTGCCACTCCAGCCGGTACAGGGACTCCTGTCCGGCGGCTCGCAGCTGCTCCGCACTGACCGGTCGCAGGGTCAGCGACTCGACGGATACGACGGTCCGCCCGGCGGTGTCCGTCGCCGTCAGGGACACGGTGTCGTCACCGTCGCCGCCCGCGGTCAACCGCACCCGCAGAGCCGTGGCACCGGTCGACGCCAGCGACACACCCGTCCACGAGAACGGCAACCGCGGCTCCCCGACCCCCTCCGCATCCGGATCGATCAACACCAGCGAGTGCAACGCCGCATCCAACAACGCCGGATGCACCGCAAACCCCTCGCCCACGCCCTGCCCCAGCTCGACCTCCGCGAACACCTCACCAGGCCGACGCCACACCGCCCGCACACCCTGGAACAACGGCCCATAGTCATAACCAGCCGCCGCGAACTCCCCGTACAGCCCGGAGACATCCACCCTCTCCGCATCCGCCGGCGGCCAGGCGGGCATGGCCGTGAGCGCTGCGCCGTCCGAGGGCGTGGCTACGACGCCGCGTGCGTGAACGGTCCATGCGTCACCGGAGCCGGTGGCGGAGCGCACGACGACTTCCCGGCGGCCGGACTCGTCCGCCCCGGCCACGCTGACATGCAGCCGTATGTCGGCGTCGTCCGGCAGCAGCAACGGCGCTTCCAGCACCAGCTCTTCCACGGTCCCCGCACCGATCTGCGCACCGGCCCGCGAGGCCATCTCCACGAAGGCCGTTCCCGGGACGAGCGCGGTGCCGAACACGGCGTGCTCGGCGAGCCAGGGATGCGACTTCAGCGACACCGACCCCGTCAGCACCACACCATCGGAGTCCGGCACCGGCACCAGCGCACCCAGCAGCCCGTGCCCGAGCCCCTCCAGCCCCAGGCCGGCCGCGTCCGTCACCTGCGCCCGCACCGGCTCCAGCCAGTACCGCTCGCGCTGGAAGGCATACGTCGGCAGGTCCACATAGCGGGCCGGACCGTCGAAGAACGTCGTCCAGTCGACCGTGACACCCGCCGCGAAGGCCTCGCCCAGGGAGAGGAGCATGCGCCGCTGTTCGTCTTCGTTGCGTCGCAGCGTCCCCAACACCACAGCAGAAACGTCGGCTTCCTCGACACTCTCCTCCACCGACGCCGTCAACACCGGATGCGCACTCGCCTCGACAAACACATCGAAACCGTCCGCGAGCAACGCCCGCGTTGCACCGTGGAAGTTCACCGTCTCGCGCAGGTTGGTGTACCAGTACCCGGCATCCAGCCCGGCACCGTCCACCACGCCACCGGTCACGGCCGAGTAGAACGGCACCTCACCCTGACGCGGAGACACCGGAGCGAGCAGCTCCAACAACTCCTGCTCGATCTCCTCCACATGGGCCGAATGCGAGGCATAGTCCACGGGGATCCGGCGGGCCCGCACCCCGTCCGCCTCACACGCCGCCAACAGGCCATCCAGAGCCGCGACGTCACCGGAAACCACCGTCGACAACGGCCCGTTCACCGCCGCCACCCACAACCCCTCACCCAGCCGCGAGCGGACGTCATCGACCGGCAGAGCAACCGACACCATGCCACCCCGCCCCGCCAACACACCCAACGCCCGGCTCCGCAGAGCAACCACCCGCGCCGCGTCCTCAAGCGACAAAACCCCCGCCACACACGCAGCCGCAATCTCACCCTGCGAATGCCCCACCACAGCAGCCGGCTCCACCCCACACGACCGCCACAACTCCGCCAACGACACCATCACAGCCCACAACACCGGCTGCACCACATCCACCCGACCAAAACCAGGCGCCCCCACCTCACCCAACACCACCGACGACAACGACCAATCAACAAACGGCCCCAACGCCGCCTCACACTCCACCATCCGCCCACGAAACACCGACGACGACTCCCACAACCCCGCCGCCATCCCCACCCACTGCGACCCCTGACCCGGAAACACAAACACCACCCGACGACCACCCACACCCACACCACTCACCACACCAGAACCCACCCCACCCGACACCAACACACCCAGCTGGGAAAGGAGTTCATCCCGGCCACCCGCCACCACCACAGCCCGGTGGTCATGTGCGGTTCGACCGGTCAGGAGGGAGTGAGCCGTGTCGACCAGGTCGAGTTCGGGGCGCTCGCTGACAAAGGTGTGCAGCCGCTCGGCCTGGGCGCGCAGCGCCTGCGGTGTACGGGCGGACACCACCCAGGGCAGCAGCCCGTGCGGCGGTCGTGCGCCGGCCTCCAGCTGTTCGGGCTCGGTGGCCTGCTCCAGGACGACATGGGCGTTGGTGCCGCTGGCGCCGAAGGCGGAGACACCGGCGCGCCGGGGCCGGTCGACCTCGGGCCACTTCCGCTCCTCGGTCAGCAGTTCCACCGCACCGGCCGACCAGTCGACGTGCGAGGACGGCTGATCCACGTGCAGGGTCTTGGGCAGCACGCCGTTCCGGAGCGCCATCACCATCTTGATGACACCGCCGACACCGGCGGCGGCCTGGGCATGGCCGATGTTCGACTTCAACGACCCCAGATACAGCGGCTGTTCGGCCGTACGCTCCTGCCCGTACGTCGCGAGCAGCGCCTGCGCCTCGATCGGGTCACCCAGACGCGTACCCGTGCCATGCGCCTCGACGGCGTCGACATCCGCGGCGCCCAGCCGGGCATCGGCCAGTGCCTGCCGGATCACCCGCTGCTGCGACGGCCCGTTCGGCGCCGTCAGACCGTTGCTCGCACCGTCCTGGTTGACCGCGCTCCCCCGGACGACGGCCAGGACAGGGTGCCCAAGCTTGAGGGCATCCGACAGCCGCTCCACGACCAGCACGCCCACGCCCTCGGCCCACCCGGTGCCGTCCGCGCCCTCCGCGAACGCCTTGCAGCGGCCGTCCGCGGACATACCGCGCTGGCGGCTGAACTCCACGAACAGACCTGGTGACGCCATCACCGTGACACCACCGGCCAGCGCCATCCGGCACTCGCCACGCCGCAGCGCCTGCACCGCCAGATGCAGCGCCACCAGCGACGACGAACACGCCGTGTCCACCGTGACCGCCGGGCCTTCGAGGCCGAACGTGTACGACAGCCGGCCGGCCGCGATGCTGCCAGCGCTGCCGTTGAGCAGGTAGCCCTCGAGTTCCTCGGGGGCCTTGCCCTCACGGGAGCCGTAGTCGTGGTACATCAGGCCCATGTAGACGCCGGTACGGCTGCCCCGCAGCGAGGCCGGGTCGATGCCCGCCCGCTCGATCGCCTCCCACGACGTCTCCAGCAGCAACCGCTGCTGCGGGTCGGTAGCGAGGGCCTCGCGCGGGGAGATACCGAAGAACTCAGCGTCGAACTCGGCCGCGTCGTAAAGGAAACCGCCCGAGCGCGAGTACGACTTCCCCACCGCGTCCGGGTCCGGGTCGTACAGCCCCTCGACGTCCCAGCCCCGGTCCGTCGGCCAGGACGACACGGCGTCACCCGCCGAGGCGACCAAACGCCACAGATCCTCCGGCGACCTCACCCCGCCCGGGAACCGGCACCCCATCCCCACGATCGCCACCGGCTCGTGGGCGTCGTCCTGCATCTGACGCAGACGCTCACGGGTGTCGTGCAGCTCCGCGGCCGCCTGCTTGAGGTACGAGCGCAGCTTGTCCTCGGTGTTCACTCTCTCCCCCTACTTCAGGTCATGAAGGTCCGTCGCCTGCTGAGCTGTCAGATGCCTTTGTCGAGGAAGTCGAACAGCTCGTCGTCACTGGCCGCGTCGAACCGTTCCACGCCGGAGGGTTCGTCGGGCGTCGCCGGCCGGGCGTCGAGGTGTTTGGCGACGAGTTGCTGCATCCGGCTCAGCACGCGTTCGCGTGCCTGCTCGTCGGGGGCCAGGGTGGCGAGCGCGGACTCCAGATCGTCGAGTTCGCTGAGCACCCGGTCCGTCAACGACTCCTCTTCCGGACGCAGTTCGCCCCACAAGTGCTCCGCGAGCGCGGCCGGTGTCGGATAGTCGAAGGCGAGCGTGGCGGAGAGACGCAGACCGGTGGCCCGCATCAGCCGGTTGCGGAGTTCCACCGCGCCGAGCGAGTCGAAGCCCAGCTCCTTGAAGGTCTGGTGCGACTTCACCGCGGTGGCCGTGGTGTGGCCGAGGACCCCGGCGGCCTGCGCACAGACCAGGTCGCGCAGTTCCTCGGTCCGCTCCGCCTCGGGCATGGCCGCCAGGCGGTCGGCCAGGGTGGCGGTGTCCGTGACCGGGCCGTGGCCGGCCGTCGCCGACGGGTCCGCCGTGGCCGTCGCACGGCGGGCGGGCCTGCGGACCAGTTCGTGCAGGATGGCCGGCAGGGTGCCCGCGGCGGCCTGCTCGCGCAGGCTCGCCTCGTTCAGCAGGGCGGGCAGGACGAAGGCCTCCCCGGTGCGTATGGCCTCGTCGAACAGATCGAGTCCCTGCTCGGAGGTCATCTCCGCGAGGCCGAGCTGTGCGATGCGCCGCATGGCGATCGCGTCCAGGTGTTCCGTCATCTCGCTGCGTTCGGCCCAGAAGCCCCAGCCGAGTGCGGTGCCGGGCAGTCCGTGGGCGGCCCGGTGGGCGGCGAGCGCTTCGAGGAACACATTGGCCGCCGCGTAGTGCGCCTGGCCGGAGCTGCCGAAGGTGGCCGCGGCTCCCGAGAACAGGATGAAAGCCTGGAGCGGGTGGTTTCGGGTGAGGTCGTGGAGGTTGAGGGCCGCGTCGATCTTCGGACGCAGGACCCGCTCCAGCTGCTCGGGGGTCAACCCGGTCACCACCGCGTCGTCCAGCACACCGGCCGCGTGGATCACCGCGGTCAGCGGACGCTCCTGCGGTATCGCCGCCAGCACAGCCGCCAAGGCATCACGATCGGCCGCATCACACGCGGCAACCGACACCCGCGCCCCCAGCCCCGACAGTTCCCGGGTCAACTCCTGTGTGCCAGGCGCCTGTTCACCGCGTCGGCTGGTCAGCAGCAGATCCCTGACCCCGTGCTCGACCACCAGATGCCGGGCCACCAACGCACCCACCGTCCCGGTACCACCGGTGACCAGCACCGTGCCCCCACCCATGGCCGGGGCAGCGGACGGCTGCGGGGTGTGCCGTACCAGACGCGGCACGAACACCACCCCGTCCCGCACCGCCAGCTGCGACTCACCACCACAGGCCAAACGCGCCGCCAGCGCCTCGTCCGCACCGTCCACCAGCCACACCCGCTCCGGATGCTCCCGCTGCGCCGACCGCACCAGACCCCACACCGGCGCACACACCAGATCCGTCACGTCCTCACCCGGCCGCACCGCCACCGCACCCCGGGTGGCGAACACCAACCGCGAAGACACCAACCGCTCATCCCCCAGGAACTCCTGAATCAGAGTCAGAGCACGCTGCGTGGCCGCACGCGCCTCCCCCGCCGAGACAGCACCCCCCGCGAACGGCGCGACCACCACCTCCGGAACCGACTCGCCCAGCACGCCCAGATCGAGGTCAGGTGTCAGTACGACCCAAGCGCCGTCGGCCAGCTGCTCCGGGGCCGGCTGGATCTGGCGCCATTCCAGCCGGTGGATGCCCTGCTGGCGACCGACGCGCAACTGCTCGGCGCTCACGGTGCGCAGTACCAGCGACTCGACCGAGACCACCGTCCGGCCTTCCGGGTCCGTCGCCGTCAGGGACACGGTGTCGTCACCGTCGCCGCCCGCGGCCAACCGCACCCGCAGAGCCGTAGCACCGGTCGACGCCAGCGACACACCCGTCCACGAGAACGGCAACCGCGGCTCCCCGACCCCCTCCGCATCCGGATCGATCAACACCAGCGAGTGCAACGCCGCATCCAGCAACGCCGGATGCACCGCAAACCCCTCATCCGCGCCCTGCCCCAGCTCGACCTCCGCGAACACCTCACCAGGCCGACGCCACACCGCCCGCACACCCTGGAACAACGGCCCATAGTCATAACCGGCCGCCGCAAACTCGCCGTACAGCCCGGAGACATCCACCCTCTCCGCATCCACCGGCGGCCAGGCGGCGGGCTGGAGGCCGGGGGCCTCGGCTGACGCGGGGGCCAGGACGGCCCGGGCGTGCACGGTCCACTCCTCGTCGGAGCGGGAGCGCACCACCAGCGTCCGGCAGCCGGACTCGTCCGCACCGGCCACACTCACGTGAAGCCCTGTCTCGCCCTGGTCCGGCACCAACAGCGGTGCTTCGATGACCAGTTCGCGAATCACCGGCGTACCGGCTTCCGCTCCGGCCCGTGCCGCCATCTCCACGAAGGCCGTGCCGGGCAGGAGCGCGGTGCCGAACACAGCGTGCTCGGCGAGCCAGGGGTGCGACTTCAGCGACACCGATCCGGTCAGCACCACACCATCGGAGTCCGGCACCGGCACCAGCGCACCCAGCAGCCCATGCCCGAGCCCCTCCAGACCCAGGCCGGCCGCGTCCGTCACCTGCGCCCGCACCGGCTCCAGCCAGTACCGCTCGCGCTGGAAGGCATACGTCGGCAGCTCCCACGGCTCCACCGGCCGCCCACCCACCGGCCACCGCACATCAAGCCCCGCAACAAACGCCTCAGCCAACGACATCACAAAGCGCCGCTGTTCGTCTTCGTTGCGTCGCAGCGTCCCCAGGACCACAGCAGAAGCGTCGGCTTCCTCGACACTCTCCTCCACCGACGCCGTCAACACCGGATGCGCACTCGCCTCGACAAACACATCGAAACCGTCTGCGAGCAACGCCCGCGTCGCAGCATGGAAGTCCACTGTTTCGCGCAGGTTGGTGTACCAGTACCCGGCATCCAGCCCGGCACCATCCACCACACCACCCGTCACCGCCGAATAGAACGGCACCTCACCCTGACGCGGAGACACCGGAGCGAGCAGCTCCAACAACTCCTGCTCGATCTCCTCCACATGAGCTGAATGCGAGGCATAGTCCACGGGGATCCGGCGGGCCCGCACCCCCTCCGCCTCACACGCCGCCAACAGGCCATCCAGAGCCGCGACATCACCCGAAACCACCGTCGACAGCGGCCCGTTCACCGCCGCCACCCACAACCCCTCACCCAGCCGCGAGCGGACGTCATCGACCGGCAGAGCAACCGACACCATGCCACCCCGCCCCGCCAGCACACCCAACGCCTTGCTCCGCAGAGCAACGACGCGGGCCGCGTCCTCCAGCGACAAAACCCCCGCCACACACGCAGCCGCAATCTCACCCTGCGAATGCCCCACCACAGCCGCCGGCTCCACCCCACACGACCGCCACAACTCCGCCAACGACACCATCACAGCCCACAACACCGGCTGCACCACATCCACCCGATCAAAACCAGGCGCCCCCACCTCACCCAACACCACCGACGACAACGACCAATCAACAAACGGCCCCAACGCCGCCTCACACTCCACCATCCGCCCACGAAACACCGACGACGACTCCCACAACCCCGCCGCCATCCCCACCCACTGCGACCCCTGACCCGGAAACACAAACACCACCCGACCACCACCCACACCCACACCACTCACCACACCAGAACCCACCCCACCCGACACCAACGACCCCAAACCAGCAAGCAGTTCACCCCGCTCACCAGCCACCACCACAGCCCGATGCTCGAACACCGACCGCGCAGACACCAGCGCAGCCCCCACACCCGCCAGATCCAACCCCTCACGCCCCGCCACAAACGCCCGCAACACATCAGCCTGCGCCCGCAACGCCTCCGCACTCCGACCCGACACCACCCACGGCACCACGCCGAGTCCGGGCTCTTCGGGGGCACGGTGTTCCACCGCGGGCGGCTGCTCGATCACGACGTGCGCGTTGGTACCGCCCACTCCGAAGGCGGAGACACCGGCGCGTCGGGGCCGGTCGACCTCGGGCCAGTCCCGCTCCTCGGTCAGCAGCTCCACCGCACCGGCCGACCAGTCCACATGCGATGACGGCTCATCCACATGCAGCGTCTTCGGCAGCACACCGTGCCGCAGCGCCATCACCATCTTGATGACACCACCCACACCGGCGGCAGCCTGCGCATGCCCGATGTTCGACTTCAACGAGCCCAGGAACAACGGGGACTGGTCGCCACGCCCCTGGCCATATGTGGCCAGCAGCGCCTGCGCCTCGATCGGGTCACCCAGGCGCGTGCCCGTACCGTGTCCCTCCACCACATCGACGTCGGCCGTACCGAGCCGGGCATCGGCCAGCGCCTGCCGGATCACCCGCTGCTGCGACAACCCGTTCGGCGCCGTCAGCCCATTGCTCGCACCGTCCTGGTTGACCGCACTCCCCCGGACGACGGCCAGCACCGGATGCCCGTTCTTGAGGGCATCCGACAGCCGCTCCACCACCAGCACACCCACACCCTCGGCCCAGCCGGTGCCGTCCGCGGCCTCGGCGAACGCCTTGCAGCGGCCGTCCTCCGACAGCCCGCGCTGGCGGCTGAACTCGATGAAGGGTCCGGGAGTCGGCATGACGGTCACGCCGCCGGCCAGGGCCAGTGAGCACTCGCCGCTGCGCAGCGCCCGTACCGCGAGGTGAAGGGTGACGAGGGAGGAGGAGCAGCCCGTGTCGACGGTGACCGCCGGGCCCTCCAGGCCGTAGGTGTACGACAGCCGGCCCGAGACCACGCTTCCGGTGGTGCCGGTCAGGATGTGGCCTTCCGTCTCGGCCGTGCCCTGGTGCAGTCGGTGGCCGTAGTCCTGGACCATGGCGCCGACGTAGACGCCGGTACGGCTGCCCCGCAGCGAGGCCGGGTCGATACCGGCCCGCTCGATCGCCTCCCACGACGTCTCCAGCAACAAGCGCTGCTGCGGATCCATGGCGAGCGCCTCACGTGGCGAGATACCGAAGAACCCGGCGTCGAACTCGGCGGCGTCGTAGAGGAAGCCACCGGACCGTGTGTACGACTTCCCCACCGCGTCCGGGTCCGGATCGAACAGGGCGTCCAGGTCCCAGCCGCGGTCCACCGGGAATCCGGACACCGCGTCCGACCCGGACATCACCAGCCGCCACAGATCCTCCGGCGACTTGACCCCGCCCGGGAACCGGCACCCGATCCCCACGATCGCCACCGGCTCGGCCTCGGTGTCGGAGCCGCCGCCGGACAGCACCGGCAGGGACTCCTCCTCCACCGCCGACACACCCAGCAGCTGCGCCCGTACGAACCGCGCCAGCTCACTGGCCGTCGGGTGGTCGAACACCACCGTGCTCGCCAGCCGCAGCCCCGTCACGGCGTTCAGACGGTTCCGCAGCTGCACCGCCATCATCGAGTCGAAGCCCAGCTCACGGAACGCGCGGTCCGGAGCGACGGGATCGGTGGTGTTGTGGCCGAGTGCCGCCGCGGCCTCCGCGCGGACCAGGTCGAGTACGGCCAGGTACTGCTCCGCCTCGGTCAGGCCGTCGAGCAGCGCCGACGGGGCCGCGCCCTGTGCCGCGCCGTCGGTCTCCTCCTTCAGCACCGCCTGCACCTCGGGCAGGTCCGAGAGCAGCGGGGCGTGCCGTACGGCGGTGAACTGGGGGGCGAAGACCTCCCAGTCGATGTCGGCGACGATCCGCGTCGGCTCGGTGGCCGCTGTGGCGGGCGCCAGTGCGGCGACCGCCTGGTCCGGGTTCATGACCCGTACGCCACGGCTGAGGATCCGGTCGCCGACCTCGCCGTCGGCCATGCCACCGCCGCCCCAGAGGCCCCAGGCCACCGACAGCGCGGTCCGTCCCCGGGACCGGCGGGCCTGCGCGAGCGCGTCGAGGTGGGCGTTGGCCGCCGCGTAGGCGCCCTGTCCGCCGCCGCCCCAGATGCCGGCGCCGGAGGAGAAGAGGACGAACGCGTCGAGGTCGGTGTCCCGGAAGACGTCGTCGAGGTGGTGGGCGCCGCGCACCTTGGCGGAGGTGAGCCGGGCCAGCAGGTCCAGGCCCGTCTCGGCCAGCGGCGCGGAGTCGGTCGTACCGGCGGCGTGGATGACCGCGCGGACGGGCTCGCCGTCGGCGGCGACCGATGCGACGAGTCCGGCCAGCGCCTCCCGGTCCGCGACGTCACAGGCCGCGAGGGTGACCCGGGCGCCGAGGGCCGTCAGCTCGGCCTCCAGCTCCCGGGCGCCGGGCGCGGAGCCGCCCTGCCTGCTGGTGAGGACGAGGTGGTCGGCGCCGTTGGCCGCCAGCCAGCGGGCGAACCGGCCGCCGACGGCACCGGTGCCACCGGTGATCAGGACCGTGCCGCGCGGCTGCCAGCCGGGGCGGCCGTGCAGCGCCTTGCGGGCCACCCGCACCAGGCGCCGGGCGAAGCTCCCGGACGGGCGGAGCGCGAGCTGGTCCTCGCCCTGCGCACCGGCGAGCGTGCCGCACAGCCGGTGCAGCGTCTGCGGGTCGGGGGTCCCCGGCAGGTCGATCAGGCCGCCCCAGCGGTCGGAGTGCTCCAGCCCGGCGACCAGTCCGAGCCCCCACACCTGCGCCTGCTCGGGACGTACGTCCGTGTCCGCGTCGGAGACCCGCACGGCACCACGGGTGGCACACCACAGGGGCGCGCGTACGGCGGCGTCGCCGAGGGCCTGGATCAGCAGCAGCGTGCCGGCGGGTCCGGCGGTCAGTGCCGGCTGGTCCGGGCGCGGGGTCTCGTCCAGGGCCAGAAGGGACAGCACACCGGCCGGTTCGGCACCGTCGAGCGTGGCGAGCGCCTCGGTGATGCGCCGGGCCAGCGGTTCCCGGTCGCAGTCCGCTTCCACGGCGAGCCGGATCACGCGGGCACCGGCGGACACCAGAGTGTCTTCCACCGCGTCGGCCCACGGGTGGGCGGAGGCGCCGTCCGGTACGGCGAGCAGCCAGGCGCCGGTCAGCGCCGCCGACCGCGCCTCGGGCACCGGCTTCCAGTCGACGCGGTAGTGCCAGGCGTCCGCCTCGGAGCGCTCCCGGCTGTCACGGCGCCACGGGCCGAGCAGGCCGATGACGTCCTCCAGCCGGGCGGTGTCGTCCACCCCGAGCAGGTCGGCGAGTTCGCTCTGGTCCGCGCTGTCGACGGCCGCCCAGAACCGGTTCTCCTCCGGGTCGGCGGCACTGTCGGACGGTGTGGCACTCGTCCCGTCGAGCCAGTACCGCTCGTGCTGGAAGGCATACGTCGGCAGCTCCCACGGCTCCACCGGCCGCCCACCCACCGGCCACCGCACATCAAGCCCAGCAACAAACGCCTCAGCCAACGACATCACAAAGCGCCGCTGTTCGTCTTCGTTGCGTCGCAGCGTCCCCAACACCACAGCAGAAACGTCGGCTTCCTCGACACTCTCCTCCACCGACGCCGTCAACACCGGATGCGCACTCGCCTCGACAAACACATCAAAACCGTCCGCGAGCAACGCCCGCGTCGCACCATGGAAGTCCACCGTCTCGCGCAGGTTCGTGTACCAGTACCCGGCATCCAACCCAGCACCGTCCACCACGCCACCGGTCACCGCCGAATAGAACGGCACCCCACCCGCACGCGGAGACACCGGAGCAAGCAGCTCCAACAACTCCTGCTCGATCTCCTCCACATGAGCTGAATGCGAGGCATAGTCCACGGGGATCCGGCGGGCCCGCACCCCGTCCGCCTCACACGCCGCCAACAGGCCATCCAGAGCCGCGACATCACCCGAAACCACCGTCGACAACGGCCCGTTCACCGCCGCCACCCACAACCCCTCACCCAACCGCGAACGCACATCCTCGACCGGCAGAGCAACCGACACCATGCCACCCCGCCCCGCCAGCACACCCAACGCCTTGCTCCGCAGAGCAACGACGCGAGCCGCGTCCTCAAGCGACAAAACCCCCGCCACACACGCAGCCGCAATCTCACCCTGCGAATGCCCCACCACAGCAGCCGGCTCCACCCCACACGACCGCCACAACTCCGCCAACGACACCATCACAGCCCACAACACCGGCTGCACCACATCCACCCGATCAAAACCAGGCGCCCCCACCTCACCCAACACCACCGACGACAACGACCAATCAACAAACGGCCCCAACGCCGCCTCACACTCCACCATCCGCCCACGAAACACCGACGACGACTCCCACAACCCCGCCGCCATCCCCACCCACTGCGACCCCTGACCCGGAAACACAAACACCACCCGACCACCACCCACACCCACACCACTCACCACACCAGAACCCACCCCACCCGACACCAACACACCCAGCTGGGAAAGGAGTTCATCCCGGTCACCCGCCACCACCACAGCCCGATGCTCGAACACCGACCGCGCAGACACCAGCGCAGCCCCCACACCCGCCAGATCCAACCCCTCACGCCCCGCCACAAACGCCCGCAACACATCAGCCTGCGCCCGCAACGCCTCCGCACTCCGACCCGACACCACCCACGGCACCGGTCCGGTGACATGGGAAGCCGGTTCCACGTCGGCGGACGTCTCCGCAGGCACCTGCTCGATCACCACGTGAGCGTTGGTGCCGCTCATACCGAAGGAGGAGACCGCCGCACGGCGCGGCCGGCCGACCTCGGGCCACTCCCGCTCCTCGGTCAGCAGCTCCACCGCACCCGCCGACCAGTCCACATGCGATGACGGCTCATCCACATGCAGCGTCTTCGGCAGCACACCGTGCCGCAGCGCCATCACCATCTTGATGACACCACCCACACCGGCGGCAGCCTGCGCATGCCCGATGTTCGACTTCAACGAGCCCAGATACAGCGGCTGTTCGGCCGGACGCTCCTGCCCATACGTGGCGAGCAGAGCCTGCGCCTCGATCGGGTCACCCAGACGCGTGCCGGTGCCATGTGCCTCGACCGCGTCGACATCGGCGGCGCCCAGCCGGGCATCGGCCAGCGCCTGCCGGATCACCCGCTGCTGCGACAACCCGTTCGGCGCCGTCAGCCCATTGCTCGCACCGTCCTGATTGACCGCACTCCCCCGCACCACAGCCAACACCGGATGCCCGAGCCGTACGGCGTCCGAGAGCCGCTCGACCACCAGCACACCCACACCCTCGGCCCAGCCGGTGCCGTCCGCGGCCTCCGCGAACGCCTTGCAGCGGCCGTCCTCCGACAGCCCGCGCTGGCGGCTGAACTCCACGAACAGACCCGGCGACGACATCACCGTGACACCGCCCGCCAGCGCCATCCGGCACTCGCCACGCCGCAGCGCCTGCACCGCCAGATGCAGCGCCACCAGCGACGACGAACACGCCGTGTCGACCGTGACCGCCGGGCCTTCGAGGCCGAACGTGTACGACAGCCGGCCGGCGGTGACGCTGCCATGGGTGCCGGTGAGCAGGTAGCCCTCGGTCTCGGAGCCGGCGTCGGCGAGGCGCGGGCCGTACTCCTGGACCATGGCGCCGACGTAGACACCGGTGCTGCTGCCGCGCAGCGAGGCCGGGTCGATGCCCGCCCGCTCGAATGCCTCCCAGGACGTCTCCAGCAGCAACCGCTGCTGCGGATCCATGGCGAGCGCCTCGCGCGGGGAGATGCCGAAGAACCCGGCATCGAACTCGGCGGCGTCGTAGAGGAAACCGCCCGAGCGCGAGTACGACTTGCCCACCGCTTCCGGGTTCGGGTCGTACAGGCCCTCGACGTCCCAGCCCCGGTCCGTCGGCCAGGACGACACGGCGTCACCCGCCGAGGCGACCAAACGCCACAGATCCTCCGGCGACCTCACCCCGCCCGGGAACCGGCACCCCATGCCGACGATCGCCACCGGCTCGGCCTCGGTGTCGGAGCCGCCGCCGGACACCACCGGCAGGGACTCCTCGTCCACCGCCGACACCCCGAGCAGCTCCGCCCGTACGAACCGCGCCAGCTCACCCGCCGTCGGATGGTCGAACACCACCGTGCTCGCCAGCCGCAGCCCCGTCACCGCGTTCAGACGGTTCCGCAGCTGCACCGCCATCATCGAGTCGAAGCCCAGCTCACGGAAGGAGGACTCGGTCGGGACGTCGTCGTTGTCGGTCGTGCCGAGCACGATGCCGACGTGGGTGCGGATCAGGTCCAGTGCCGCGTCCTGGCTCGCCTTCTCGCTCAGCGCGGCCCACTGGGCGCGCAGCGGGAGGTCCTCCTCGTCCGCCCCCGGGTCCTGCTCGGGCGCGAGGGACGGGGACGCGGGGGTGGCCGGTGCGGTGCGGGCGTCCGGTGCGTCCAGCCAGTAGCGGCGGCGCTGGAAGGCGTAGGTGGGCAGGTCGATGCGCTGGGCGCCGGTGCCGGTGAAGGCGGCGGACCAGTCGACGGCGATGCCCTGCACCGATGCCTCGGCCAGTGCGGTGAGCATGCGCTCCGGGCCGCCCTCGCCGCGGCGCAGGGAGCCGACCACGACGGGCGTGCCGCCGGTGTCCTCGACGGTCTCCTGGACGCTTGCCGCGAGAATCGGGTGCGGGCTCATCTCGATGAACGTGGTGTGCCCCGCCTCGGCGAGGGCGCGTACGGCGGGCTCGAAGCCGACGGCGCGCCGGGAGTTGCGGTACCAGTAGTCGGCGTCGAGTCCGGCGGTGTCCAGCCAGCGGCCCTGCACGGTGGAGTAGAACGGCACGCTTCCGGTCGTGGGGGTCACGGTGCCGAGCAGGTCCAGCAGCGGTTCGCGGATCCGCTCGACGTGGGCGGAGTGGCCGGCGCAGTCGATGGGGAGCAGGCGGACGCGGATGTCCTGGCTCTCGCAGTGGGCGATCAGCTCGTGCAGGGCCGGTACGTCTCCGGAGACGGTGACGGCGCGGGGGCCGTTGACGGCGGCGATGGACAGCTGGTCCGCCCAGGGGGCGAGCAGTTGTTCCACCTCGGCGGCGGGCAGCGCGACCGAGGCCATGCCGCCGGTGCCGGCGAGCAGGGCGAAGGCCTTGCTGCGCAGGGCGACGACGCGTGCCGCCTCGTCGAGGGGGAGGGCGCCGGCGATGTGTGCGGCGGCGATCTCGCCCTGCGAGTGGCCGATCACGGCGGCCGGCTCGACGCCGTACGAGCGCCACAGCTGTGCCAGGGAGACCATCACCGCGAACAGGACGGGGTGGACCACGTCGAGGCGGTCGAGGGACAGCTCGGGGTCGGTCTCGCTGCCGCCGCGCAGCACATGGGTGAGCGACCAGGGCACATGCGGGGCGAGTGCCTGTTCGCAGCGGGCGATGTGTTCGGCGAAGACCGGTGTGGTGTCCATGAGGTCGACGGCCATGCCGGCCCACTGCGAGCCCTGGCCGGGGAAGACGAAGACCGGTCCGGCGGTGCGGGTGGCGGTGCCCTCGGTCAGTCCGGTGGCGGGGCGGCCGGCCGCGAGGGCTTCGAGGCGGGTGCGGAAGTCGTCGGTGGTACGGCCCAGCAGGACGGCCCGGTGCGGGAAGGCGGTGCGGGTGGTGGCCAGCGAGTGGCCGATGTCGAGGGGGGACGTGCGGTCGTCCAGGGCGGCGAGGAGCGCCTCGGCCTGGCCGCGCAGGGCGCGCTCGCTCTTGGCGGAGACCGGCCAGGGTATCGGGCCGGTGGCACCGGTGTCGCCGTCGCTCTCGGTGTCAGTGTGCCAATCCTCCAGGACCACATGGCAGTTGGTGCCACCGACGCCGAAGGAGCTGACGCCGGCGAGCAGCGGGCGGTCCTGCCGGGGCCAGGGACCGTTCTCGGTGCGGACGCGCAGCCGCAGTTCGTCCAGGGGTATCGCCGGGTTCGGGGTGGTGAAGTGCAGACTCGGGGGAAGCTCCCGGTTCTTGAGGGCGAGCGCGGTCTTGATGAGGCCGGCGATGCCGGCGGCGCCCTCCAGATGGCCGATGTTGGTCTTGACCGACCCGACGAGCAGGGGTTCGTCCGCGGGGCGGGCGGTGCCGAGGACCTCGCCGAGGGCGGCGGCCTCGATGGGGTCGCCGACCCGGGTACCGGTGCCGTGCAGTTCGACGTACTGGACGTCGGCGGGGCGTACGCCGGCGTTGGCGTAGGCCCGGCGCAGGAGTTCGGCCTGGGCCTCGCGGCTGGGGGTGGCGAAGCTGTCGCCGCCGCCGTCGTTGTTGACGGCGCTGCCGCGGATCACACAGTGGATGCGGTCACCGTCGGCCACCGCGTCGGACAGCCGCTTGAGGACGACGAGTCCGCCGCCCTCGCCGCGGACGATGCCGTTGGCGCGGCTGTCGAAGGTGAAGCAGCGGCCGTCCGGGGAGAGGGCGCCGAACTCAGCGACGGTGAGGGCGCTTTCGGGGACGAGGTCGAGGTTGACGCCGCCGGCGAGGGCGACGCGGGACTCGCCGGTGCGCAGGCTCTCGCAGGCGAGGTGGACGGCGGTGAGCGAGGAGGACTGGCCGCTGTCCACGGTGAGGCTGGGTCCGCGCAGGCCCAGGACGTAGGACAGGCGGTTGGCGATGGCGCCGCGCTGGAGGCCGGTCAGGGTGTGCTGGGTGATGCCGGCGGTGCCGTTGCGGTGGGCGAGGGTGGCGTAGTCGTCCCAGATCGCTCCGACGAAGACGCCGGTGGAGCTGGCGCGCAGGGTCTCCGGCAGGATGCCGGCGTCCTCGAGGGCCTCCCAGCCGAGTTCCAGGGCGAGCCGCTGCTGCGGGTCCATCGCGACGGCCTCCCGCGGCGAGATGCCGAAGAAGGCGGGGTCGAACAGGTCGGCGCCGTCCAGGAAGCCGCCCCACCTGGCTCCCGCCCTGCCGGTGCCGTCCGTCTCGGGGCCGGTGTGCTCGCGAGCGTCCCAGCGGTCCGCGGGGACCTCCCTGATCGCGTCGACACCGTCGCGCAGGAGCCGGGCGAACGCCTGGGGACCTGCGGCGAGGGGCAGCCGGCAGGCCATGCCGACGACGGCGACGGCCTCTGCGGGCGTTTCGGACGTGCGGGCCGGGGACGAGTCTCGCATGGTGCTGCAAACCTTCCGAGCAGGGCAGGTGCAAGGAGCCAGGAGGAGCTACGGGGAGGGCGGGGCGGGGCTACGCCGGGTCGGGGAACGTGGCCTTGGTGAAGGCGGTCGCGTAGTCGGGGTACGCGATCGGCGCGCCGACCAGGTCGTAGGGCACGTCCAGGGCGTCCGCGAGTCCCAGGGCGTGCGGGGCGAGGTCCTCGCAGATCCGGTTGAGCAGGCCGGGCAGGGCGTCGGCCTCCTCGGCGGTGAGGAGCCCCTCGGCGAGGTACCAGCCGCTCTGTGCGGAGATCTCGCCGAGCAGGTGCAGGGAGCACACGTCGCGGGCGACGCGGCGCGCCTCGGCGTCGGGCAGCGCGTCGGTCTCGGTGCGGACGAGGTCGGCCAGCAGGCGCAGGGCGTGCGCCTCGGCCATCTGCTCGGCGAGGTCGAAGCGGTCGTTCCAGACGTCGAACTCGGCGAGTCCGTCGGCCCGGGCCTCGCCGAGTTCGGCGACCAGGCGTTCGTGCAGGCGCTGTTCGCGGGCGCCGGTCAGCGCCTGCCACACGGCGGGGTCGCGCAGGTCGCGCTCCTGCGGTGCGGGCAGCTCGGCGGTGGGCGGCTGGTAGTCCAGGCCGAGGGCCATGGTCCAGGCGGCGTTGAGGTAGAGGATCTGGGTGCTCAGGCCGGCGGCGTTGAAGGCGTGGGCGAGGCCCTGGTAGTCCAGGAAGCGGTTCTGCGGGCTGAAGCCGAGGACGCCGGAGGCGGCGCGGCCGGCCGCGGTGACCCGCTCGGCGAGCTGGTCGATGACCGCCTTCAGGGTGAACAGGGTGCGGATCTCGCCGGCGGTGCGTCCGACGGGCTGCGGTCCGGAGACCGACTTGGCGGCCATGCCGGCCAGGTAGGCGGCGGACAGGGCGCCGAAGAGGGTGCGCTGCTGGTTGCGGTAGCGGATCACCGGCATGGGGTCGGCGAAGCCCGCGAAGGTGCCGTTGGTGTAGCGGGCGTGGGCGTGCCGTACGGCGACGGCGGCGCCGGCCCGGGTGACGGCGGCGAGGCCGACGGCGGCCACCTCCCAGACGTACCGGATGAGCCGGGAGGCCTGCCGGGAGCGCAGGGCGGGGTTGCTGAGGGCGTCGGTGAAGGTGCCGTCGTCGGCGATGGTGGCGGAGTCCCGCAGCCAGTAGCGGTAGGGCAGGCGGACGCCCTGGAAGGAGACGGTGGCCCAGTCGAGGGGGAGGATCGGCGCGGAGTCCTGCGGTTCGATGACCACGCCGGGGCAGGGTCCGGCGGCGTCCCGGAGCGGTACGACGAAGCAGAACAGTCCGCGGTCCTCGCCGGCGACGACCAGCTTGGCGGTGACGATGCCGGTGCGGGGTACGCCCGGACAGGCCACGCTGGGCGGGTACTTGACGGCTTCGGGGCCGGGCGTGGTGAGGACGAACTCGCGGGTGTCCGGGTCGAAGACGGCCTCGGTGCGGACGGCGGCGTTGCTGTTGCCGTGGCCGAGCTCGGTCATCAGCAGGGCGCCGACGGTGTCGCCGGAGGCCAGCTGGGCGAGGACGTCGTCGAGGTCGTCGCGGTCGGCGCCGAACTCGAGGATGGCGCCGATCGTGGTGCAGTGGTGCAGGAAGAAGGCGTAGAAGAGCGACGGGTCGGCGAGGGCGATCCACTCCAGCAGCGGGAAGAGCAGGTCACGCTGGTGCAGCAGGGGGGTGCCGGTCTCCAGCCGGTCGTTGATGTACCGCAGCCGCTGGTAGGTGAGCGGGTAGCGGTCCTGGTCGGCCAGGCCGGAGGGCCGGGCGAAGAGGTCGGGCGTGAAGATCTTCTCCAGTCGCGGCAGCGCCTCCCGGTAGGAGTCGCCGTGCACCAGCGAGGACAAGGCTTCGTACGTTGAGGTGCCTGGTTCCATCGTGTTGATTCCCCGTCGCGTCTTCTTCGTCGGTTGTCGGACCAGCTGTGCGGAGTTCGGTATGTGGCTGTCGTCGTACGGCAGTTGGTGCTCGGCCGGCGCGGGTGGCCGGCGGTGTGCCGGAGGGGGCCGTGGGGTGCGTGGACGCGGGGACGCTCTGGCCGCACGGGGGCGGGGCCGGTCGGGACGGCGACCGGTGCACGCGGGTGCGGGTGTCACGGCGGGGCTGCCGGCACGGCAGCGGGTGTTCGAAGGGCGGGTGGCGGACTGAGTGGTGCGGGGCGGGTTCCGGCCCGGGTACTGCGGCCGGGTCCCGCAGGGTGGATCAGTCGTGCGCGTGCAGGGGCTTCCCGGTGCGGGCCGGATGGGCCTCGCCGGGAGTCTCGCTCTGGGTGGGGTGTGCGTGGAGGAAGGAGGCCACGTCGTCGTGCAGCGCTTCCCGGTCGACGGTCGGCCGTGCTTCGCCGATCAGCCCGCCTGCGACGGAAAGAGCTGGATCCTCCGTGCTCCCGGTACGGTCGAGCTCGTCCGGCGCGACCTCAGGCTGGGCGCAGGTGACCCGGGGTACGCCGCCGTCGTCGATCGGCGCGGGGTCGAGGCCCGCGAGGCGCTCGGCGACCAGGATGCCCTCGATGGAGAAAGCCCTTCCCAGCGCCTTCGAGGAGTCCTCGTCCTCGCCGGGCAGCGTGGCGGCCGGGACCGAGTCGGCGGCCAGGGCGATGTGGCGGTCCGTCAGGACCTGATCGACAACGCTGTCCTTGTACGCGGTGACGCCCGGCATGTCCATACCGCCGCGCGCGCTCCGGATGCCCGGCTCGCGGGCGGAGTCGGCCACCGCGGCCGAGCGCAGCGGCGCCGTGGTCGGAATACAGCCACGGTGCAGGCGGGTTCCCCCCACCCGGTCCTGTTCGGCCAGGGCCACCGAAAGCCCCGGTCCGGCGGCGCGCGATGCGGCCGCGTATCCCCCCGATCCAACCCCCAAGATCACCACGTCACACGTGTTCTCCGTGCCGTTGAGCACGTCCCCCGTCCCCCTTGGCTCGCCGTTACAACTCCCGCTCGTCACTTGTCAGTACCGAGCGATGGTTTTCCGTCACAGCTGGTCAATGTCTATCACGCGACCGGACTGGTTGGCTCCTCGGTCGACGTGTCCAACGTCACTTCTGGCGAGTCCGCAGGCGTGAGCGCTCTCTACGCCCCGATCTGGCCGGGTCCCGGCCGGGCGGGTTGCACACCGGAGCCTCACGGGACGAGGATCAGTCCATGTGAGCCAACATTTCGATGTCCTTGTTCTGGGAGCGGGCCCCGGCGGCTACACCGCCGCGGTGCGCAGCGCGCAGCTCGGCCTCTCCACCGCCGTGGTCGAGGAGCGCTACTGGGGTGGTGTCTGCCTCAACGTCGGCTGCATCCCCTCCAAGGCGCTGCTGCGGAACGCCGAGATGGTCCAGTTCGTCACGAACGAGGCCAAGTCCTACGGGATCTCCGTCGGCGGTGACGTCAGCGCCGACTACGGAGCCGCCTATCAGCGCAGCCGCAAGGTCGCCGACGGCCGGGTCAAGGGCGTTCACTATCTGATGAAGAAGAACGCCATCACCCAGTTCGAGGGCCGGGGCGCCTTCACCGACGACCACACCCTGGTGGTGACCCGCCCGGACGGCAGCACCGAGACGGTGACGTTCGGCCACTGCATCCTCGCCGTCGGCGCGAGCCCGCGGCTGCTGCCGGGCACCGCCCTGTCGGACCGCGTGGTCACCTACGAGAGCCAGATCCTCAGCGAGACGCTGCCGGGCAGCATCGTCATCGCCGGCGCGGGCGCGATCGGCGTGGAGTTCGCCTATGTGCTGCGCAGCTACGGCGTGGACGTGACCATCGTCGAGTTCCTCGACCGCATGGTCCCGCTGGAGGACGAGGAGATCTCCAGGGAACTCGCCAAGCACTACCGCAAGCTCGGCATCGAGGTGCTCACCGGCACCGCCGTCGAGACCATCGACGACTCGGGCCCGCGGGTCCGGGTGACCGTCAACACGGGCGGCGAGCGCCGGGTCCTGGAGACGGACAAGGTGCTCCAGGCCATCGGCTTCGCGCCCAACGTGCAGGGCTACGGCCTGGAGAACACCGGTGTCCGGCTCACCGAGCGGGGCGCCGTCGACGTCGACGGCCGCTGCCGCACCAGCGTGCCGCACATCTTCGCCATCGGCGACGTCACCGCCAAGCTGATGCTGGCGCACGCCGCCGAGGCCATGGGCATCGTGGCGGCCGAGACGATCGCCGACGCGGAGACCATGGAGCTGGACTACCCCATGATCCCGCGGGCCACCTACTGCCAGCCGCAGGTGGCCAGCTTCGGCTTCACCGAGGCGCAGGCCCGCGAGCGCGGCTACGACGTGCAGGTGGTCAAGTTCCCCTTCACCGCCAACGGCAAGGCGCACGGCCTGGGCCACCCGGTCGGCTTTGTGAAGATCATCAGCGACGGCACCCACGGGGAGCTGCTCGGCGCCCACCTCATCGGCCCCGAGGTCACCGAGCTGCTGCCGGAGCTGACCCTGGCCCAGCAGTGGGACCTGACGGTCCATGAGATCGCCCGCAACGTGCACGCGCACCCCACGCTGGGCGAGGCGGTCAAGGAGGCCGTTCACGGCCTGGCCGGACACATGATCAACATGTAGCCGGCGCCCCGCTGCGGTGGCGGCCACGGGCCCTCACCGCAGCGGCCGCGTCACGCCCCTGCCAGCGGGTTCGGCAGGGGCAGATAGCGGGCGTCCGCGCCGTCCGCGCCGGTCCAGCGCAGCAGCAGGTTGGTCTTGCCCGGCAGGGTCGGCGCGGCCAGCAGGGCGGGGATCTCGGGCAGGTCGTGCCGGGCCAGTTCGCGGCGGACGGCGGGCCACGGGTCGTAGCCGCCGTGCTGCTCGGCGAGCGCCCCGGCGATCTCCGTGAGGTGGTTGACGACCAGGCAGTACACCAGCCGCTGCCAGCCCGCGGCCCGGGTCACGTCCGGCAGCAGCTTCGCGCCCTCCGCGTCCCGGAACAGCACCTGCACCGGCGTACCGGCCGCGTCGACGGCGACCAGGGTGTTCTGGAGATGGGCCTCGACGACCACCCCGTGACCGTCGAAGGCGGCCAGCGCCGGCGGGACGACCTGGCGCAGATACGCCTCCCACCAGCCGGCCGGGTCCGCGGTGGCGGCCAGCGGGCTGCCCTCGAACCCCTCCGCGAGCCCCGCCGCGAGCAGCGGCACCGCACCGGGCAGCAGATGGCCGCGCAGTCCGTCCCGGACCAGCACGGCCAGCTCCTCGAAGGCGAAGGCGGCCGTGCGGTAGCCGCGGTCGCTCAGCCAGGCCGCGGTGGGCCCGAGCCCGGCCAGGGCCCGCCCGGCGGCCGCGTCGGTACGGCGCAGCCGGGTCAGGTCGTGGCGCCACAGCCGGCGGATGTCGTTGGTGATGCGCACGTCCAGGCTGAACTTCAGAAAGAGGTCGTGCCCGGGCTCGTACACCGTGCGCACCGCCGCGGTCGGCCAGGTGTCGAAGGCGGTGGTGCCGAGCCGGAGCAGCCGGCCGTCGGCGAAGGCGGGGGCGAGGTCGCGGCCGACCAGGTCGAGCTGCCAGGGGTGGGCGGGCAGCAGCCGGTATCCGGGCGGGGCGGTGCCGAGCGCGTCCAGGGCACGGGTGTCGCCCTCCTCGGCGACCTGGTCCTCGCGGACGCCGAGCAGCACCAGCGGGAAGCGGGCGTGCGCCTCCGGGGCGTACGGCAGCCAGGACGCGACCGGGCCGCCGCCGCGCGCCTTGGGCGCCGGATGGCAGGGATGCCCGGTGATCAGCGACTGCTCGGAGCGCAGGTACGGGTCCGCGGGCGGGGTCGCCCGGTCCCGGGCGGCGAGCAGGGCGGCGACCGCGTTCCGGCTGTCGATCATCTCGGCGGGCAGGTCGCCGCCCGGCAGGCCGGTGTGCCGGCGCAGCTCCTCGGCGACCAGTTTCACCAGTTCGGTGTGGCCGACCGGGTGCCAGGCCCCGGCGGTGTACACCTCGGGATCGGCGGGGCGCCGCCGGCCGCGCACCCGCAGCAGCCGGCCGCTGCCGGGCAGCCGGTGCACCGGTTGCCCGTCCGGGCCCACGGCCGGCTGGGCCACCTCGCGCAGCAGGCAGTTGAGCAGGGGCGCGGCGGCGTAGGCGTCGGCGCGGCGGCCGGCCGCGACAGTGGGGGGTGTGCGGTCCACGCGTTCCACGCGATCCATTCGTCGTTCTCGGTGTCGTTCGGTACGGGGCCGGCGGGCGGGGCGCCGTGGGCCGTCGCGCTCAGTATCTCCGGCGTCCGGGACAATCGTGACGCACGGTCCGTGCACCGCGGCCGTGCGTCATGCACCCTGCCCCTGTCCGTGTACCCGAGGAGACCGCCGTGCACCGTCCGCACCCCGGCAGCGAGGCCGAGGTCGCCGAGGAGCTGGCCGTCGTACGGCCCGCCCTGCTGCCCCGGTACCGGGAGGAGCTGCCCGGCGCCCGGGCCGCCGTGCTGACCCGGCTGTGGCGGGCGCTCGCCCATGAACCGCTGCCGTGGCTGGCCGGCCGGGTGCGCGGGACGCACTCCCTGGCGCTGCGGCTCGCCGACGGCCGGACCCTGTACGGGCCGCACCCGGACCCGTACGCCACCAGCGCCTATGTCACCGGTGTCCGGATCGGCCGCGAGCGGTACGCGGACCCGGCCGCCCTGATGACCGCGCTCGGGATGCCGCACGGGTCCGCCTTCGCCGCCGACCTCGCGCACAGCACCGCGTCGTTGGCGCTGTCCCGGGCGGCCGCGGATCACCCGAAGGAGTGGCCGGAGCACGACTGGGAGTGGGAGCAGCGGGTGGTCGACGGGCACCCGTTCCACCCCAACTGCCGGGCCCGGCCCGGCTTCTCGGTGGCCGACCAGCTGGCGTACGCCCCGGAGCACCGGCCGGTGGTGGAGCTGGGCACGGTGCCGGTCCCCGCGGACGAGTGCCTGCTCACCGGTGAGTGGCCGGCGGAACTCCGCAACGGGGAACGCCTGTTGATCCCGGTGCACCCCTGGCAGGCGGCGCACGCCCTCGACCGGCCGGTCGCCCGGTGGCGCCCGGCGCACCCCCTGATGTCGCTGCGCACGCTCGCGCTGCCCGGCGGCCCGCATGTGAAGACCGCGCTGAGCGCGCGGCTGACGTCCTCGGTGCGGACCATCTCGCCGTACTCGGTGGCGGCCGCCGCGCCGCTGGCGGCGCTGGCCGAGGAGCTGACCGCGCGCACGGACGGGCTGCTGCACATCACCCGCACCCTGGGCGCGGTCACGGCCCACTCCCCCGAGCTGGCCGCGCTGCTGCGGGAGCCGCCGGAGGTGTACGCCGGCCCCGGCGAACGCGTCCTGCCGGTGGCCGCGCTGGCCGGCACCGGGCTGCCCGGCTCCCCCGACTGGCTCGCCGGGTTCGCCCGGCTGGCGCTCACGGTGGGCCTGCGCCTGCTCGACCTCGGCGTGGCCCTGGAGGCGCACGGCCAGAACCTCCTGGTGGTGCTCGCGGCGGACGGCACCCCACTGCGCCTGGTCTACCGCGACCTGGCCGACATCCGGGTCAGCCCCGCCCGGCTGGCCCGGCACGGCATCGCCCCGCCGCGGCTCGGCGGCCGTCTGGTCACCGACGACGAAACGGCCCTGCGGCGCAAGCTGTTCGGGTCCCTGGTGGCGGGCGCCCTGGCCGGTACGGCGGGCTCCGGGCCCGCCCTGGGTGCGGCGCTCGGGGCCGTCGTACCGGACCTGCCGGACACCGCCGACCTGGCGGCCCTGCGCCGGGCGCCGCTGCCCGCCAAGGCGCTGACGCTGATGCGGCTGTCCCCGGACACACCCGGTGACCAGTGGGCGTTGCTGCCCAACCCGCTCGTTTTGGAGCCCGGCCCGTCTGATCAATAAGATCCGGCGATGATCAGAAGACAACGGCTGGCGGCGGGAGTCTGCGCTCTGCTCGCCGCCCTGGCGGCCGGGATCGCGTTCCCCGGCGGGGCTGTGGCCGACGAGACGGACCAGACCGCGCCGAAGGTCGAACTCGTCCTGGACGTCAGCGGTTCCATGCGCGCCCGGGACATCGACGGCGGCTCCCGGATGGCCGCGGCGAAGCAGGCGTTCAACGAGGTGCTGGACGCGACCCCGCAGGAGGTCCAGCTCGGCATCCGCACCCTGGGCGCCAACTACCGAGGCAACGACCGCCAGGAGGGCTGCAAGGACACCGCGCAGCTGTATCCGGTCGGCCCGCTGAACCGGACCGACGCGAAGACGGCGGTGGCCACCCTCCAGCCGACCGGCTGGACGCCGATCGGGCCCGCCCTGCTGAAGGCGGCCAACGATCTCGACGGGGGCAGCGGAACCCGCCGTATCGTCCTGATCAGTGACGGTGAGGACACCTGCGCGCCGCTCGACCCGTGCGAGGTGGCCCGGGAGATCGCGGCCAAGGGCATCGGGCTCACCATCGACACCCTCGGTCTGGTGCCGGACGCCAAGACCCGCGACCAGCTCAGCTGTATCGCGGACGCCACCGGCGGCACCTACACCGATGTGCGGCACCGGGAGGAACTGAGCGACCGGGTCAACCAGTTGGTGGACCGGGCCGCCGATCCGGTGGTCACCCCGGTGGCCACCGAGGGCGCGGCCCAGTGCACGGCCGCGCCGACGCTGAAGTCGGGGCTGTACACCGACCGCGAGCAGTTCGGGCAGCAGCGCTGGTACAAGGTCTCCGTCGAGCCGGGCCAGGAGCTGCGCGCCTCGGTGAGCGTGGCCGACGACCGGGCCGTCAACCCCGACTACGGGGTGCTGCTGCGGGCGGTGACGCTGCACGGCCGTGAGATAGTGCGCGGCGAGGCGGCGGGCACCGGCCGTACGGACGTGATCTCCACCGGGCTGCGCTACCCGAAGCCGGAGAGCGACGACGACAACGCGACCGCCGAGACCGTGTGCCTCCAGGTCACCCACTCCTTCTCGGCCGCGGCCGGCGTGAAGACCACGCCGGGTCTGCCGCTGGAGCTGACGGTGGACGTGGTGGACGGCCCGTCGGGCCACCACGACGTGGCGTCCTTCGGGCTCGGCCGCGGCTGGTGGCTGCTCGGCGCACTGGTGCTGTTCGGCTTCCTCGCGGGGCTGCTGTGGGGCTGGCTGTCGCGTTGGCGGGTCGCCGTCTGGAGGACGAACTGATGCGGATCACACGAGCGTTGGGCGCCGCGCTGCTGGCGCTGGGACTGGCCGCGGGTCCGGCCGCCGCCGACTCCCCCTCCCCGTCCCCGAGCGCCTCCGGTGACGGCCAGGCGCCCACCCGGGCGGGCACCTCCTTCCGTACCGCCACCGAGATCGAGCAGGGACAGCAGGCCACCGCGTCCGGCTCCACCGGTGACTACCTGTACTGGTCGTTCCCGGCCGACAGCGGTCAGCGGCCGACCGTCAAGGCGACGGTGAAGCTGCCGCAGACGCACGGCACCGAGACCTGGCAGCTCGATGTGTACGACGGGCTGCGGCGCCGCCAGGCCTGCCAGTACGGCGCGTCCACCCGCGCCGCGCAGGGCCCGGGCACGGTGCAGCTGGCCTGTGTGCTGCGTACCGTGCGCGGCTGGTCCGAGGCGTGGGCGAACGACCCGCTGCCCGGCACGTACTACGTCCGGCTGACGGTGGTGGACCTCGGCAACGCCGACCTCGGTCTGCCGGTGAGCGCCGAGGTGCGGGTGGACTCCAAGGACATCGGCGGCGCGGCCGCGGTGGACGGCTCGCTGGGCAAGCCGCTGGTCCCCGGGATCGCGGTCGCGTCCAAGGCCGACGGCAAGGGTTCCGGGAAGACCGCGGTGCTGTCCAGCTTCGGCTCCCACGACGGCTGGTCGTCGGGCTGGTGGACCGACCGCTGGGTGTGGACGGGGATCGGCGCCGCGCTGGCGGCACTGGCCGGCATCGGCGGCTACACCCTGACCCGGGGCTCGGGCCGCCCCTCCCGCGTCCCCCCGAGCGCCTGACCCGAACGCCCGACCCGACGTCTGTTCAGAAGGCCCGCCGCGAGGCGGGCCTTCGCCTTTCCCGGTCACCCGCGCGCCTCGGGTGCGGGGGCTCAACCGCTGTGCAGCGCCTTGGCGAGGGAGCCGGTGCCGGTCACCTGAAGCCGGCCGGTGCGGGCGGCGGCCGGGAGGGTCGTCTCGCCGCGGGCCAGCGCCTCGCAGGTCTCCGCGTCCAGGGTGAGCCGCGCGTCGGGCTCGGCGGGGGCGGGGCCGTCGCCGTACACCGGGCCCTCGTCCGTGCCGAGGCGGAGGTGGAAGGTGCCCTCGTCCAGGCGGACCTCGACAAGGCCCTCGCCCTCCAGGGCGCGCAGCAGCGGCAGGGCGAACCAGTGGGCGCGGACGGCGTCGGTGGGGCGCCGCTCGCCCAGTTCCCGCTCGCCCCAGGTGCCCAGCGCCTGGAGGACCGGCAGCAGCTCACGGCCGCGGTCGGTGAGTTCGTAGACGTAGGCCGCGCCCGGCGGGGGCAGCCGGCGCCGGGTGGCCAGCCCGTCGCGCTCCATGTCCTTCAGCCGGGAGGCGAGTACGTCCGTGCTCACGCCGGGCAGGTCCGCGTGCAGGTCCGTGTAGCGGCGCGGACCCGCCAGCAGCTCCCGGACGATCAGCAGGGTCCAGCGGTCGCCGACCAGGTCGAGCGCACGGGCTGCGGAACAGTACTGGTCGTAGCTTCGGCGTGGTGACATGCGACGCAGTCTAGACAACTTGTTGGACTTTCCAAGCTCGAACTTGGTAAAACCAAGCACCACGAGTTTCCGGAGGGGCGCATGGAGTTCCGGCAGTCGAACAAGCTCAGCGAGGTCTGCTACGAGATCCGCGGTCCGGTGATCGAGCACGCGGACGCGCTGGAGAAGGCGGGCCACAGCGTGCTGCGCCTGAACACCGGCAACCCCGCGGCCTTCGGCTTCGAGGCGCCGGAGGAGATCCTCCAGGACATGATCCGGATGCTGCCGCAGGCGCACGGCTACACCGACTCGCGCGGCGTCCTCTCCGCCCGCCGCGCGGTCGCCCAGCGCTACCAGACCCTGGGCCTGGAGGTCGGGGTCGACGACGTCTTCCTCGGCAACGGCGTCTCCGAGCTGGTCTCCATGGCCGTACAGGCGCTGGTCGAGGACGGCGACGAGATCCTCATCCCGGCGCCGGACTTCCCGCTGTGGACGGCCGTCACGACGCTCGCCGGCGGCAAGGCGGTGCACTACCTCTGCGACGAGCAGGCCGACTGGACCCCCGACCTCGCCGACATGGCCGCGAAGATCACGGACCGCACCAAGGCCGTGGTCATCATCAACCCGAACAACCCCACGGGCGCGGTCTACCCCAAGGAGGTCGTGGAGGGCATCCTCGACCTCGCCCGCCGGCACGGCCTGATGGTGTTCGCCGACGAGATCTACGACCAGATCCTGTACGACGACGCCGTCCACCACTCGGCCGCCGCGCTCGCCCCCGACCTGGTCGTGCTCACCTTCTGCGGCCTGTCGAAGACCTACCGGGTGGCCGGCTTCCGCTCCGGCTGGCTGGTGGTGACCGGCCCGCGGCAGCACGCCAAGGACTACCTGGAGGGCCTGACCATGCTGGCCTCCATGCGGCTGTGCGCCAACGCCCCCGCGCAGTACGCCATCCAGGCCGCGCTCGGCGGCCGCCAGTCCATCCGCGAACTGACGCTGCCCGGCGGGCGGTTGCACGAGCAGCGGAACGTGGCCTGGGAGAAGCTCAACGAGATCCCCGGCGTGTCCTGTGTGAAGCCCAAGGGCGCCCTGTACGCCTTCCCGCGCATCGACCCCAAGGTGCACCCGATCCACGACGACGAGAAGTTCGTCCTGGACCTGCTGCTGCGCGAGAAGATCCAGGTGGTCCAGGGCACCGGCTTCAACTGGCCCTCCCCCGACCACTTCCGCATCCTCACCCTGCCGCACGCCGAGGACCTGGAGGCGGCCATCGGCCGGATCGGGCGCTTCCTCGGCGGATATCGGCAGTAGCCCGCTCCCGGTTTCCCTGCGTTCGCGCATCCGTGCGAAGATCTGCCCGCACGACCGGGGGGCTTTTGCACGGGCAGGCGCCGACAGGCTCCCGGTGCCGCGCCCGACCAGCGCCGCACCGCCGAGCCCCGTTCCCCCCGGACCGGTCGGTCAGATCAGGGGGCACCGTTGTTCACGTACCGAATACGCCGGACGTCCGTCGCCGTGCTGTGCGCGGCGGCGCTCACCGGCGCCGCCACCCCGGACGCGCAGGCGGGGACGGCCCCGCCGCCCCGGCCCGGCGCCGGACAGGAGGCCCGGGACGCCGCGCGGTTCTGGACGGCGCAGCGCATGGCGGACGCCGCGCCGCTGGACGGGGGCCGGGCGGCCCCGGGCGGCAGCGGACCCTCGGTCGCGGCGACGGGCCGCCCGCAGGGCACCCCGTTCAAGGGGACCCGCCTGGTGGGCACCTTCTTCGGCTCCGACGGACCGGACGGGACCACCTGGCACTGCACCGGCAGCGTGATCGACACCACCGCGCGGAACATCGTCCTCACCGCCGCCCACTGCGCGCTGAGCATGAAGGGCGACTACATCTTCGTCCCGCAGTTCGTGCAGGGCGCCGGCCCCGACCAGCAGCCGTACGGCATCTTCCACATCCAGCACGTCTACATCGACCCCCGCTATGTGCCCGACAAGGGGTCCACCACCACCAAGAAGGCCGCGTCCGACCTGGACACCGCGTTCGCCCGGGTGTCGGCCAACCAGCGCGGCCAGAGCCTCCAGGACGCGGTGGGCGGCGGCCTCACCTTCACCCGGCCGCGCGGCTACACGCAGAAGAACGTCACCGTCGTCGGCTACCCGTCGTACAGCCACAACAGCGCGGGACGCGCCGTCAAGTGCACCGTGCCGACGAAGCAGCTGCCCGGCTACCGGCAGCTCGCCATGGTCTGCGGCGGCTACTACGGCGGAGTGTCCGGCAGCCCCTGGATCACCGACTACCAGGACGACGGCCGCACCGGCCACGTCATCGGCAACCTCGGCGGCTACAACGGCGGCGGCAACGACGCGAACGTCGACTACATCAGCTACGCCCCGGCGTTCGGCGACGCCGCCGCCCAGCTCCTCGCGGACGCGGTGGCCGGCCAGGACCCGCCCGCCGGGCTGCCGGCGTACCACGGGCTGCTGCTGCCCGGCGGCGCGTCCCGCTGGCGCACGGCCTCGCTGATGGCCTCCGCCGACTACACCGGCGACGGCTTCGGCGACGTCCTCGTCGTCTGGGCCGACGGCGGGATCACCCTGTTCCCCGGGGACGGTCAGGGCGGGTTCGCCGCCGAGCGGCGGGTGGCCAAGGCCAACACCACCTGGACCCACGCCCGGAGCATCACCGGCGGTCTCTTCGGCGCCAGCCGGCCGGGGCTCCTGGTGCGCTGGTCCGACGGCGAGGTCACCCTCTACCCGGATCTCGGCCCCTCCGGGGTGGGCCGGGAGGTGCAGATGGCCAAGCCCAACTCCGACTGGAAGAACGCCGTCCAGCTCACCGCCGGACAGTTCCACGGTGCCAAGGGCGCCACCGACCTGCTGGTCCGCCGGTCCGACGGCAGCCTGGTGCTGTACACCGGGATCCGCTCCGGCTCCTTCGGCACCGGCAAGCGGCTCCTCGGCGCGAACGGCACCTGGACCAAGGCCGCGCTGCTGAGCGGCGGTGCCTTCGGCGGCCGGGCCGGCGCCGATGTGCTCGTCCGCTGGACCGACGGCTCGCTCGACAGCTACGCCGGGGTCTCGGCCACCGGGCTCGGCACCCGGACCCGGCTGCGCGGCCCCAACACCACCTGGCAGCACGCCCAGGTGATGGCCGCCGGCGACCTCACCTCCGACCACACCGGCAACGACCTGCTCGTGCGCTGGTCCGACGGCGAGACCACGCTGTACGCGGAGACCGGCGCCACCTCCCTCGGCACGGAGAACACGCTGGTCGCGCCGCCGAGCAGCTGACCGGCCACCGACCACATCGACGCCACCGAAGGGGGAACCATGCGAGCGACGACCCGGCTGACCGGCGCCCTCACCGCACTCACCACCGGCCTGCTGCTGACGGCCTGCGGGACGAGCGCCACGGTCTCGACCACCCCGAGCACCACCCTGACCGCCGAGCCGGCCACGCCTCTGCGGGCGTGCCGGACCGCCGCGCTGACCTGGACCCTGACCGTCCTCGGCAGCGCCGGCCCGGGCCGGGCCCGGCTGACCGCCGTCAACCAGGGCTCCACCCCCTGTGAGTTCCACGGCTACCCGGCGCTGGAGATCCACAACGGCAAGGCGGACAGCATCGAGGGCGCCGGGCACGGCGGCGGCAACGCCCTCACCCTGCCCGAGCGCGCGCGGCGGACGGTGACCGTCGACCTGCGCTACACGCGCCGCGGGACGAAGGGCGCGGACGACTGGTGCGTACGGCAGAGCGAGGCGGTGGTCCGGGCCCCGCACGACTCCGGCGCCGCCACCGTGCCGGTGACGGACACCCGGCACCGGTCCGCCTCGATCGACGCCTGCGGACAGACCCTGGCCATGGCACCGCCGCGGCTCACCCCGGCCGGCTCCTGACCCCGGCCGGGGCGGCCGCCCGCCGTCCCGGGAATGCCCCGGGTACCGGCCCGTGTTGGTGATCTCCGTGACTGATCACCGACAGGGGGAACAGATGCCGATCGACGTGCACGGGACGGTGGCCGAGGGGTTCGAGGGCGTCCGCGAGGAGTTCGCGGCGGTCCTCGCCGAGCAGCGGGACGACCCGGGGGCCCAGCTCGCGGTGTACTGGCACGGGCGCCGCGTGGTGGACCTGTGGGGCGGCGACGGCGTCGACGGGGACACCCTGACGACTCTGTACTCCATCGCCAAGGGCGCCGCCCACCTGGTCGTGGCGCTGCTGGTGCAGGAGGGGGTGCTCGACCTGGACCGGGAAGTCGCCGCGTACTGGCCGGAGTTCGGCGCCGAGGGCAAGGACCGGCTGACCCTCGGGCAGCTGCTGGAGCACCGGGCCGGACTGGTCGGTGACGCCGAACAGCCCTTCACCGTCGAGGAACTGGCCGACGACCGGCTCGTCGCGGCGCGGCTCGCGGGCCGCCGGCCGCTGTGGGAGCCGGGCACCAAATGGGGCTACCACGCCTTCGTCATCGGCGCGCTCACCGGCGAGGTGGTGCGCCGGGCGACCGGCCGGACGCTCCAGGAGGTGTACGAGGAGCGGATCCGGGCGCCGTACGGCCTCGACCTGCACCTCGGGCTGCCGGCGGACCTCGAGCCGCGCTGGGCGGAGGTCCAGCCGCTGCGGCCGACTCCGCAGGAGGCCGAGCTGCTGAAGGCGCGGGCCATGGCCCCGGACAGCTTCCGGGGCATCGCCTTCAACGCGCACGGGCCCGAGCCGACCGACCTGGTGGCCTTCGGCAACCACCCCCGGGTGCGGGCCCTCGGACCGGCGTCCTCCGGTGTGGTGGGCAACGCGCGCGGGACCGCCGGGCTGTACGCGGCCGCCGTCGACGGGCTGGCCGGCAGGCCGGCGCTGCTCACCCCCGACACCGTGGCCCTGTTCGGCGCGCTGCGCACGCCCGGCGGCCCCGACCTGGTGACCGGCTCCGAGGACCACTTCGCGCTCGGCTTCGAGCATGTCGCCGGGCTCTACCCGCACCTCGGCAAGGGCACCTTCGGGCACAGCGGCGCGACCGGCTCGCTCGGCTTCGCCGACCCGGACAGCGGGATCGCGTACGGCTACACCCGGCGCCGGTTCGCCTTCCCCTCCGGGGTGGGCGCGGCGGTGGAGAACGGCCGTCTGGCGCAGTCCGTCCTGCGGGCCGCGGGGGCCCTGTGACACGGTGCTGACAGGCGAGCGGAAAGGGCGCGGACGTGGGTGACCTCCTTCTCGTCCGGCACGGTGAGACCGAGTGGTCACGGTCCGGACGGCACACCGGCCGGACCGACGTGCCGCTCACCGAGCACGGCCGGGAGGAGGCGCGCCGGCTGGTGCCGCTGGTCCGCTCGCACCGGATCGGCGCCGCGTTCGTCAGCCCGCTGCAACGGGCCCGGGAGACCGCCGAGCTGATCGGCATCCCGGACGCGCGCGTCGACGCCGACCTGTGCGAGTGGGACTACGGCGGGTACGAGGGGGTCACCACCATGGAGATCCAGCGCGACCGGCCGGGCTGGTTCCTCTTCACGGACGGGGTCGCGCCGGGGCCGCCGGAGCATCCGGGTGAGACACCGGAACAGGTCGGGGAGCGCGCCGACCGGATGCTCGCCAAGGCCGACGCCGCCCTCGCCAACACGGAGGGGGTCGTGGTGCTGATCGCCCACGGCCACTTCCTGCGGGTGCTCACCGCCCGCCGGCTGGGCCTGCCGCCCGGGCACGGGGCGCTGTTCCAGCTGGCCACGGGGGCGCTGTGCCGCCTGGGCACGGAACACGCCCGTCCGGTGATCGCGGGCTGGAACATCCGTCCGCCCGGCTGACCCGTCGGCCGGCGGTCAGTACACGTCCCGGGCATACCGCTTGTCGGCGGTGAGCTGCTTGACGTAGGTCTCCGCCTCCGCCTCGTCGAGGCCGCCGTGCAGGACGGCGATCTCCCGCAGGGCCCGGTCCACGTCCTTCGCCATGCGGGAGGCGTCGCCGCAGACGTAGAGATGGGCGCCGTCCCGCAGCCAGGACCACAGCAGCGGGCCGTGCTCGCGCATCCGGTCCTGCACATAGATCTTGGTGCGCTGGTCGCGGGAGAAGGCGGTGTCCAGGCGGGTGAGCGTGCCGTCGGCGAGGAAGGCGGCCAGCTCCTGTTCGTAGTAGAAGTCGGTCGCACGGTGCTGCTCGCCGAAGAACAGCCAGTTGGGCGCGCGGTGGCCGCGGGCCCGGCGTTCCTCCAGGAAGCCCAGGAAGGGCGCGATGCCGGTGCCGGGGCCCACCATCACCGCCGGTACGGCCGGGTCGGCGGGCGGCCGGAAGTGCGGTGCCCGCTGGACCCGTACCGGCACCGGGGTGTCAAGTTCGGCGTCGGCGAGGAAGGGCGAGCACACACCCTGGCGGGGCCGGCCGGCCGGGTTCTCGTAGCGGACCACGGAAACCGTCACCGACACCCGGTGGGGATCGGTCAGCGGACTGGAGGATATGGAGTACAGGCGGGGTTGCAGCCGGCCCAGCACGTCCGCCCACTCCTGCGCCCCGGCCCGGATGCCGAACTCGGCGAGGACGTCGACGGCCTGGCGTCCCCAGGACCACTTGGCCAGCTCGTCCTTGTTGTCCGGGCGCAGGAGTTTGCGCAGCTCGCGCGGGTCGTGGGCGCGGTCGGCGGCGAAGCGCAGCAGGCCGGGGGTGATCCGGGTGATGTCCAGGTGGCGCAGCAGGGCCTCGGCGAAGGGCAGTTCCCCGACGCCGTCGAGCCGTACGGCCGTACCGGCGTCCAGACCGGTGACGGCCAGCCACTCCGTCACCGTCTCCGCCCAGTTGACGGGGTGGACGGCCAGCGCGTCCCCGGCCTCGTAGACCAGCGGGGTGTCGCTGTCGCGGGTGTCGAAGGTGAAGCGCCGGACCTCCTTGCCGGCGCCGGGCCGGCTGAGCAGGCGGTTGCCGGTGAGGCGGGCGGTGACCGGGGCGGCCCGGCCGGGCCGGGGTGCCGCGGGGGCGGGGATGCGGGTGGGGTTGGGGGCCGGTTGCCCGGGGGCGTTCAGCGCGGTGCGTACCCGGTCGAGCCAGGCTTCGGCCGCCGTCCCGTAGTCCGGTTCGCAGTCGGTGCGCGGCACCAGCCGTACCGCGTCCAGCTCGGCCAGCCGCCGGTCCAGGCGGCGACCGTGCCCGCAGAAGTCGTCGTAGGAGGAGTCGCCGAAGGCCAGCACGGCGTAGCGCCTGCCCGGCAGGCGCGGGGCGTCGGGTGCGGCGAGGGCGTCCCAGAACCCGGCGCCGTTGTCCGGGGCGTCGCCGTCGCCGAAGGTGCTGGTGATCAGCAGCAGGTCGGCCTCGGCGGGCAGCGCGGCGGGGGCCGTGTCGGCCATGGGCAGGAGGGAGACGGGATGGCCCTCGGCGGTGAGCCGCTCGGCCGCGGCGGTCGCGAACTCCTCGGCGGTGCCGGTCTGCGAGGCCCAGAGGATCACCACCTGACGGCGGGCGGATCCGTCCCGGGGCTGTGCCGCGCCGGTGGGCGCGGGGGCCTGCTCGGCCCTGGAGTACATCCCGGCCAGGACGCCGTTCACCCACAGGGCGTGCTCCGGGCTGAACGGGGCGTCCGGCGGCAGCACCGGGATGCCCGGGGCGCCGGAGGGGATACCGGCGAGGAAGCCGCTCAGATAGCGGCGTTCGTGCTCGGCGAGCACGGGAGGCGCCGCTGCGGGGTCCAGCCCGAACGCGGCGGCAGCGGACCCGGCGGAGCGGCCCCCGGGAAGCGTCGGCGCCGACGCGCCCCCCGCCGGTGTCGTGGCCGCGGGGGTCGTGGCCCCGGCGGTCTTGGCCGCGCTGGCCGCCGGCACGGGCGTGCGTACCGTCACCGGGGTGCTCACCCTGGTCAGCGACACCGCGCACACCTTTAACTCGGGCTGGTACGACAGCGGGTCGACGGCGTCGCTGGTCACCGCGTTGACACTCAGGTACTCGCCGAACAGGTCGTTCCAGTGGAAGGGCGCGAAGCAGCAGCCCGGCCTGACCCGGTCGGTGACGAGCGCGGGCAGCACGGCCCGCCCGCGCCGCGAGGCGACCTCCACCGAGTCGCCGTCGGCGAGCCCCAGGGCGGCCGCGTCCCGTGGGTGCACCTCCACGAAGGGGCCGGGGGCGAGCCGGTTCAGCTTGGCGACCCTGGCCGTCTTGGTCAGGGTGTGCCAGTGGTGCTGGAGCCGGCCGGTGTTGAGCAGGTACGGGTAGTCGTCGTCGGGCATCTCCGCGGCCGGCAGATACGGCCGGGCGTGGAAGACCGCCCGGCCGCTCGGGGTGGGGAAGACCGGCGAGCCGTTCTCGTCGAGGTACCGGATCGGATTGCGGTCGGGCCCGTCCGGGGTCGCCGCCGGCCACTGCACCGGGGTCGTCCGCAGCCGCTCGTAGCTCACTCCGCGCAGGTCCCAGCCGGTCGCCGGGTTCCAGGCCCGCTTGATCTCCTCGAAGATCTCCTCGGCGCTGTCGTACGCGAACCCCTTCTCGTAGCCCATGGCGCGGGCCACGGCGGCGATCAGGCGCCAGTCCGCCATGGCCTCGCCGGGCGGATCGGCGGCCGGGCGGGCGAGGGTGAGCGTGCGCTCGCTGTTGACCAGCACGCCCTCGGTCTCGGTCCACAGCGCCCCGGGCAGTACGACGTCGGCGTAGGCGTTCGTCTCCGTCTCGGCGAACACGTCCTGGGTGACGACGAACTCGGCGGCCTCCAGGCCCTCGATGACCGTCTTGCGGTTGGCGACGGAGGCGACCGGGTTGGTGCAGATGATCCAGCACGCCTTGATGTCGCCGTCGGCCATCTGCCGGAACATCTCGACCGTGCCCCGGCCGACGCCGTCGGCGCGCAGGGCGCCCGGCTCCAGCTCCCACAGCTGTTCGACGAAGGCCCGGTCGGCGTCGACGAGCACCGAGCGCTGTCCGGGCAGGCCCGGTCCCATGTAGCCCATCTCCCGGCCGCCCATGGCATTGGGCTGGCCGGTGAGGGAGAACGGCCCGCTGCCCGGGCGGCAGATCGCGCCGGTGGCGAGGTGCAGGTTGACCAGGGCGTTGGTGTTCCAGGTGCCGTGCGTGGACTGGTTGAGGCCCATCGTCCAGCAGCTCGTCCACTCCTTCGCCTCGCCGATCAGCCGCGCCGCCTCCCGCAGGTCCGCCTCCGGGACGCCGGTGATCCGTGCGACGGTGGCGGGCGGGTAGTCGGCGAGGAAGGCGGGCATCTCCTCCCAGCCCTCGGTGTGCGCGGCGATGAACTCGGGATCGGTGCGGCCCTCGGCGTGCAGCAGGTGCAGCAGGCCGTTGAGCAGGGCCAGGTCCGTGCCCGGGGCGATCTGGAGGAACAGGTCGGCCTTGTCGGCGGTGGCGGTGCGCCGCGGGTCGACGACGATCAGCCGGGCGCCCGCCGACTTCACCCGCTCCATGATCCGCAGGAAGAGGACGGGGTGGCAGTCGGCCATGTTGGAACCGATGACGAGGAAGACGTCCGCCGCGTCGAGGTCCTGGTAGGAGCCGGGCGGCCCGTCCGCGCCCAGGGACAGCTTGTAGCCGGTGCCCGCGCTGGCCATGCACAGCCGGGAGTTGGACTCGATGCGGTTGGTCCGGATGAACCCCTTGGCCAGCTTGTTCGCCAGATACTGCGCCTCCAGGCTCAGCTGCCCGGAGACATAGAGGGCGACGGCGTCGGGGCCGTGCTCGTCGACGATCCGGCGCAGCCGGCGGCCGGTCTCGGCGACGGCGTCCGCCACCGGCGCGGGCCGGGGCTCCTCGCCGCGGTCCAGCCGGACGAGGGCGGTGGTCAGCCGGCCGGGGGCGGCGAGCAGGTCGGCCGTGGTCGCGCCCTTGGTGCACAGCCGGCCGAAGTTCGCGGGATGCTCCTTGTCGCCGCTCGCCCTCAGGACCGTACGGCGCCCGTCGGGTCCGGTGCCGACGTCGAGGACCAGCCCGCAGCCCACCCCGCAGTACGAGCAGACGGTGCGCACCTTCGTCGTGCCCTCGTTCCCCGAGCCCGGCGCGGCCACCGGCGTCTCCCTTCGCTGTGCTCTGTCCGAACCCACCTCCGGAATCGTACGAACCGCTCATTACACGGGTGTCTCCCGGCCCGCTCACGAGGGGTAAATCCCGCCGCACAGATCGGGCCGGACGGATGTGAGCACCGGCCCCGGCCGGGCGGTGCCCACCGGGAAGGGGTGGACTGCACAGGGCAGCTTGACGGGGGCGGGCGTTGTCAGAGGGGGGTCGTACGCTGCGGAGGGAGGGGTCGTCCGGGGGGGGCGGCCGCCGGGAAGGAGTGTGCCGTGACCCGACCACCGAGCGCCGCGCAGCGGCATGTGATCGAGGCCGCCGATCCGGTCACCGGCCGGCTGCGCGGGACCCCGGCCCAGCTCGCGGCGCTGGTGCGGCACGGGCTCGCGTTCCGGCATCCGCGGCCGCCGCACGACCACTTCCTCACCCCCGCCGGGCACCGGATACGCGAACCGGCACCCGCCGCCGCGCCGGAACCCGCGCCGGACACCGGGGTGTTCGCGGCGCGGGTCGGCGATGCGCGCCAGGACCCGGTGTCCGGCCCGGAGCGGCAGCGGGAGGTGCACAGCGCCTGGCAGGGGCTGCTGGAGCTGCGCCGGATGACCAACCCGGACGGTGCCGTGGACCGGCCGTGCGGCTGGGAGCGGGCGCATCTGGTGCGGGCCGCCGCGCTCGCCCTGGAGGCGGCCGGGCACCACCCGGCGGACCGGTCGGCGGAGGGGTACCGGGTGCGCGCCACCCCGCAGCCGGAGGCGGTCGCCGTGTACGCGCCGGACGCCGGGACGCTGGCGGCCTGCGCGGCCACGCTGGAGCGGGCGGGATGGCAGTCGGGCGAGTACACCGAGCCGCGGACCCGGGCCCGCTATCTGCTGGCCTCGCCGCGCCGGGTGTGACGGGCGTGTCAGGATCGGGGGCGGCCGTCGCGGCGTCCACGCGATGCCGTACCCGAATTGCCGTACACACCAGGGGTGTTCATGAGTGAGCCGTTCGCCGTGCGGGTGACCGTCCGCGGCTACGAGACCGATGTGCAGGGCCATCTCAACCAGGCGGTGTACCTCAACTACGCGGAGCACGCCCGCTGGTCGCTGCTCCAGGCCGCCGGAATCACCCAGGCCGAACTGATCGGCACCGGGGTGGGTCCGGTGGCGCTGGAGACGACGATCCGCTATCTGCGAGAACTGCGCGCCGGTGAAGAGGCCGACGTGACCTGCGCGTTCCAGTGGGGCGGCGGAAAGACCTTCCGGGTGGTGCAGGAGATCCGCAAGGCCGACGGCACGCTCGCGGCGGAGGTCACCGGGGTCGGCGGGCTGCTGGACCTGAAGGAGCGCAGGCTGGTCGCCGATCCCGGCAGGGTGTTCCGGGAACTGGCCGCCGATCCCGCCCTGTTCGGGCTGCCGTCATGACGCGTCCGGGCCGGAGTCCCCATGGGTCGGTACGGCGATCTGGTTGAAGCCGTAGTACACGGCCAGCAGCCCGTGGGCGGCCAGCGTCAGGGGCGCCGAGACGAAGGAGAGCGCCACGGTGAGCGGGTAGCCGAGGGAGCCCAGGGCGAAGCGGGCGCGGGTGGCACGGGCGGCCGCCGTGTCCACGCGGGCATCGAAGAGGTGGCCGGTACGGGTCAGATGCCACCACAGGGCCTGGAAGGCGAGGGCCATCAGGACCATCACCAGGCTGTACACGGCGGCGGCGGTGTGTGCGGCCCGGGCGCCCTCGCGCAGATACTCCGCGAGCAGCGCCGTCGGCCAGGGCACCGCGGCCACCACCATCAGCACCAGCAGGTTCAGGAACATCAGGGTGCGGTCGACGCGGGTGACATAGCTGAAGACCTGATGGTGGTTGACCCACATGATGCCGATGACCAGGAAGCTCACCACATAGGCGGCGTAGGAGGGCCACTGGGCCCCGAGCGCCTGCCACAGGCCGCCGTGTTCGCCGGTCCTGGGCACCTTGATGTCGAGGACGAGGAGCGTGATGGCGATGGCGAACACCCCGTCGCTGAAGGCCTCGACCCGGCCGGATTCGTTCATGGCCCCAGCGTGCCCCACGGCGGGCGGGACCATGGTCGTTTCACCTGGTCCCGCCCGCCGTCGTCGTGATCCGTGCGCGGTATCTCAGTGCGCGGCGGCGATCTCCTCGCCCGCCTCCATCGGATGGGTGACGTCCTGCGCCTCACGCCCTCTGCCGAGGTGGTTGAAGAGGAGGTTGAGGACCACGGCCATGACACAGCCCGTGGAGATGCCGGAGTCCAGGACGATCTTCGCGGTCTGCGGGAAGGAGTGGTAGAACTCCGGCGCGGTGATCGGGATGATGCCGACCGCGAGGGACACGGCGACGATGAGGACGTTGTTGTCCTTGTCGAGGCCGGCCCGGACCAGGGTCTGGATGCCGCTCGCGGCGACCGAGCCGAACAGCACGACGCCGGCGCCGCCGAGGACCGGGCGGGGTACGACCGCGATCAGCGAGGCGGCCATGGGGCACAGGCCCATCAGGACCAGGAAGCCGCCGCCGGTGGCGACGACGTACCGGCTGCGGATCCGGGTCATCGCGACGAGCCCGATGTTCTGTGCGAAGGCGCTGCACATGAAGCCGTTGAACAGCGGGCTGAGCGCGGAGCCGAGGGTGTCGGCGCGCAGACCGGCCGCGATGGTCTTCTCGTCGGCCGGGCGTTCCACGATCTCACCGAGGGCGAGCATGTCGGCGGTGGACTCGGTCATGGAGACCACCATCACCACGCACAGGGAGAGGATCGCGGCGAGGTGGAACTGCGGGGTGCCGAAGTGGAAGGGGGTGGGGAAGCCCACCACGTCGGCCTTCGCCACCGGGGAGAAGTCGGTGACGCCGAACGGTATCGCGATGAGGGTGCCGGCGATCAGGCCGAGCAGGACGGCGATCTGCTTGAGGAAGCCGCGGGTGAAGCGGCGCAGCAGCAGCACGATGGCCAGGGTGATCCCGGCGAGGGTGAGATAGGTGGTCGAGCCGTAGTCGTCGGCGGCCGGGTTGGGACCCTGGGCCCAGCCGAAGGCGACCGGGAGGAGGGACACGCCGATCAGGGTGATGACCGACCCGGTGACGACCGGCGGGAAGAAGCGGACGGCCTTGCTGAAGAAGGGCGCGGCGATGAAGCCGAGCAGGCCGGCGACCATCACCGCGCCGAAGATGACCGGCAGCGCGTCGGACTTGTCCTTGGCGGAGGCGACGACCGCGGTCATGGGGGCGACGCCGGCGAAGGTGACGCCGTTGACGAACGGCAGCCGGGCGCCGATCTTCCAGATGCCGAGGGTCTGGAGAAAGGTGGCGAGGCCCGCGGTGAACAGGCAGGCGCCGGTGAGGAAGGTCAGCTCGGTCGCGGACAGGCCCACGGCCGCGCCCACGATCAGGGGTGGGGCGACGACCCCGGCGTACATGGCGGCCACATGCTGTAGGCCGGTGGTCGCCATTTTCAGGGCGGGGAGTTTCTCGTCAACAGGATGGGCGGCCACGGCGGCTCCTCCGGGCGGGTAACACGTTCGTCGACGACGACGTGGGTTTCAGGGAGGTGGTGCGGTGCGGTGTGCGGACCGTGACGGAGCGTGGGGGCGTGAGCGGGGGGTGAGCGGTGACCGTTCCGGGGCGCGTGCGTCCACACGCGCCCCGGAGACGGCTGCCGTGGATCCCGCTCGGATCCACGGCTCCGGCCGGGAGCCGTCCCTCTCGGCCGGAGTTCTGGGGAGTGCCGCGCCGGATCAGGCCTGGGCGGCGATGCGGGCGAGGCGCTGGGCCTCCTCGCGGGTGGAGCGCGCGATGGCCTCCTCGTCGACGGCGACCAGGCGGCCGTTGTCCACGATCTGCCTGCCGTTGACGAAGGACGCGGTGACCGGGGCCGCCGCGCCGAAGACCAGCGCGGTCACCGGGTCGGCGATGGAGGAGTGGGCGAGCGTGTCCATCTTCCACAGCACCACGTCGGCCAGCTTGCCCGGCTCCAGCGAGCCGATCTGGTCCGCGCGGCCGAGCACCTGGGCGCCGCCGTGGGTGCCGAGCCGCAGCGCCTGGCGGGCGTTGAGGGCGGCCTCGCGGTGCGCGCCGAGGCGGTTGATCAGCAGGGCGTTGCGCAGCTCGGTGTGGAGTTCGCCGGACTCGTTGGAGGCGGTGCCGTCCACGCCGAGGCCGACCGGGACGCCGGCCCTGAGCATGTCGGGGACGCGGGCGATACCGGCGGCGAGGCGGGCGTTGGAGGACGGGCAGTGGGCGACGCCGGTCTTCGTGCGGGCGAAGGCGGCGATGTCGGAGTCGTTCATGTGGACGCAGTGCGCCATCCACACGTCCTCACCGAGCCAGCCGGTGGACTCGAAGTAGTCGGTCGGGCCCATGCCGAACAGCTCGTGGCAGAACTTCTCCTCCTCCACGGTCTCCGAGCCGTGGGTGTGCAGCCGTACGCCGAGGCTGCGGGCCAGCTCGGCACCCTGGCGCAGGAGTTCGGTGGAGACGGAGAAGGGCGAGCAGGGCGCCACGGCCACCTGGGTCATGGCGTCGAAGGAAGCGTCGTGGTGCTTGCGCACGGTCTCCTCGGTCGCGGCGAGCGCGCCCTCGAGGGTCTCGACGGCGAAGTCCGGCGGCAGGCCGCCGTCCTTCTCGCTGCGGTCCATCGAGCCGCGGGCCAGGGTGAAGCGGACGCCCATCTCGGCGGCGGCGCGGATGATCGAGCCGGACAGGTCGCCGGAGCCGTGCGGGAACACGTAGTGGTGGTCCATGGCGGTGGTGACACCGCCGCGGGCCATCATCGCGAGGGACCCCTGCGCGGCCGCGTAGGTCATCTGCTCGTCGATGCGCGCCCAGGTGGGGTAGAGCGCGACGAGCCAGTTGAACAGGTTGTGGTCGGTGGCCAGGCCCCGGGTGATCCACTGGTAGAAGTGGTGGTGGGTGTTGACCAGACCGGGCGTGGCCAGATGGCCGCTCGCGTCGATCCGGCGCACCACGTTCTCCAGGCCCTGAGGGGCCTGGCCCGCGCCGAGCGACTCGATCCGGTTGCCGGCCAGGACCAGGTAACCGGAGGCGTACTCCGTGTCGCCCGCGTCCACGGTCGCGATGGCGCAGTTCTCGATGACGATGCGCTGGGCTGCCGATGGTGCCATCGTGCTTCCTTGTCTTTTCAGTGGCGGACCCGTGGACAGGAGGACGAAGGGTCCACGGGGAGGGCACGGCAGGACCCTAGGAGGATTTGAGTGCCGCAGCCGGGTGGCGGCTCCGGGTGCCGAGATGGTGGAAGAACAGATTGAGCAGGACCGCGACGAGCGCGCCGGCGCTGATGCCGGAGCCGAGCACGGTCTGCGCCCAGGCCGGGAAGCCGGCGTAGAAGGTCGGTGCGGCCAGCGGGATGATGCCGGCGCCGAGTGCGACCGCGACCAGGATGATGTTGGAGCTGTCGTCCAGGCCCGCCTCGGACAGCGTACGGATGCCGCTGACGGCGATCGAGCCGAACAGGACGATGCCCGCGCCGCCGAGGACCGGCAGGGGAACCAGGGAGACGACCGCGCCGAGCACCGGGAAGGCGCCGAGGACCAGCAGGGTGCCGCCGGCGACGGCGACGACATAGCGGCTGCGCACCCGGGTGAGCGAGACGACGCCGACGTTCTGGGCGAAGGCGGAGGTGGGGAAGCCGCCGAAGACGGGGCCGAGCAGGGTGGCGATGCCGTCGGTGCGCAGGCCGCGGGTGATGGTCCGGGCGTCGGTGCGGCGCTCGCAGATCTCGCCGAGGGCGAGCATCCCGGCGCTGGACTCGGTCATCAGCACCAGCATCACGATGCACAGCGACAGGATCGCCGCGGGCTGGAACTCGGGGGTGCCGAAGGCGAAGGGCGCGGGCAGCGCGGCGACGGGGGCGGACCTCAGGGCGCCGAAGTCGGCCATGCCGAAGGGGATGGCGGCCAGGGTGCCGACGAGCAGTCCGCACAGCAGGGCGACCTGCTTGACGAAGCCGCGGCCGAAGCGCTGGATCAGCAGGATCACCGCGAGGGTGAACCCGGCGAGCGCGAGGTGCCGCATGGAGCCGAAGTCGGCGGCGTTCTTGTCGCCGCCCTGCGCCCAGCTCACCGGGACCGGCATCAGGGTGACCCCGATGAGGGTGATGACCACGCCGGTGACCAGGGGCGGGAAGAAGCGGAGCAGCCGGCCGAAGAACGGGCCGACGGCGAGGCAGAAGACACCCGCGACCATCACCGCGCCGTAGACGGCGGGGAGCTGGTGGCCCGGGGAGTTGGTCTCGGCGATCGCGAGGATCGGCGCGATTCCGGCCGAGGAGGCGGCGTTGACGAAGGGCAGCCGGTTGCCGACGAGTCCCTTGACGCCGAGGGTCTGGAGGAGGGTCGCGACGCCCGCGATGAGCAGGCTCGCGGCGATCAGCCGGGTGCGGGCCGCGAGGTCGAGTCCGCAGGCCTGGCCGATGATGAGCGGAGGAGTGACAACGCCTGCGTACATGGCGGCGATGTGCTGGAGCGCGGCGGGGACGAGCCGCGAGACGTGGAGCTTCTCGTCCACCGGGTGCACGGACGTGACGGCGTCCTCGGTGTGCACCGGCGGGGTGGAACACGGGGCTGTGTCGGCCCCCTGCGCAGGCTGTGCCATTTCGTTCCCTCCGGTGTGGCGGGGGCCCCCCCCCGGGGGGGGGGGGGGGGGGGGGGGGGTCCGCGCTCGAGGGTTG